>NZ_AZES01000146.1 GCF_001434985.1 Companilactobacillus paralimentarius DSM 13238 = JCM 10415 | reverse complement strand
TTGGATTCAATTTATTTTGTCCAAGTGGCTAACTTGTTATTGAAATTTTCGATTTAATTTTAATAAATTATTCATTTATATTTTTATTTTAATAACATCAAATTATGTAATAAATTAACGTCTTTTTTGGATTTTACAAAAAAAAACTCAGCATCCTATACAGGAATACTGAGTGTTTATTTTATTTATTCAAGGAAATCCTTCAATTGTTTTGATCTAGAAGGATGACGTAATTTTCTCAAAGCTTTGGCTTCAATTTGACGAATTCTCTCACGAGTAACACCAAATACTTTACCAACTTCTTCAAGAGTTCTTGTACGACCATCGTCCAAACCGAAACGTAAACGTAAGACGTTTTCTTCACGATCTGTCAAAGTATCTAGAACATTCTCTAGTTGTTCCTTCAATAGTTCGTAAGAAGCGTGATCTTCAGGACTTGTAGCATCAGAATCTTCAATAAAGTCACCTAGATGTGAGTCATCCTCTTCACCAATAGGTGTTTCCAAGGAAACTGGTTCTTGAGCAATCTTCAAAATATCACGAACCTTACCAGTAGGCATATCCATTTCGGCACCAATTTCTTCAGGAAGTGGTTCACGACCTAAGTCTTGAAGCAATTGACGTTGAATTCTGATCAACTTATTAATAGTTTCGACCATATGAACTGGGATACGAATAGTTCTGGCTTGATCGGCAATGGCACGCGTAATAGCCTGTCTGATCCACCATGTTGCATAAGTGGAGAATTTGAATCCTAATCTGTAATCAAATTTTTCAACAGCCTTCATTAGACCCATGTTACCTTCTTGAATCAAATCCAAGAATTGCATTCCACGTCCAACATATCTCTTAGCAATAGAAACAACCAAACGAAGGTTAGCTTCAGCTAAAGCTTGTTTAGCCTCTTCGTCACCCTTTTCGATCTTCAAAGCAAGATCAACTTCTTGTTGAGCGTTAAGTAAAGGAACACGACCAATTTCCTTCAAATACATACGTACAGGATCATTAACTTTAATATCTGTTGGGGCAGTAGTAGTCTCTTTCTTACTCTTCTTTTCTTCACTCTTTTCTTTAAGAAGTGCAAGCTTACTTGGATTACCCTTGTCATCAACAACACCGATACCAACATCTTCCAATTCACTGATGAAGTTATTTAGAGCTTCACCCTTCAACTTGTAAGGTTTGATAATCTTTTCTTGTAGGTCATCTTCAGTGATCTTACCAGTTTTCTTAAGATCCTTGATGAGCTTCTTTGTAGCAGTTTTTAACTCTTTTGATACTGTTGTTTTCTTTGTTGCCATATATTATATTCCTCCAGTATGCTTAATTGCTAAGAATTCTTCTAACCTCAATCAATTGCTTAGTTAAATCTAACTGCAATTTATTGTCACCGACCATCGCCGCCTTTTTTAGTTGTTCATTAATTTCTTTGATCTGCTCTTCCAGACTGGAATTTTTGATATTGCTGATATAATCTTCAATTTCTTGATCATTATATTCTTCTGGCATATTCATCATTTCCAAATCGGCTAGCAAATTCTTATCATCATTATCCAAGACATTCATAAAATCAGAAATATTAATTTCCTCTTCCACATTGTCTGAATCGACATAAGATAATAAACTATCAAAAATACGTTGATAACTCTGATGAACAAATTTGAATCCATCACCCTTAAGATTAATACGAACTTCGGGATAATTAATTGCCCAATATAATAGGTAACGTTCTGATTTCTCCAAACGATTATACTTGGGCTTAACACTTGAAGTTACTTTCTCTAAAGCTCTCTGTTGAACATCTTTATAATTGTTGGCTGGTTCTTTAATTGCCTGTTGTCGACGTAAAGCATCCAATTCCTTGTTAATAGCCTCTTTGGAAACACCCATTTCGTCAGCAACCCGACCAACATACATATCGATTTCAACCGGTGATTGCAACTTAACTATCTCATGCAAAGATTGGTTTAAAAACTCTAACTGATCATGTTCGTTATTCAAATTATAGTTGCGTTTGAAGTAATTCAGAATAAACGAAATTGGTGTCTGCACACCATTATTAGTTAAATTCTGAAACTTCTCATTACCCTCACTACGGATAAATTCATCAGGATCCTTCTTATCGGGAATACTGATAACACCATAAGTGAAACGATTATCATTCATTTGAGTCAAAGCTCGATAAGTAGCTTCAACTCCTGGATCATCGCCATCGTAACAAACATTAATTTGATTAGTTAAACGACTTAAAGTATATAACTGATCATCTGTCAAACTAGTACCCATTGAAGCCACACCATTGGTAACACCAGCTTTATAGGCACTAATGACATCCATGAATCCTTCAAACAAAATTACGTTGCCTTTTTCACGAATCTCCTTTTTAGCATTATTCAGATTAAATAATGTTTTCCCTTTATTGAAGATTGGCGTCTCCGGACTATTCAGATACTTAGCTGTCGAAGCAGTTTTATCCAAAATCCGACCGGAAAAAGCAATAATATTGCCTGATTCATCAGTAATTGGAATCATTACCCGATCACGAAATCGATCAAATAATTGTCCCTCTTGATTCTCGGCAAACAATCCCGATTTTCTCAAGACGTCTTCACTGACATCCCGTCCCTTAAAGAATTGCAATAAGAGATCGTTATTATTTGGAGCATAACCGATATTAAAGGTCTTGATTAAATCTTCACCTAAATCACGGTTATTCAAATACTTCAAAGCTTGTGTACCGTTTTCCGTTTTTAGTAAAATGTGGCTGTACAACTTAGCTGCATCAGCATACATCTTAAGCAAAACATGACTATCAGAGTTCTGATATGGTGTACTTGCTTGGTATTGGTCGGGTACAGAAATATTCCCCATTTGAGCAACTTCAATTATAGCTTCTGGGAAAGTCTTATTCTCAATTTCCATAATGAATTTAAAAACATTTCCACCACGACCACAACTGAAACAATGAAAAATTTGTTTGTCCTCCGCTACAGAGAATGAAGGAGTTCTTTCTTCATGAAACGGGCAAAGTCCAAACAAATTTTTACCGGATTTTTTCAGCTGTACATACTTACTAATCACATCAACAATATTAGTCTTTGCAGTAACCTCATCGATGAATTCCTGAGGAATTCGTGTTGCCATAGCATACACCTCCTCACAGAATATTTATAAGACAGGCACACAATTTAACACATCTATTTCAAGAAAACAAACATGTTGAACTGCTCACTAACGATCTAGAAATAAAAAAGTGCTCCCACAAAAAAGTGCAAACTGGGACCACTAGTCGCTTGTCAACTATTTATTATACACGGTTTAGTACAAAAGTCACGTAATTAGACTATTTTAATATGAAAATTGTTTTTGTAAACCAGATTACAAGCAAATTCAAAATTACTTCGTTATTTCTTCTTTTGGTGAATAAAAATGCACTAATGTAATCATTCGCAAAACAATAAATTTCTAATCCCAAAGATCCAGGATTATAAACTTTACGGTTAATTATATTATTAATGCTTGAAATTTTACCTACTGAAAAACCACTTTTCATAATTTTTTTGAGTCATCAAATGTTGTTTCATGATGGCATCTTTCTATATCCATTTGCAACAACCAACCATTATTCAAACAACAAAAGAAAGTAAATTTTTTAATAAATAAAATTTCATACATATATTAATTAATTCCAAAAAAAATCTCTCAATATTCGATCGAATATTGAGAGATTTATCTTTTTATATAAAACTATTTCGTAACAATTTTAGAAAGATCACCAAGTTTAGCAATCAAGTTATTAGCAATAACTAATTGTGTTAAACGGTTATTCTTAACCTTTTCATCTTTAGCCATAATCATATTCTCATCGAAGTATGAATCAATTGTTGGACGTAGTGCTGCCAATTGTTTGAATAGATCTTCAGCATTATCATCACTAATTTTAGCTACTTGTTCCTTCAACTTAGCTTCTGATGGATTTTCAAATAATGAATCGTCAACTGTCAAATCGTCTGAATAGCCAAACTTAGCCTTCTTAGATAGGTTAACAATTCTACCTAATGCTTCCATGATAACTTTAAAGTCATCATCAGCAATATGATTTTGTAGCACTTTAGCAACATCAATCATAGCGATTGGATCAACATTTGAACCACCAGCAACAGCATCAATAATATCCACACGGATATCTTGTTGTTTCAATAATTGACGTACACGGTCAATCATGAAGTCATCAATGTCTTTTTCATGTTTACTTAAATCTAATTTAGCAGGAACTGTTAAGTTAGCCTTCAAGTAATCTTGAAGATCATTTAAATTCAATGACCATTGATATTGATTAAGAATTCTGACAATACCATAAGCTTGACGACGCAATGCATATGGATCATTTGAACCACTAGGAATCAAATCAACTGCATAGAAAGTAACTAATGAGTCTAATTTATCAGCAATAGCTAGGGCTGCCCCAACTTTACTTGCAGGTACTTCACCTTCAGCAGAAATTGGCATGTAGTGTTCACGAACAGCATGAGCAACAGCTTCTGTTTCACCCATAATTTCAGCATACTTTTCACCCATGACACCTTGTAGTTCTGGGAATTCATCAACCATGCTTGTTACAAGGTCAAACTTATAAATATCACTGGCACGTAATAAATTTTTAGTTTCAGTTTCATCTAATTTGAATAATTTGGCCAAATATTCAGCAATTTGGTGAACACGAGCCATTTTTTCATACATTGTACCGATTTTAACGTGGAAGTTAACTGATTTAAGTTTTTCAACATAATCAGCAATTGTCTTCTTTTGGTCTTCTTTAAAGAAGAAATCAGCATCTTCTAGACGAGCAACAAGAACTTTTTCATTACCACGAATAACATTTTCGATATGTTCTGTATTACCATTTCTAACACCGATAAAGTAAGGAGCTAACTTCCCACTTTGATCACGTACATAGAAGTATCTTTGATTATCCTTCATTGAAGTGATTAGGACTTCTTCAGGGATTTCCAAGTACTTCTTATCAAATGAACCATAGAAAGTTGTTGGGAATTCAACTAGATTGTTAACTTCTTCTAACAAGTCGGCATCAACATCAATATCCCACTTATTGTCTGTAGCAATTTTACTAATTTGATCAGAAATAATTTGTTTACGTTCTTTAGCATCAACGATAACAAATTGTGATCTCAATTTTTCAACATAGTTCTTAGCGTCATCAATTTCAACATCTTCACCTAGGAATCTGTGTCCACGAGTCATACGTCCAGAAGTAATATCAAGAATCTTGACTGGTACTTCTTCAGTATCAAGTAGAGATACCAACCAATGAATTGGACGAATATATTCGAAATCATATGAACCCCAACGCATTCTTGTAGGGAATGTGATAGCTTTAATGACTTCATCCATATGGCTCAATACATCTTCAACTTTTTGACCATCTTCATGCTTTTGAATATAAGCATATTCAACACCCTTTAGTTCTTCAAAGAAAATGTCATCTGGTGTCATGCCTTGTCCACGTGCAAATCCTTGTGCAGCCTTTGTCCAATTGCCATCAGCATCTTGAGCAATCTTTTTAGATGGACCTTTAGCTTTGACATCAATATCAGTTTGTTTATCAGCAATACCTTTAACAAGAATTGTTAATCTTCTAGGAGTAGAAAATTTTTCAATTGAATCAAAAGAAATACGATTTTCTTTAAGGAATTTCTCTGCCCTTTGAGCAAATTGATTAACACTCTTAGTTACAACATGGGCTGGCATTTCTTCCAATCCAATTTCTAATAAGTAATTTTTAGTCATTTTCATTCTCCTTTGCTTGACTGTTTGCTAGAAGTGGGAAGCCACGTTTCTTTCTTTCCTCAACAAAGGCTTTAGCAACCTTATGTGCCATTTTTCTAATACGTGATAAGAAAGCAGCACGTTCAGTAACAGAAACAGCACCACGAGCATCTAACAAGTTAAATGTATGTGAACATTTCAAGATGTAATCGTAAGCTGGGTGAACTAAACCTAGATCCATCAAACGATTAGCTTCTTTTTCATATTCATCGAAGAATTTGAAAAGCATATCTTGGTTACTTTCTTCAAATGAGTATTTTGAATGTTCGTATTCAGGTTCCTTAAAGATATCACCATACAAAACACCGTCGCCCCATTCAAGATCATAAACAGAGTTTACATCCTGAATGTATGATGCTAGACGTTCAACGCCGTAAGTGATTTCACTAGTTGTTGGATGACATTGAAGTCCACCGACTTGTTGGAAGTATGTAAATTGAGAAACTTCCATACCATCAAGCCAAACTTCCCAACCAACACCGGCACAACCCATTGATGGGTTCTCCCAGTTATCCTCAACGAAACGAATATCATGTTCTAGTGGTTCAATACCTAAGGCACGTAATGAATCCAAATAATATTCTTGAATGTTTTCTGGAGCTGGTTTCATAACAACTTGGAATTGATGATGTTGGTACAAACGGTTAGGATTTTCACCATAACGACCATCAGCTGGACGTCTTGATGGTTCAACGTAAGCAGCATTCCATGGTTCTGGTCCAATTGCACGTAAGAATGTGTATGGACTCATTGTTCCGGCACCTTTTTCTGTATCATATGCTTGCATTAACATGCAGCCCTTACTACCCCAAAATTTTTGAAGAGTAAGAATCATATCTTGTATATTTAACTTCTTAACCATGTTTTCTCCCTTCAGGCAAAACACAAAAAAATCCCTTGCAGTGTACACTTAGGCACTCTCTGCAAGGGACGATTATTCGCGGTTCCACCCTAATTCAGGACAAAGTCCTGCTCTTTTATATTCAAATGAAAATTATACGCCATAAATCTTAATCAGGGCTTCCACCATCCCCTGTCGCTGTTTTCACAATTACAAATATAACCATTTTCATAAAGATTGTCAATTAGCTAAAAGCGCCAACGCTTCATTTTATCGATAAAAGTCTTACTTTTAGGATAATATCCAACCGTTCCTAAATAAATCGCATCAATTGCATGTTGAATCAAATCTTTATTATTTTCTTTAATTTCAATTTTACCAACTTGATCTAAACTAATTTTGCTAAATAAACGCAAAAAATAGATGATCCTTTTAGGAATATGCAAACGATGGATATCATTATCGAAGTGATTTGAGCAGATCAATCCGCCTAAAAGAACCGAAAAATCGAAGACTCCCTCAGTTTCACCACCGACTACACAAGCGTCCATATTGGGCTTTACTCCAAAAGCATCTAATAATTTCATCTGCATAATATTGACAATGATCTGTGCATCATAGCCATTATCAATGTACAACAAGGCCTTAAAGAGTTCCCGATACCATTTATCTGGTACCGGATCATCAATAAAAGCCTCATGATACAGATCAAATAGAAAAGTAGCATAAGCGTTTAATTCAATGTCTTGTACAATCTCATCAAATTGCTTGATATTACTAGCCGAATTCAAGTATGACAGCCCATCATCACGAACTACGCCTGAGTATTCACCATATGAAAACGTAATTACTGAACCTGATATCTTGGATTTAGAGTTTTGCGTACTACGAACCAAAAAAGTTCTAAAACCATATTCTTTCGTCAGAATTGTGACCAAAGCATCCCGTTCTTTATAACGTTGACGTCGTACAACAATTCCAAAGAAATTAGTTGCCGTTTGATGCATTAATTATTCAAGTCCTTCAATGAATAGCCAGCACTAGCTAAAAAGGCTGGATCATCACGCCAATTTTTCTTAACACGTACCCAAAGCTTCAAATTAATCTTCTCACCTAACAGATGTTCAATCTTAATACGTGAACCAATACCAATATTCTTCAACATAGAACCGCCACGTCCGATAACAATAGGCTTTTGACTATCACGTTCAACATAAATATAAGCTTCAATTTGAAGTTTACCAGCAGCGCTACGTTGGTTCATTGATTCAACTACGACAGCAATTGAGTGAGGAATTTCGTCACGTGTATCTTCCAAAATCTTTTCACGAATCAATTCACCGACAATAAAGTATTCTGGATGATCAGTAATTTGGTCATCAGCATAATATTGTGGTCCAACTGGCAAAGCCTTCGTCAAAGAGTCGATCAAATCATCAACGTTGTTACCATTAGTTGCAGAAATTGGAATAACTTCAGCAAAATCCATCAAATCTTTGTATTCGTCAATTTGTGGCATCATTTCATCAGGATTGATCAAATCAATCTTGTTTAGAATCAAGAAAACTGGTGCCTTAACTTTCTTCAATTCTTCAATGATAAATTTGTCCCCAGGGCCAGCTTTTTCTCCAGCTTCTGTCATGAATAGTATAGCATCAACTTCCTTAAGAGCAGAAATGGCAGCCTTATCCATGTATTGATCCAAATCATTATGTGGTTTGTGGATTCCCGGTGTATCCAAGAAAATAATCTGACGTTCATCATCAGTAAAAATTCCTTGAATCTTGTTACGCGTTGTTTGTGCTTTAGGTGATGTAATAGCAATTTGTTCTTTAATAATACGATTCATAAATGTTGATTTACCAACATTAGGACGTCCAATAATTGCTACAAAACCTGATTTATAATTTTTATTATCCATATTAATTCATATCCTCATCACTGAATGCTAGTGGCAAAATTTCTTTGAAAGTATATTTCTTATAGTCATTACGATTATTAGCTAAAAAGACAATATCATCTGGTCCCATAAATTCACTCATTACTTGACGACAAGCTCCACAAGGTTTTGACATTTCCTCAGTCCCGTTAGTGATTACGATTGCCTTAACTTTTTTAGCGCCTTCCGAAACAGCTTTAAAGATAGCTGTTCTTTCAGCACAATTAGTTAGACCAAATGATGCATTTTCGACGTTAACACCAGAATAGACTTTGTCATCATCACAAAGAATAGCTGCGCCAACCTGGTAATGAGAATAAGGAGTGTAAGCATTTTGCATAGTCCTATCAGCAATATCAAATAGCTCTTGTTCGTTAATTTCCACTAGTTTCAGTCTCCTTTTTGTATTTCTACTATGTTTATAATACAAGAGATTACGCAAACTAAAAAGTAAAAGCTCACTTATTTTTCAAAATAAAATAAGAGCAGATAATCAAAGTACAATTATCCACTCTTTCAATTTTTATTTTTCTAAACCATAAGCGCCCAAAATCTTTTCTTGTAAACCAATCATGACTTTCTCGTCTTCTTTCTTGATATGGTCATAACCATTCAAGTGAAGAATTCCATGCACGATTGTATAGCCTAGTTCTCGATCAAATGAATGTTCATAGTCTTTAGCATGCTCTGCTACAATTTCAGTACTAATAAACAAATCACCTAAATCAACTGGTAAATCGGGAATTTGATTCTCTAGATAATATAGTGAATCCTCACCATCATTAATGGCAAAACTAATAACATCAGTCGCACGATCAACATTACGATATTCTTTATTAATATCATGAATACCATCTTTAGTTACAAAATGAATCGATAGTTGTGTATTTTCCTTTAATTCCAATTGATTAAAAGTAAATTGAACAATATCTTTCACCCAATTTTCTCTATTTTTGTCGATCAAATTATCATCATTAAAAATTTCTAAGTCCATAATAATTCCCCAATATTATTTTTCTTTTTTATCCGAATCCTCATAAGCGTCAATAATTTCAGCAACCACCGGATGTCTAACAACATCGGCTGAAGTGAAGTTAACAAATTCAATGTGTGGTAAATTTTTCAAAACTGATTGTGCTTGAATCAAACCACTACGAGTGTGACCTGGCAAATCAATCTGAGAAATATCACCATTAACAATCATTTTAGAATCAAAACCCAAACGTGTTAAGAACATCTTCATTTGCTCTCTAGTAGTATTCTGAGCTTCATCTAGGATAACAAATGACTCATCCAGCGTACGGCCTCTCATATAAGCTAAAGGTGCAACCTCAATCACACCTCTTTCAAGTAAGCGGCTAGTGTGATCAGATCCTAGGATCGCATACAGAGCATCATAGATAGGTCTCATGTACGGATCGACTTTTTCTTTAAGATCACCTGGCAAAAATCCTAAGCTCTCTCCAGCCTCAACAGCCGGTCTAGTAAGGATGATTCTCTGAACCTTGCCTTGTTTCAAGGCCGCTACAGCCATAACAACGGCTAAATAAGTTTTACCAGTACCAGCAGGTCCAATACCGAAAGTAATATCATTATGATTAATGGCATTAACATATTGTCTCTGGCCAAAATTACGTACACGAACCGGTTTACCACTGAAATCTTTGATCAACTCGTCTTTATATAAGTCACCAAAATAATCCAATGTACCACGTTCATCCATCTTTAGTCCACTTACAATATCGGCTGATCCCAGAGTTACACCACTGTTGACTAATTCCATGAATTTATTTAGAAGATTTACGGCGTGCTTAACATTGTCCTCTGCACCCGTAACGTCTAAACGATCGCCAAATGCATGAATTTCTACACTTAACCCTTCTTCAATTAAATGCAAGTTACTATCATTTACACCAAAAAGACTGATTGCGTTTTGAGGATTTTTGATTTGAATGCTTTCTTTACTTTGTTCAACTTTTTCTGTCAATAAAAACAAACCTCCATCTTACCTTGAATGATATCACAAAGCTGAATTTTTTTGACAAAAAAAAGGTTAAAACAATTTAAATTGTCTTAACCTTAAAAGAAACTATTAACGACGTTTCTTGTTGCGCTTGCGAGCAGCCTCTGACTTTAACTTTCTCTTGACACTTGGCTTTTCGTAAAACTCACGTTTTCTATATTCTTGAAGTGTACCACTCTTTGAAACAGAACGTTTGAATCGACGAAGAGCATCATCAAGCGACTCGTTTTCACGAACGACGGTTTTTGCCATATGATAATCCCTCCTTCCGCATTCTAACGTAACTGTCTATTGCTCTTGCAGTTCATATGTTATTATAACAAAAAGAAGTTAATGTTCAAATATTTTTTTAAATTTTTTTGGAGGAATTTATTATGAAAGAGAAATTAAATGTCTTTGTTCTATCCGACGGTGTCGGTGAAACCGCTCTGCGCGTTGCCAAAGCGGCTTTTGCACAGTTTCCAGATATGGATACAACTTATACAAAATATCCATTCGTAAAAAACAATTCACAGCTAGAAAACATCCTAAATTTGGCAAAAGAGAAGCAAGGAGTCATTTTACATACGATTGTTTCAACCGAAATTTGTAATGTGATCAATGAATTTTGTCAGGACAATCATCTAGTTTATTACGATATTTTAAATCCAATCATCGGTACATTTTCACAAATGACACATCAAAAGCCTTTACGCAAAAAAGGACTTCTACATGAATTAGATAAAAATTACTTCGACATGATTTCTGCCATGGAATTCACTGTAACTAATGACGATGGTCAAAATCCTAAAGGCTTCTTAGAAGCCGATTTAGTTCTCCTGGGTATCTCCAGAACTTCTAAAACGCCTCTATCGCTCTATCTCGCCAATAAAAACATCAAGGTAGCTAATTTACCAATTGGTCCCTCATTAGCCATTCCAGACGAACTATGGGCCGTTGATCCCCACAAGATAGTTGGATTAACTAATGATATGAATGTTTTGCAAAAAATTCGCCGTCAAAGAATGATTGCTTATGGATTGGATGCCAACACCACTTATTCTGAAGAAGATGAAATTCAAAAAGAATTAGACTACTCAAATAAAATCTATGAAAAATTGAACTGTCCTGTAATTAACGTAGCCGATCGTTCGATTGAGGAAACAGCAGCTATTATCATGGAACAATTAAATTTCAATGGGTATAAGAAGAGCTAACTCAAATGAGTTAGCTTTTTAATTATTTTGAATTAATTTTTCTTTCATTTCTGGATCAAACTTACCCGCACGAAGCATTTCGATTTCTGGTTTGAAAGGTGCGATTCCCTTTTTGTCATTCTCATCTTTTTTAACATAAGGTGTTTCCATGATTTTAGGAACGCTCTCCAGTTGTGGATGATGAGCCACATAATTCAAAGCATCAAAACCAATTGTGCCGAAACCAATATCCTCATGACGATCCTTATGCGAGCCCGGCTCATTTTTAGAATCGTTTAAATGAATCACTGATAACTTGTCTAAACCGATAATATGGTCGAATTCATTCAAAACACCATCAAAATCATTTTTAATGTCGTATCCTGCATCACTCATATGACAAGTATCCATTGTTACTGACAGCTTATCATTATTAGCACAATTATCAAAAATTTCAGCTAATTGTTCAAAGCTTGTCCCGACTTCTGTACCTTTACCAGCCATTGTTTCAATTGCTATGGAAACTTTTTGATTAGGGTCAATTGCCTCATTCAACGCTTGTCCAATTTGTTTGAGCGCAACATCTGGACCTTGCTTCAAATGTGCTCCTGGATGAAAGCTCAATGCCTCAATTCCTAATGCATCGGCACGTTTTATTTCATCATGCATAAAAGAAATACCAAATTTAAGATTTTCCGGTTTTACTGTATTACCCAAGTTAATGATATATGGTGCGTGACCAATGATGTGATCAATTCCATAAAGCTTCAATAAGCGCTGACCTTCTGGAATATTCATTTCTGAAACATCTTTACGACGTGTATTCTGCGGTGCGCCCGTAAAAATCATCATTGCATTAGCACCATAACTATGTGCTTCTCTAGCTGAACCCGCTAGCATTTTAGGTGCCTTCATAGCAACATGTGAACCAATTATCATTTAAATTCCTCTCCCTTTAACAAATTAAATAAATTAGATTCTATACTCTTTTGATATTGGAATAAAATCAATATCAATTTTATACTATGTATACTAGGCATAAAAGATAATAATATTAAAAATGTTTCAGTTGAGGACATTATTAGTCAGATTCAACGAAATAGAACATCTACTTTAAGCTAAGGAATCAAAAATACTTAATTACTGACAAAAATTCTAAATACTACTCGTAAGGGTCCAATCTAAGATTGTCGAATAATTACCATTCGGTGCATACTTATCATTATTCATATTTAGTAAAACGCCATGATACCTATCCCATTTCAAATCATTCGTTCCTACACCAATTTTTCCATCATAAACTTCGGTTGGTTCTGATGAAAGAATATTATCATTATCATTACCCTTAAAGATCAGTACATTATTTAAAGTCTTTGTATTATCAGAAATATCTGTCAGAGGCCTTTCCATTGAAACTGATAAAGACGATTGCATAGCTTCCTCTGGATAATTACTATTCGTGATCTCTATAGAAAACTCATTCGTTTTTCGAAGGACCAAACCTGAATAGCTTGAAACGCTTCCAAACTCTATGTCGGGCACCTCCAAAGATACGTCAGTTTTAGGTTGTTGTTGCCAAACATAAGTTACGGTAGAACTTCCTGGTGAAGAGAATTTCTTCATAATTGCCTCATTAGTTATCAAATCACCAACCGGTACATGATCAGTTCCTCCATTTGCATTATCGACCTCTTGCCATCTATCACTATCTGCTTTATAAGAGGTACCTGGAATGATCGTTCCTGAAACAGGTGCAGCGATTCCTGATGATGTTCGTAATACCACTTTTGGACCTAATTCTATTTTCCAAAGGGAAGTATCATTAGTAAAAATGTTATCAACATTACTATTTTCAGTTTCATTAGTTGAGGCAATATCGGTAGCTACGGTTGCCTTAGTAGTATCAAAGTTTGAAAGATCCAACGTTTCCAAACTGGTCATCGAACCAAACATAGAATTAAAATTCTTTGCATTAGATGTATCCCAATTTTCTATCGGCAAATAAGTTAACGTTTTTGCGCCATAAAAGGTTTTGGAAAAATTTGTAACTTCTGAAACATTCCAATTTTGCAAAGGAATCGTTGTTGTACCACTAAATCCTGAAAACATCGAGTTCATACTGGTCAATGAATTAGTATTCCAATTTTTTAAAAAATCAATATCAGGTATTTTGGCGTCACTGAACATATTGTCCATTGATGTTACTTTGGAAGTATCCCAGTCAGCAATATTAAACTCATCAGTATCACTAAGATTTGTCCCTTTGAACATATAATTCATACTGGTCACCGAACTAGTATCAAAATTCCCAATTATCTTCTTTAAATTACTCGCACTGATAAAAAGATAATCCATTGACTTAACATTAGATGTATCATACTTAGACAAATCAATAGTTTTAAAATTCGTAAAGCCAAACATTCCTGCCATATTTGTAACCTTATTGGTTACCAACGATTGATACCCTTTTAAATTATCTTCATTTAATAAACGAGAGTTATAAAACATATACCCTGCATTGGAAAGGCTAGTTGTTTTCCAATTAGAAATATCCAGTCCCATTAAATTAGAATTTCCTGAAAACATATAACTCATATCTTTAACATTAGAAACATCCCAATTTTCAAGAAAAGATAAATCGGCGAATTTTATAATCAAGTTAGCCACTTTCAATAAAAGCTCAAAATAAAAAC
>NZ_AZES01000145.1 GCF_001434985.1 Companilactobacillus paralimentarius DSM 13238 = JCM 10415 | reverse complement strand
GTCCATTTGAAGTTTTCTTCGGGACAAAGTTGCGCTTGATTTGACAATTCGTCATACATAAAAACCCCAGCTTAATAAAGCATGTATAAAAAAAGTATAGTCCATTAACTCGTCCCAAACAATAATTCTTAACAAATTTAAAAATTTGGCAACATTTACCAGACATTTTTTAGTGTTTAGTAAAATTTAATTGGACTTCAATTTTACCTTTTTGATCAATCGTCTTTGTATATATGTTGGACAATGAAATCTAGAATTATTTCGTTCATTTCTTACCCTTAAACAAAGCCTTTCTAATCCATCTCTGGGAAAAACCATAAATGTGTGACAAATCTTTAACACTAATGGTCTTATCACTGATACTTCCCAAATATTTTTTAAGTGTTTGACGATCATAGAGTTTCATCGGCATCTGTACTTGGGTGCCTCGGAATTCATGATAAACTTTCATCATATTATCTTCGCCAACTAAATCATAAAGAGCCTTGTACGTTGGATGTAAAACCTCGTAGCGAATCTTTTCCTTTTTCAACATTATTTCCTCCCGAACTCCACTAGTATATAAAATAGCAAAAATTTAGACACTCTAAAAATGCACGGTGCAATACAAACAGCATGTATAAAGTCCTATGAAATGACATATTAATGGAGACTTATTATTTTTATTTGTTGTGTTTCTTCCTATTATTAATAGTTAATTAGGCTATTAATAAAAAGTAACAACCACATTTGAACCGGTTCATTCATCTTTGTATGTTCAAATATATCGGGAGTCAAGTTCAACTGTACAAAAAAAGGTCGTCATTAAACGTCGCTTTCTCGCTTTAACCACTCAATATGATTTTTTTCTCGTTCGATAGCGCGCGTCAAAATCAGATAGTGACCATAATTATTTTTTATTTGTTGCTGATTGGAAAATACTGTTTGGAGTCGTTTTTGCAAATGAGCATACTTATCCTGATTAATTTTTAACTCTTCAGAAATTAGCTTCTTCATCAGTGGATCTGTTTCATCCAGTACAAAGTACATTTTTAGCGAGAACAAGTCCTCATCTGCTTGCAGTGGCTCTTCCATCCAGGCACGCAAAACTCTATGACCAGC
Organism: Companilactobacillus paralimentarius DSM 13238 = JCM 10415; assembly: GCF_001434985.1. GTDB lineage: Bacteria > Bacillota > Bacilli > Lactobacillales > Lactobacillaceae > Companilactobacillus > Companilactobacillus paralimentarius. Next base: position 331 of record NZ_AZES01000145.1, on the reverse strand, counting down.
ATCAGTAATTTGATAATAAGTTGATTTACCATCTTCTTGATCAATTACCCAGTCGTCTTCTTTCATGCGAGCTAGTTCGGGATAAATCTGACTGTGTGACGCACGCCAAAATTCGCCAACTTCATTTTTGAATTCTTGGCTGATTTGGTATCCGGATAACTTACCTTTGTTGTTTATCAATCCGAGCAATACATATGGCAAAATTCGTCTCTTAGGCATAATTCCTCCAAAAAAAATGATATACGATGTTCTCGTATATCATTATAATACTATTTATTAAGGCTGTACGATAAATAGAGTTGATAGGCATTTTGCCATCAACTCTATTTTT
>NZ_AZES01000144.1 GCF_001434985.1 Companilactobacillus paralimentarius DSM 13238 = JCM 10415 | reverse complement strand
GTATGCAGGTTTTAATTGACCATTCAGCATGGGATCTTCCTTGACTCTCATAAATGTTGCGTCTTCATCACTTTTAGCATAACTATTTCTTTTATCGAATTTCTTCATCTGTTTTTCGTGTTCAGATTTTTTATCAATACGGTTATCAAGTTTTCGGGAATATGATTTTAATTTTCGGCGTTCTTGTTTATCAGGATTAGGAGATTTTTTAGGATTAGCTTCTATTCTGGCGTTTAAATCTTCAAGATGTAATTCAAGTTTTATTTGTACTTCCTCTAGAGCATCGTCAGAAAGATCCGAAGGATTTTCGACGATACCTAATCGTACCTCGTTTATTTCGGACAATAAGTTTTGAATTTGAGATTTATTCATATCATCGAATCTGATGGTATTCTTTTTCCAAACGAACGAAAATTTATTGGCATCTGCCAATATTTTCGTACCATCAATAAAGGACACTTCATCAATCAGACCATTTTGTTTTAAAACACTAGTTAAATTCGTCAAGCTATCATCAAGTAAAGTTTCAATCTCATCTGAAATTCTAAATCTACATATGGTTCTATATGAGGGAACTTGATATTGTGTAAGCCATCTAGCAACGATATTTTCTTCAGCAAATTCTTCAATCTTTCTGCTAGTCATTACACTGCGAGAGTACGCAAAAAGTATCAATTTTAGCATTGCACGTAAGTCATATTCTCGCGGCCTCCCGCTAGAATAGACTTTTTCAATATTAAGCGATTCGACAAGATCGTTGATAAATCTAGCTGGATGATTTTCTTTTGGTTTGTAATCTAAAGGAATACTTAATGTCATTTGGTCTATGTTATAATTATTCATGGTTTTTGATCTCCTTTTGGAGTGATAAATTTTGGGAAGATGCGTGCGAGGTATCTTCTCTTTTTTT
>NZ_AZES01000022.1 GCF_001434985.1 Companilactobacillus paralimentarius DSM 13238 = JCM 10415 | reverse complement strand
CACTTGGATTCAATTTATTTTGTCCAAGTGGCTAACTTGTTATTGAAATTTTCGAAGATGATAAAACACTTAGAATGTACTATCAATTAATAATCAAGGACTACATTAAGTCCCGCCCTGATATTGATATGAAAATAATGTTATCAACTGGAAATCCTAATGACGTAAATATCTACTTAGAAAACAATCCAGACCAGATGAAATTCTTCTTATTAGACATTGAATTTCCCAACTCCAAAATAAAGGGTATTGATTTAGCTACTAAAATCAGAAAGAACGATTTAGATGCGAAAATCGTCTTTGTTACAACGCACGAAGAATTAATGCCAATGATTTTTGAACGAAAAGTGGAACCTTTAGATTATATTTCTAAAGAAAAAGGTATTAGTGTGATTAAAAGAAAGTTATATACTGACTTAGACATAACGGTTGAAAGATTGGTTAAGCCAGAAAATACACGGTTGAAAGAATTCAGTTTCCGTATTGGCTCGAAGCAATATAATTTCGATATTGATCAAATCAATTATTTTGAATCCTTAGAACATACAACCAATGTGTTTCTTCATGCTGTTAATCAGAATATTGAATTTCCCGATACTTTAAAAGCTATTTCTCATAAAGTACCTTATTTCTACCGTGCCCATAAAAGTTTATTGATCAATCCTAATAACACTCAGTCTATTAATAAGAAGGAACGAAAAATCTATTTCAAGGATGGTTCCTCTTGCGATATATCAAGAAGAAGATTGGTTGATTTTTCTCGAGAACATCCGAATTTAATTAAAAAATAAAGTCCAATTGCTTCTATATAATAATAGAGACAATTGGACTTTTTGATTAAGCCAAACTAGCTTTTGGCAAAATATTAATAATGTATAGCAAGATAACGAAGACTACGAACAATCCGTACATAATTGGATTAATTTCTTTTCTCTTACCTGCAGCTAACATTGTAATTGGATAAACTAGGAATCCGAAAGCAATTCCGTATGAAATATTATATGTTAGTGGCATACCAACGATTGTTAAGAATGCTGGTAGCGCAATTTCGAATCTATCCCATTGAATTCCACGCATTGATTGTGCCATCAAAGTACCAACGATGATTAGTACTGGCGCTGTAACGTTACCTGTTACAACTGACAATAATGGTGAGAAGAACATTGATAATGCGAACAATACTCCGACGGTAATTGATGTTAACCCAGTTCTACCACCCACGGCAATACCGGCTGATGATTCAACATAAGCTGTTGGAGGAGTTGTCCCAAAGACGGCACCACTGACCATTGAAATAGAATCAGCCATCAAAGCATGACCAATTCTTGGCATTTTACCATCTTTGTCTTGCATAACATCAACTTGTTCAGCTAATCCGATCAAAGTACCAGCAGTATCAAAGAAAGCTACTAATAGGAAGATAATAACAACGGCCCACAATTGAGGTTCCTTGATATCAACAATATGTGCCACACCAACACCAAAGGTTGGCTTCAAACTAGGTATTCCTGAAATAATATGTGCTGGTGCTGGAATTAGTTTTGTTACTAAACCAGCAACTGTTGTGAAGACCATTCCGATAAAAATTGATCCTGGAACTTTACGTGCCATTAAAATTGCTGTAACTAATAATCCGGCAATCGTTAGTAATGTAGTTGGATTAGTAAATGATCCAATCGCAACAAGTGAATCTTTACTTGCTGTAATCAATCCCCCACCTTGTAAACCAACGAAGGCAATGAAAATACCTAAACCGGATGCAACCGCCAACTTCAAATCCTTAGGAATTGCGTTGATAACTACTTCACGAATCTTCATCAATGAAAGTACTAAGAAAATCAAACTGGCAACAAATACTCCGGCCATCGCTGTTTGCCAAGGAATACCCATCGCAATAACAACTGAATAACTAAAGAAGGCATTATCACCTAAACCTGGGGCAATGGCAATCGGATAATTAGCCAAAATTCCCATTAAAACTGAACCAACTACAGCGGTTAATGCAGTAGCTGTGAATAGTGATCCTTTGTTCATCCCTGAGTCTCCCAAAACCTGAGGATTAACAAACAAAATATAAGCCATTGAAACGAAAGTAGTTAAACCGGCTAAAATCTCTCGTCTAACATTCGTCTTGGCTTCTTCCAAGTGAAACAAGCGCTCAAGCAAGCTCAAGTTTCCCCTATTATCTAATGAATTCAATATAATTCGCCCCTTGTAAAATAATAAACTTTTGAGAACTCATATAGTATTACAGATTTTAAGCACTTTTTCAAGCTAAATAAAAACTTTTATATAGTTTTTCATCAATATTGTTCGTATTCGGTAATAAAATTATTTATTTTCATTCAAAAATAACAAGTAATGGATGATTTATCTTAATATTGCTAGTTAAAATACGTATTTTATATTAGTGAACAATCTGGAATACATTTTCATCCTCTATACGTCTTTTACCGAACTATTAAGTTTTTCTTAAAGCCCTTTCTTTAACGAGTTAAAAAACTCCAATAGTAGTAGTTTTGTAATTGGATAATACATTAATTATAGGGAGATTAATTATGAATAAGAAAAAAATTGTTTTAGCTTCTACTCTTGCTATTTTACTTGCTCCTGCTGCTTTAAATACATTACCAACTACACAAATCGTTCATGCTGACACACAACTAGTCGGTACTATCCGACACGGAGGTGCCGGTGCTGTCGATGCTAATGGTCACTTCATCAATGGTGCTGCCTTTGCTAACTACACTTCATGGAAATTGGGACAAAGAATTACTATCGGAGGTAATCCTTATTACGAAGTTGCAACTAACCAATACATTGCCGCTAGTGCTATGGATATCACTCAAAACGGTAAACTACTCAATCCAATCAGTAGTGAGATTTCTTACATCAACCGTGTTGAAACCGTTGGTAGTAAAGCCGCTACTATTGTTAATAATAATGGTACTGCCACAGGTGTAACTTTACCTGCAGGCTCATCTTGGAAAGTTGATCAAACTAGATTCTTTAATACATACCCATACTACCGTGTCGCAACTAACGAATGGGTCAAAGCACTAGACTTCAATGTTGCATCTTCAGTAAACAATGACAGCCACACCGTTGTAACTACACCAACAGCACATCAACCAATTACATTACGTACAAACGCTACTCTATACAATGGTAATGGTGTTAGTCTAGGAACAAGTTTACCAAAGGGTTCTTCATGGAAAGTTGCTCAAGAAAAGACAATTAACGGACATCAATATTATCAAGTTGCTACTAACGAATGGGTCTTAGCTACCGAAGATAAGAATACTTCTGTATTCAGTAAGGGAACTGCTACAGTTACTTTGGCTAAACTAGTTCAACTTTATGATACTTCAAGCAATTCAATGACGAGAACACTTCCAGCCGGATCAGCTTGGAAAGTCAATGCTACTGTTGAAAATAGTGCTGGTTACTTCTTTGCTAAAGTTTCAAACAACGAATGGATTCCACTAGGTAGCTCAATCTTTACTGACAATGTCTTACAAGAAGAACTAGCTAACTCATCTGCTTATGAACCTTATTTTGCAATTAATCTCTTTAAATAATTGAAATGGGATGATTAAAGTGACGAAACTGGATGTAAGCTGATTCCTGAGACAACTTTTAAGAGAGGGTATAATGAATAAATC
>NZ_AZES01000143.1 GCF_001434985.1 Companilactobacillus paralimentarius DSM 13238 = JCM 10415 | reverse complement strand
AACATCTGCACTAGATAAAAATAACGCTTATAAAGTAATGAATCTCTTAACTCAAGATAAGAATCTAACTCTGTTCGTCATCACCCACAGTATTGATAACGATGTATTAGATATGTTTAACAAGCACATTAGCCTTTCCCAACAATAAAACTAAGAAACTTTTAATCTGAAAAAGCACCCAATTCTTTTCTAAGGAATCGAGTGTTTTTGTATGTACTAGTAAATCACTACAATCAGTTATTTATTACTTATAGAGAGATAAATTTGCAAAGTAATACATACTAAAATCAATAAAGTGCTATTCTTTAA
>NZ_AZES01000142.1 GCF_001434985.1 Companilactobacillus paralimentarius DSM 13238 = JCM 10415 | reverse complement strand
ATCAACGCCTGGCAATATGTGGCAATGCAAATCAATTAATTTCATTTCTCTTTCTCGGCTCCATAGTATCCGCCATAATAACCACCATAATAGCCTTGTGACTTTTCTTTTGTGACACGATTCATAATTACACCCAAAATATTAGCATGAACTGTATCTAATAATTGTTTAGCATGTGCAACCCCAGCTTTTTCAGCAATTCCTTGAGGCACAACCATTACGACACCATCTACTTGAGTAGCAAGAACTTGCGCATCAGTAACCGAATTAGCAGGTGGAGCATCCATTATTAATAGTCCAAATTTGTCCTCAAGTCGATTGATTAAGTCCTTAGTTCTCATACTACCTAATAATTCTGAGGGATTAGGCGGAATCGGCCCACTAGTAATAACGAATAAATTTTTAACCATTGTTGGTTGAACGACATCCTCAAATGAAGCATTTCCCAATAAATAACTGGATAATCCAACACGATTACTTACATT
>NZ_AZES01000141.1 GCF_001434985.1 Companilactobacillus paralimentarius DSM 13238 = JCM 10415 | reverse complement strand
AAATCTACAGATGCTGGCACAGCGGCAGCAATTGCCAATATGACAGCTAAGGTTTTTAAGAAAAAGGTTGTTAAAATTATGAGTGTTAACAATGTTTCAATTGTCTCTGAAGCTGAAACGAATACTAAACCTGTCAGTCCTAGAAAGACTTTGAACGTTTTGGTTGGTATTGTTTTAGGGTTGATTTTAGGTGTTGCATTAGCATTTGTTCGTGAATTAACTGATAGAACAGTTTCTAATGAGACGTTCTTAACTGATGGTTTAGGTTTAACAAATTTAGGTGCGGTTACTGAAATCGATCAGAAAGACATTGAAAGATATGTTGAACATAAGAAAGTTCAATCTAAGTTGAGTATTAATAAATCATCAAGAAATCATAGAAGGGTC
>NZ_AZES01000140.1 GCF_001434985.1 Companilactobacillus paralimentarius DSM 13238 = JCM 10415 | reverse complement strand
AAAACCTTAGCTGTCATATTGGCAATTGCTGCCGCTGTGCCAGCATCTGTAGATTTAGCTGTTACTGAAAACACTTGAGAATTTTGAGAATTACTAATCGATAGTGATCCTTTCAATGCTCCCATAGAACCTGGATAACCAGGATAGCTGCTAACTTTCTTATTAACATCTTTTAAAACAGTAGGACTAGTAATAATATCCTTATAAGTACTGATCATCTGAACATCAGCCTGAACCTGCTGGAACTGTGCCGACTGCATGTCCTCTGATAATTTACGATTGACCAAAATTTGTGTAGTAGCGCTATATTTTGGTGTCATAACGAAAAAGGTAACAAAAATTGCTGCCAAAGTAACAACAATAGTTGTCCCGAAAATTGCTTTTATATGTTTGCGTAAGATGCCTACGATCTGCATCATACTAATATTTTGTTCTGATTCCACTTCGTCCTCCGAATATATACAATATAATGTTATTTATAT
>NZ_AZES01000021.1 GCF_001434985.1 Companilactobacillus paralimentarius DSM 13238 = JCM 10415 | reverse complement strand
AAACGCGGTTCTGAATGTCTCTTAAAACCTGTCTCAAATATTGACTTCAATCCAATTTTGGATGATGTAAATTAATTAACAATAGGACATATCAAAATGTACTATTTTCTACCGTTAATAAAGAGAGAACCTGATATTAAAGGGTTCTTTTTTTTGCCTTGTTTAGCTCCTTTTACTCCTATATCATGTAGATATACAAGTAAAAGGGGGCTAAGGGGATGGAAACCATCATGGTATTAGTGTGGATGGTATCTTTGGTTGCTATTTTTGTTTATGGGTTTAAATGGTTTAAGCACAGGCAAAATACTAGAATTAGACAGCGTAACCAAAAGAAATTGTTAATTAGCGTTGCAGTTATGGTTGTTTCTTTTGTCATGGTTGGAGTTACAGGAGGTAATACGGAAAAGAGTTCTAGTTCTGATAGTTCCAATAAGACAGAAAAAATATCTAAGAAAACTAAATATGTTGGCAAAGACAAATATGATATTGCCAAGAAGGAAAATGTGGCTCTAATTGCTAAGAAAAAAAAGTTGTCTAAGCAAGAAGATAAATTACAGGGCCAGCGGGATGATATAGAGACTCAAGAGGCTGAAGCTAAGCAAAAGGCTGAAGAAGAGCAAGCCACTGCTAAGAAACAAGAAGAGCAACAGGCTAAAGAGGCTCAAAAACAACAAGAAGCTGCTCAAAAGCGACAGCAGAAACAGGCTCAAGAAGCTCAACAACAGCAGCAACAGCAATCGCAGCAAGCTCAATCACAACAATCTACTTCGCAGCAGGGGGATATGAATACTGCTGAAACAGGAACAATTATTGGTAATTCAAGAAGCCATATTTATCATGTACCTGGTCAACGAGGATACAATATGAATTCGTCTAATGCTGTCCGTTTCAATACAGAACAGGATGCTATTAATGCTGGTTATAGGAGGTCTAAAGTCTAATGAAAAAATTAGCTAAATTGTTAGTTTTATTGGCATTAGTTCCTTCTGTAACAGCTTGTGCCAATGAAAGTCAGGCCGCAGAGAACAATCACACTAAAATAGAAACTGTAAAAAATTATTCTTATCAGAAGAAAACTAAAAAATTAGTAGCCAAGAATAAGAAGCTCAAACAGTCGATTGAATCGTTGCAGAATAAGATTTCTGACGATCAAAAGTTTATCGATGAACATAGTAATAAGACTACTCAAAATACATCTAATACATCTGATTTGGCTAATCTAGATTACAACGGAACTCAAGAAATTATCGTCAATGATAATAAGCCTAATTTCTCACAAGAGGATTTGAGCACGGCTAAGGGTGCTTGGGATCAGTATGGTGATTTGGATAATTTGAACCGAGTGACAGCCGCTAATGCTTTGTTGAACGTATCAAAAATGCCATCAGCTAAGAGAGAAGCATTACATTGGAATCCAACTGGGTGGCATAATAAACGGATTAGCGGTGGTTGGTTGTACAATCGTAGTCATTTGATCGGTTACCAATTAACAGGCCAAAATAATAATCCTAAGAATTTGATGACGGGTACACGTTCATTGAATAGTCCAGAAATGTTAGCTCATGAAATGGATATTGCTTATTATTTGAAACAAAGCAGTTCGCATTATGTTAGATATCGTGTTACGCCAATTTTTAGAGGCAATGAATTATTACCTCGTGGTGTTCAAATGGAAGCTCAATCTGTTGGAGACGATTCGGTTCACTTCAATGTTTATATTTTTAATGTTCAATCAGGCGTTACTATAAATTACGCAGACGGAACAAGCCAAGTTGGCTAAAAATAAAAAAATCGGCCTAATTGTGACCGACTTTTTTTATTGATTGAATCTTCGAGCTGGGTTCAAACTATCTTGCTTGTGTCCTTTAATGATTTCATTTTCTAAGGTAATTCGACGTTTTAATTCGTCTAAATTATTTTGGGCTTGAATGACATTGTCTTGTGCTTTTTGTTCCTGTTTAATAAGTAATTTATGTCGTTTAATTAAAGCTGCCTTACCATGTTTTTGACTTAGTTCAATGTATTCTTTGATTTCAGCAATGGGCATACCTAGTTCACGGAAAAATTTTATACCTTCGAGCCAAGTTATCGATTCATCATCGAATATACGCTGATTTTCGATGTTTCTCTTTAAAGAGGGAATCATATTCAATTCTGCATAGTAACGAATCGTAGCAATTGGTAAATCAACTTTTTTACTAGCTTCAGAAATTTTGAACATATGATCACACCCTTCTTGATGCGACATTATGATGACACCTTTTGAGTTCAAAAGTTTAATAATGTACATAATGGAAAAATAAATTTAAAAACATCAAAATTTTACAAACAATTCATCTTTTGTCCACCTTTAACACTCATGATAGAGAAAAATGTTATTAAATAGATTTTTATATAAAAGTTAAACTATACTTAAAAAATATATTTGACTAATATAATATTTTTAGAAAAAAGTGTTTAAAGACAATAGTTATCAGTGTTAGCTATTGTATAATACAAATTGAGGTGATGAAGGCATGATTAATACACCATATACTTTCCAGGATACTGATGCGTTTAAGAGTACTGAACGCTTAATTATTAAAGGCCGTTTTTTTGCGACCGCAGTTTCAGATTCGTTTAATACATTTAAACCTAAAAAAAGAAATATTCATAAAATATTAAATATCAAAAACAAATTATTAGTTCCCGAATTATTGGAAGTTAAACGCCAAAGAATGTCTAAGTCTGTTTTTGCATTCTTCCGTGGAACTGTTGACGTGATGCATTACGATCTTTCACGAAATGAGAATAGTGGTATTCGTGTTTTGGTCGGTGGGGATGCTCATTTAGGAAACTTCGGTTTCTATGGTTCGTCTGAAGGACAGCTATTGTTTGATATGAATGATTTTGATGAGGCTCATTTAGGTCATTGGGAATACGATTTAAAACGCTTGTTGGTGAGTGCACTTTTAGTTGCTCGTTCACATGGCTTTGATGAGAATGATGTTCAAGAGTACCTCTTAACAGTCGTTGATACTTATTTTGATACCTTGAAGCACATGACAAAAATTTCGGAAATGAAACGTTTTATCTTGCCTAATACACTTCAAAATATTACGGAGATATTCGGTAAACTCAAGGATAATGAAGAATATTTCCAAGAATCTTTTAACAATATGATTGCTAAAAGTATCAAGAAGGCGCAAAAGAGTAATTCTAAATTAGTTATTGAAAAATATACCGAAGTAAACGATGGTCAGCGCCGTTTTGTTGAAAATAAACCGGTCACACAACACATAAGTAAAAAAGATTATAAGAGTGTTGCACGTGGATACGAAAAGTATAAGAAAAACCAACGTAGTGATGTTAGACTGTTTTTAGAAGACTTTAAAATTATTGATATTGTTCGCCATAGTGTCGGAGTTGGCAGTGTTGGTACACTTTGTTATTTAATTTTATTGAGAGATTTGGATAGTAACTACTTAGTTTTACAAGCCAAACAGGCTTTACCTATCTATAATAATGACGAGTTGTATTTTGATAGTAAAGTTAGTCAGGGTCAGAATATTGTTAACAGTCAATTGATCTTGCAAAGTGCGTCTGATCCGTTTTTAGGGGCCTTTGATACTGAGCAATATAGTTTTTATATGCGTCAATTCAAGGATATGAAATCATCTATTAATTTAGATAAACTAGATTTTGAATCTTTCAAGGATTATACAAAAGTCTGTGTTATTCTCCTTGCCAGAGCGCATTCACATTCACCAAACTATCCTTTGATTATAGGATTTGGTGAAGAGTATGCTGATATAGCTAACTCACTAATGAATTTTACTAACAGTTATGCTCAACAAGTGGAGTACGACTTTGAATCATTCCAGAAGGATTTAAAAGATGAAGGGTAGTCATTTTAATGAAAAGGAAATTTTATAATCGCGATTTAAGCTGGATACTATTTGATAATAGAGTAATTGATCAGGCCTATGATAGTGATGTACCACTTTTAGAAAGACTACGTTTTTTGTCCATTGCTTCAAACAACTTAGATGAATTCTTCCGAGTAAGAATGCACAATATTGATAGTATGGTTATTAATAATAAAACTGAAAAGAGAACAGATTTAACTGGTGATGAAGTTCTTAATTTGGTTTATGAATTTAATTCTAGAAATATTGCTAAGCAGTACAAAAAATATGAAGCATCAATGCAAGATGCGCGTAATAGAAAATTGTTCTATATATTAAAGTACGATGAATTAAAGGATTCTGAAAAGAAAACTGTTAAAAAATACTTTAATAAAAAAATCTTGCCACGGATTGATATGCAAAGATTCTCCAAGACTTACAAATATCGCCGTAATCTGAATTTATTGATGGAAACGCCACATCACATTTATACTAGTCCGGTTCCTGAGGATTTGGATCGTTTAGTGGAGACTGGCATTGAAAATCACTATATTTTGATTGAAGACGTTATTCGTAATGTTGCGACCGATTTGATTAGAAAATATAAGATCAAGAAGACTTATGTTTTCCGAGTTACTTACGATCAGAACAAACCATATGACTTCTTAAGTAAAGATATGACTGATGATGAATACTTGAATAAGATGATCAATTACGTTGATACCAGAGAATTGCGTAATATTATGCGAGTAGAATTCGCCTGCAACGGCGAAAGCCATAGTCGTGAGTATTTTGCCAAACTATTTGATATCAGTAAGAAAAGTGTTTATAAGATACCAGGGCCAGTTGATATTAAATTCTTGAATACACTTTTCAAGCGTTATCGTGATCATAAGGATTTGATTTTTCCACCTTTCAAGGCATTAAAGTGGAATCCATCTAAGAATATATTGGATTATTTGAAACATTCCTCATTGCTAGTTCAATATCCATATGATTCGTATAGTGTCTTCATTGATTATTTGGAAGCAGCCGTCCATGATTCTAAGACAACTAAGATTCTTATCACAATTTATCGTACGGAAAAAGATTCTGATTTGTTGAGACTTTTGAAAGAAGCCGCAGAAAAAGGTATCGAGGTTACCGCTATTGTTGAACTGAAGGCTAGATTTGATGAAGTTCATAATATTGAGGTAACCAAATTTCTACGTGAAGCTGGCGTTCAAGTTTTATTCGGTGACAAAGTTAATAAAGTCCATTCAAAGATTTGTTTGGTATTACATGGCGACAATAGAGGGTATGTTCAAATTGGAACGGGAAATTACAATGCAATCACTGCTAATGGTTTTTCCGATTTGAGCTATTTTACAAGCAATCAAATGTATATCGATGATGCAACAAGATTCTTTGATTACCTAATTAATGAGACCAAAGTTGAATACAATCTATTAGTAACATCACCAGATGGTATTAAGAAAATGATAATTGAGAATATTCGCTTGGCTACTGAAGCATATTTGCGTGATGGTCAAGGTGGAGTCTTCATGAAGGTCAACGGTTTAACTGACGTTGAGATCATTAATGCAATCTACAAGGCTGCTCGACAAGGGTTACCATTTAGAATGATTGTTAGAGGTCCATGTTCATTGAAAATCGGTATCTGTGGACCAAAAGAAGATATCCGTGTGAAGAGTATTGTGGGGCAGTTGTTGGAGCACAGTCGGATTTTCAAATTCCAATATGGTAGTGATCATACTGATGTTTGGATTTCGTCAGCTGATATGATGACCAGAAACTTAGATCGTCGTGTCGAATTAGCTGTTCCAATTGTTGAGGAAAAATCAAAATTGAAATTAAATAAGATTATCAATACCTTCTTGAAGGATACAGAGAATTCTTATTGGTTAGATTCCGATGGTGATTATGTCAAAGAAGAGAAAGATAATGGAATTTCTGCACAACAGACTTGGCTAAGCCGCTTGAAGTGGAGAAAGTACATTAAAACAAATTAAAATTTGGGGATTTTTATAGAATTCGTCATGAGTTCTATTTTTTTTTGCTTTTAATTGATTGTATAAAAATAACCACCCATTTCTGGGTGGCTATTTTTGTTAGATTTGAAAGACTAAGTTTAACATGTTTTCTTAGTTATTGCTAAGTTTGGATTTTTTGTTTGATAACAATAATAACCAAACTTCTATGAAATATAGTGGAAACGCGTTTCACAAGGGCAACCTCCTGTGGTTTGCTACGATACCGAAATCACACGCCAAGTGCGCGTGTAATTCCGATATCTAGGCAAATCCTCGGAGGCTGAGCGCCCTTGTTCCACGCTCTAACGCTCTAGTCTTTGAAATTGCCGCTTTCAACGTCTTTGATGAATTGTTCCAAATGGTCGAAGTATACTGGAGCATTATCGATCATATGATGGTGTCCACCATTTGGTGTTGTTACTAGACGTGCATGTGGAATTTCTTTTTGCATAATCTTAGCTGTTGCGATTGGCATTGTTTCATGTTCACCGAATGTCAACAATGTTGGTACTGTGATTTCTTTAAGGTGCTTTCTGAAGTGCCAGTCTTTTAACTTACCTGTAATAACGAATTCGTTGTCACCTTGGAATGTGTTGTAAACAGCTGTAGCTGTTGTGTCGATTAAATGTCTGATGGCTGTTGGTTGTTTACGATCAACGTATTCAGCATTTAAGATATCAACGTAGCTTTGGTATGTAGGATCTGAGAGATCGTTTTTAGCTTCGATATCTTGCATATATTTAACTTTGTCAGGACCTAATGTGTCTAAACGACATTGGTTAACGCTCTTAACGTATTCGTCAATTTCATCAACCATACTTGAAATGATGGCACCTTTAAGGTGTTGTCCATATTTAGCAGCGTACATTTGAACTAATGCGCCACCCCATGATTGTCCGATTAGATAAAAGTTATCTAAACCTAGCTTTTGTCTAACTTCTTCAACTTCTTCTAGGAAGTAATCGTATGTCAGATATTTTTTAGCGATTTCGGGATCGCTATAGTCGGGTTGATCTGAATACCATGATCCTAGTTGATCGTACATAGTTACTTGAACGCCTAAGTCGGCTAATTTTTCACCGAAGTTTTCCCAATATTCGTGGTTTCCACCGGGTCCACCATGAAGGCAAAGCAATTTGATATCGCCATGACCTTGAGTGTTAGTCCAAAGATGGTAGCCATTGTCTAATGTTAAAATTGTTGTTCCTTGTTTCATAAGATAAGTCACCTTCCTGCAAATGATAGTTATAAGTATATATCTATATCTAAGGTTATTTCAAATATTCTATAATATAATTTTAATAATTCTAACAAAAATCTTATTTTTATTATGAGAAATTATAGTGTAAATATTTTAAATGGATATAACATATATGATAAAATTGGTATACGTTTATAAAGGGGCGATATGATGAAAAAGTGGGTTATTAGTCTATTGTCTGTGGGGATGCTTTTGGGAATATTTGGTGTGTCAGGAATTAGTGACTCAGACTCGCCAAATACGGTTGAAGAAACAGTTCAAGCAGATACTAATAGTAATAATGAACGAACAATTAATTATGCGGTTTATCCGGGGAATTCTAGTTTACTCTCACCAATGGATGCATTCTTCACCAAAAGTGCAGATATAACATCTAATGATGATGGTAGCTACAAGGTTACATTGACAGCGGAAATTTCAAATTTAACTAGCTTAAAAGTAACTACAATTGATAACCAACAACCAAGTGTTTCAAGTACTTACACTAAAAATGCTAAAAAGTATGTTGATATTAGTTTTAATATTAAGAGTTTAAGCGAATTAGATAAGCCAATTTCAGGAACTATACAGACAAAATTGCTAGATCTAACTGTTGATAAATCAACGGTCAGTTTTAAGTTTGATTCCAGTAGTTTGGACGGTCAAAAATCTAATACATTTTTGAATAGTTTGAAGTCGATCACTGATGCAGAAGACGAAACTAAATCAGTTTTAAATGACGCGCAAAACACAGCTAATAATATCAAAGGTGATTTGAATGGTGCTAATGATATTATTACTACACCTGATACTACTAGTTCACAAACAACGAATACTACTACTGCTAATAGTGACGGTAGTCAAGCAACCAATAATAAAACGGTTATTAAAGAATTAACTTATAAAGTTGCTAAAAACGATGGTGATGGATCGATGATTTCACCATACTTTACAAATACAGCTAAAGTGATGCAAAATCCCGACGGAACTTATTATGTCGAGATGACGATCAAGTACCCGAAGAAGTTCGGTAATAACGCGATTCAATTGAACTATATTAATCATGAAAAACCAACTAATTTAAGTTTTACTAGTTCAGGGGACAGTAATTATCTTAAATTTGATTTTCCAATTAATAATTTGGGTGATTTAGGCGAAGTAATCTCAGGTAACGCGACTTTAAACTTACCAGACTTTAATCTTGATAAGGATTTGAATTTCGATTTGAACTTTGACGGTTTCAATCCTTCAGATATTTCAGGAATCGTAAGTAGTTCTGATGTTTCTGGATTGTTGTCAGATTTGAGTAGTTTAAGTAATGCTAAGAATGTCAAGACTGACAAAGCCACTAATGACAATAGAGTACTTGGTACGTTACCTCAAACTGGTGAACAAACGAATGCAGCTTTGGGTATTATCGGTGGCTTGATCTTGGTACTCTGGATTGTTTTATTGAAAGCAACATATTTGAAGAAATAGGTCTATAGTAAATTTTTGAAATAAAATAACAGCATCTATTTAGGACGTGATGTAATACGTTTATCCTAAATGGGTGCTATTTTAGATTTTTGAGTCAATAAAGTAGTCATGTGCCAAATTTTTTACATAAAATTGTATGATTAAGAAAAAATCAATTTGAGGGTACTGCGATGGATAGTTTAGATGAAAAAGATGTTGTGGCCCTATGTGGTCAAGTAGGAGCAGTGCTTCTAGAGAATGGGGCTGAAACCTCACGGGTGGAAAATACTGTAGAGTATATCGGTCGAGCAGTAAATTTACCGATAATTTGTCATGCAACGATGACAGCTGTTTTTGTAAACTCAGAAAAGAGTGCTACAACGAGAATCTTTAAGGTTCGTGTAGGTGATTTCAATCTTCAAAAAGTTGATCGTATCAATACGCTGTCACGTGAGTTTTCACAACATAAAATGACCTTCAAAGAATTAAAAGAATCTGTGACCGAAGTTGAGTACGATACGTCAGATTTTAATTTATTTGAGAAGTGTTTGGGAGCAGGTTTAGTTTCAGTCGCACCAATGTTGTTATTCAAGGCAACTTGGTTTGATCTGTTTCTGTCATTTTTTGTCGGTATCTTAGGATATTTAGTGGCAAGAGTTGTTGGACAACACTCTAAAATCCCTTATATAGCTGTAGCCATGGGTGGTTTGAGTATCAGCATCTTAGCACATATTTTGTTAGATATGGGAATTGCTTCAAGTGCTAACAATATCATTATCAGTGCTTTAATGCCTTTGGTACCGGGAGTTCCAATGACTAATTCATTGCGAGAAATTATTGAAAAAAACACTATTTCTGGTTTAGTCAGGGCAACTGATGCCATTATGGCAGGAATTTCAATTGGTAGTGGTGTGGTTATCGGTCAAATTTTGATTAAAGCTGTCTTAGGAGGGTAAAATGCAAATATTATTAGGATTTATTTTTGGCTTTTTATCTAGTGTTGGTTTTGGCATTGTGACCAATAATCCTAGAAGAACTTTGATGCCAGCAGGATGGATAGGGGCAATTGCTTGGGTCATTTATATTGTTGCTGGTTGGTATGATCACGGAGTAATTATGCCTAATCTTTTGTCAGCGGTTGTGATTGGTTTGTTAGGTAATTTGGCCGCTATTCTAGTCAGAGCACCAGTAAATATTTTTTATGTACCTTGTTTGGTTTCACTAGTGCCGGGAGCAATTATTTATGACAGCATGAAGAATTTCACTTTAGGATATGACAATTTAGCTGCG
Organism: Companilactobacillus paralimentarius DSM 13238 = JCM 10415; assembly: GCF_001434985.1. Classification (GTDB taxonomy): domain Bacteria; phylum Bacillota; class Bacilli; order Lactobacillales; family Lactobacillaceae; genus Companilactobacillus; species Companilactobacillus paralimentarius. Next base: position 17,209 of record NZ_AZES01000021.1, on the reverse strand, counting down.
CACGGATTGATTAAAGCATTAACAGTTGGACTCTCTTTAGCAATCGGATTTATTATTGCTGAAGCCATTTCGAATAAAATTTATCCACCTTTAAAAAAATATTTAGAACAAAAAAACCGCTGATATTGTGTCAGCGGTTTTATTTTCCTGAAGGGGGAATTTGTTATTCAAATTCTTTAGAATCATTAGTCTTATTATTGTTGGACTGTTGTTTCTTCCATTCAGCATTAGTCATCAAATCATCAACGTTTAAAGTGATTTTATCGACTTCTTTACCGGTCATTTCTTTGACTGAACGAGAAATGCTGTTCACGATTCTATCAAAAATTTGGGGTGCTGGTTTGCCATATTCTAGAATGGCTTTTAATTCGAATGATAACTTGTCGTCATCATTGTCAACGTCTACACCTTTGGTAGGATTATCAATAAAACGATCAGTTAAATTACTGATGGCACCGCCATTTAGAGAGAGTACACCATCAATTGAATTGGCTGTTTGGCTAGCGATTTTCTCTAAAACTTTATCTGAAAAGTTTAATTCTTTTTGAATTGAATTTTCTTGATGATTGTTTGCTTGAGCGTTAGTCATATTTTTTTCCTCTTTTCTAATTTACACGGTTACTTTCGTTATTTTTATTCTGCTGCTGCCATTCTTTTTTAGTCATGACATCACTGATGTAAACATTAGTTTCGATTACTTTAAGTCCGGTCATACTTTCGATAGCAGAACTAACTTCATGGAGAATATTTTCAAAGACCTGATGTGCATCTTTACCATATTCAAGAATAATTTCTAAGTCTAAAGCAGTTTGTTTCTCACCGACATCAACATCGATTCCTTTAGTGATATCTTCTTTACTACGAATCTTATCGGCAATATTGTCAAAGACATTACCATTCATGGAGAGAATACCGTCGATATCGCGGATTGCCATTCCAGCAATTTTAGCAATTACGTCTTCGTTGAATTTCAACTTACTATTCTTTATTAAGTCGGCGTTTAGCGGTTGTACTGCCATGTTATTACTCCTTTATTTGTAAAATTTTGGTAATTTTAGATCTTAATGAAGATTTGTCTTCTGCGGACCCAGTTATGGTAGCGATTAAGTAGCCGACCATCCCGGCCAAGACTATTAATAATAAATTTCCAAAGCCGAGAATTATCCAAATGGCAACCAATACGCTTCCAATAATGGAACCAATTATGCCTCTTTTCATATTCTTATCCTCACACAACTTTTACTTTGCCACGATTCAAATTAGGTTTTAAATCAACAGTTGTTTTCTTAATAGGAATACTTAAATGTTTGGCCAATTGTTCATTAGCGATACGTTTAATATTTTCACCTTGTCGATGTAAGTTTTGTTCTTCAGTACTAAACGCTGAAATAAACATTTTGGCTTGACGATTCTTGCCTAAAATTTTGAGATCAACATCTACGTCAGTGAGATTAGGAATTTCTTTGACCTTATTTTTAACCATTTTTTCAATGGAAGACTTAGAAATCCGTAATTTACCATTAGCAGAGTCGAAACTAACTTCTTGGTGTTTGACCGGTACGAAAATTCCATACATCAATAGAACCAAGAAGATCAGAGTAGAGATACCGGCTAAAATCAGTGAAGTGTAGAGTAGAAAGTCTCTTGGAAGTTGAAAACTTTTGATTACTTCTACCACTGGTTTAAGCGGATAAGCCAAGGCAACGAACCAAAGTACTTGTAGTAATCCTAGTATAGAAGCAACTATTAGAATACCTTTCGATATTTTTTTCATAAGTTTCCCCTTACTAACTTCTTCTCATACTACTGAAAAGCCAAGTGGTTAATAATACAACGACTATAGCTCCAACAATAGCTGGTACGATTGCCATACCTGCAATACTTGGACCCCAAGCTCCGAGAATTGTTTCACCGAGCCAAGCTCCAACTAAACCTCCAATAATGTTACCAACCCAGCCCCAAGGCATATCTCGGTTGATAATCATACTAGCAATAGCCCCAATAACGGCGCCAACTATAATGACCCATATAGTATGTAGCACTTTAACCATCCCTTTCTTTCAAGAAAATTAATATTTTCTTTTATTTATAGATTCATCTTAAAGAATTACTTGTGAACTTGTCCACAAATAACTAATCGAAACCATAAAAGAATATTAATTAAAAAAATTTGAATGATTTTAAGTAAACTTGATGGACATCAAGTTTTTTAATTACCTTAGCCAGTAGAATATGTCTTGTAAGTTGAGAGAGCGAAACGAAGATGTTCAACTCTTGAGGATTCTCTCAGAAGATTGGATAAATACGAGAAGGGAAGATTAAAATGAATAAGTTAAATATATGGATACAGAAACATCAAAATAAAATGACCGCTTCAATTGCCATTCTAATTGCAGTGAGTTTGGTTGCTAAATTTTTATTGAAACTACCAACACTTAGTACAGCCGCAATGATTATTGCCAGTATAATCGGAGCTATTCCAGTAGCTCTACATGCAATATCTGCATTACAAAACAAGGTTATTAGTATTGAATTACTAGTAACAATTGCAGTTGTTGGAGCTTTTATCATCGGGGAATATGAGGAGTCAGCGGTTGTTACATTCCTATTCCTCTTTGGTAATTACTTAGAACAAAAGACTCTAGAGAAGACTCGTTCTTCAGTTAAAAGTTTAACGAAGATGGCACCAACTACAGCCGAACTGGTTAATGAAGACGGAACAACTGAAGAAGTCGACGTTGATGATTTGGATGAGGGTGATCATGTTGTTGTTAAGCCCGGTGGCCAAATTCCTGTTGATGGAAAAATTATCGATGGTACAGGTTATATGAATGAAGCTTCAATTACTGGCGAATCAACTCCAGTTGAGAAGAGTATTGGTGATAATGTATTCGCTGGTTCGATCACTGATAACGGGACAATAACTATTGAGACGACATCTGTGGGGGAAGATACTACCTTTGGTAAGATCATCGAATTAGTTGAGGAAGCGCAAGATAGTCAGTCACCTGCTGCTCGTTTTATTGATAAATTTGCGACATATTACACGCCAGCCGTGTTGATTATTGGTATCTTAGTTTGGGCAATCACGCAAAATTTCCCATTAGCTATCACTGTTTTAGTTTTAGGATGCCCTGGTGCCCTGGTTATCGGAGCTCCCGTTTCAAACGTTGCTGGAATTGGTAACGGTGCTAAAAATGGTATTTTGATGAAGGGTGGCAATGCCGTAAATACCTTCTCCCATGTTGACACCTTGGTATTAGATAAGACAGGTACTTTAACAACCGGAAAGATGTCAGTTACTGATGTAACAAATTTTGGTAAAGATAAGAATGAAATGATGGCTTTACTTTCAGCCGTTGAAAATACCTCAGACCATCCTTTGGGCCAAGCTATCGTGAAGTACACTCATGATTTAGGTGTCACAGATGACGTTAAGTTACCTGAATTAGATACCGTCAAGGGTCAAGGTTTAGTCGGTCAAAGTGATGAATTTAAGATTTTAGTTGGTAACGAACGTTTAATGAAAGCTAATAACGTCCAAATCACTAAAGAACAAAGAAAAGCTATTAACGCTCGGATGAATGATGGAGATTCTGTCGTATTGATGGCTCTTGATCAAGAATTACGTTTAGTAGTCGGTGTGAACGATCAATTGAGACCAGATGCTAGAGAAGGACTTCAAGCATTAAAGGATGCTGGATTGAAACGAATCGTAATGCTAACTGGTGATAATAAAGTCGCTGCTCAACGTGTCGCTGAAAGATTGCCAATCGATGAAGTACATGCCGAATTATTACCTGAAGATAAAGTTGAATTTGTTAAGAAATTTAAAGAACAAGGTAGTACCGTAGCCTTTGTTGGTGATGGTATTAACGATAGTCCTTCACTTGCAACAGCCGATATCGGAATTGGGATGGGTACAGGAACAGATGTTGCCATTGAAACATCAGATATTATTTTGGTTAAGTCTAGCTTTGATGCTTTAGCACATGCCTACAAGTTATCTAAGAAAACTGTCGCTAATACAAAAGAAAATATCATTATTGCGGTTGGAACAGTTGCCTTACTATTACTTGGTTTAATCGTTGGTGTAATTCATATGGGTAGTGGAATGTTTGTCCATGAATTAAGTATCTTAGTAGTTATTTTCAACGCAATGAGATTAATTCAAAATAAATCTTCAAAACTTGATTCAAATCAAGTTCTTAAAACAGCAAACTAAGTAAGATAGTGTTTGTAAGTTAGTTGAGCAAGTAATTGTCAGAGATTACTTGCGAGCTATAAGTGTTTCAACTTGGAGCATTTATAAGCTCGTAGGTATTCGACGACGATGCTGGCGAAAGATTTAAAAATATGGAGGAATCAATTATGGCAAAAGCAATTTTACAATTAGGTGAATTAACATGCCCATCATGTTTAACAAAGATTCAAAAGGGTGTTGAAAACCAAGATGGCGTTTCAAATGTCAAGGTTCTCTTCAACGCTGGTAAAGTTAGAGCAGATTTTGATGAAGATAAGACTTCCGCAGATCAAATTTCCAATGTAATTACAGACTTAGGATATGAAGTTAAAAAGGTTAAAGTTAAGGAGAGTAAATAATGGCAGAACAAACAATCGACGAAAAGTTTGCAGCAGAACAAAAACAAGCTGATGCAGATCACCACAAACCAACCGCAGGGGCAATGACAGGACATATCGTTTCTAATCATTTCTTACTAAATATCAAATTGCACCAAATCAAATGGTTCGTTAAAGGTGCAAATGCTGAAAACTACAAGGCTGTTTTAAAACAAACAATTGATGAAAATAATGCTTGGTATGATAAGATAGCCGATGAATTGCTAGATGAGGGTGAATTGCCACCATCAACAATGAAAGAATATACTGAATATTCAATGCTTGAAGAAGACGGTAAGAATAAGTACATGAAGGCTGAAGATATGATTCAAACAGTCGTTAATGACTTTGCTACAGACAACATGTTTGTGACACGTGCAATTAAGTTAGCTGAAAATGAAGATCGTCCATTCATGGCTCAAGTTCTAGTTCAATTACTTGGTTTTAACAATCACCAAATCAGAATTTATCAGGCACTTCTTGGTAATTCAGCTAAAGAAGGCTTTGAAGAAGAAGACGATGAAGACTTCGATTAAGGAGAAATAATTAATGGCAAAATTAGCGCATGATCATACAGCAGAAGATTGTGTTGAGTTAGTTCCAATATTCAAAACCTTGTCACAAGAGGATATTGAGACGGTAGCTACCTTAGTTACCCATCATCACTACAAGAGTGGCGAGTATATCTTTTCCGCTGGGGATGTCGCTGATTCATTGATTATTGTGGCCCACGGACAGGCTAAAGTTTTCCAAATGTCCACGAGTGGTAAAGAACAAATGTTGCGAGTTTTGCAGACAGGCGACTTTGATGGAGAAGCAACACTATTCTCCGATGCCGAACACAGTAATTTTTCTCAGGCCTTGATGGATACGGACGTGTGCCAGATATCTCGTCCAGACTTTCAAAAGTTAATGCAAAAGGCTCCAACCTTAGCTGTTAATATGGTCAATGCTCTAGGTCGCAGAATCGTTCAATTAGAGCAACAGACTGCTGAAGCTACTACAGCTAGTGTAGAGAGTCGCTTGGCTAATTATCTGTTAGAAACCAGTGCTGGTTTAGACGAAGACGTCTTTACCCTGCCACTTAAGAAAAAAGATATCGCTACTTACCTTGGAACTACTCCCGAAACAATTAGTCGAAAGTTAAGTGCTTTGACTAAACAAGGTATGATTGAAAAAATTAGTAATAATAAATTTAAGATTTTAGATGCAGATCGATTAATAATGATCGATTAGAGCGTGGAACAAGGGCGCCCAGCCTCTGAGGATTTGCCTAAGTACTGAAATCGCATGCGAATTATGCGTGCAATTCCAGTACTGTAGCAAACCGCAGGAGGTTGCCCCTGTGAAACGCGTTTCCATTATATTGCAAAGAACAACGGTTAATCCCAAATAGACAGTAAAAATACATAAGACAAAAAATAACACAGGTTATAAAAAATCTGTGTTATTTTTATATGCTTTTATAACACGAACAATAGCAAGAAAACGATTGACATCGTTCGTAAATGGATGCTATCTTTAATTCAATAAATTAAATAAAGGTAGGAAGTTTATCTATGTTTACCCCTGAGGAAATCTTAGAGAAAAGCATTAATGCTGGTGTCGGAAAGTTGAAAAAAACACTGATTGCCAAAATGATACTTGGTTTTATCGGTGGAGCTATGATTTCCATTGGGTTCTTGGCTTATGTTAGAGTTACTGCTTCAATTCCGAAAGATTTGGCTAGTGTTAAATCATTAGTCGGCGGAACAGTTTTTCCTATCGGATTGATTGTTATTCTGTTAGCTGGTGGAGAATTGGCTACGGGGAATATGATGGCAGTTGGAGCGTCGTTTTTATCTAAGAAAGCTTCAATATTAGATTACGTAAAGAATTTATTAATAATTACATTATTTAATTTTATCGGAGCATTTTTTGTCGCTTATTTCTTTGGTCACGTGGTCGGATTGACTCATGTTGAACCATTTAGACAAGCTGTGATTGCTGTGGCTGCTAGTAAAACTAATGCCGGATTTTGGTCAGCGTTTGTATCAGGAATTGGCTGTAACTGGCTAGTTGGTTTGGCCGTTTGGCTCTCGTTTGGAGCTAAAGACGGAGCTGGCAAGATTCTTGGTATCTGGTTCCCAATTATGATTTTTGTGGCCGTTGGTTTTCAACATAGTATTGCCAATTGTTTCATTATTCCTGCGGCTATTTTCGAAGGTGGAAGTACATGGAGCTTATTTTTGAAAAATTTTGTTCCAGTTTACTTAGGTAATATTATCGGTGGATTGATTTTCGTCGCTGGATTTTATTATCTCAGTTACAAGAAAGATAAATAAGAACAGATTAGTTTCCAAGTGTTTTTTTTTTAGATTTTTCATAGATTAGATTTAGAAATGTTTTAGATGAGTAACAAAAAACCTCGGTCCATTTTAGGACACGAGGTTTTTTGCTTCTGTTATTATTTTTGTAAGTCAGATAATTTTTCGAAATCTTCATCGCTTAATTTTACGTTAGTAGCACTTAAATTGTCTTTTAAGTGGTCTACTGAACTAGTTCCAGGAATAGGAATAATATTGTCAGAACGTTTCAACAACCAAGCTAAAGCAATTTGTGCAGGGCTAGCATTATATTTCTTAGCAATCTCGTTTAATGGACTATTAGCTTGAACAAGATTACCAGTATCAAGAGGGAACCAAGGTAGGAAGGCCATATGGTTCTTTTCAGCATAATCGACAATGGCATCGTCATCTTTATGGTGGCCAACGTTGTACATATTTTCTACAGCATCGATTTTAGCTATCTTTTGAGCAGCCTTTAATTCATCAAGTGATACTTGGCTGATACCGATATGTTTAATTTTACCTTCATCTTGCATTTTCTTTAATTCACCAATTTGATCCTCAATTGGAATATGTGAGTCAATTCTGTGCAAGAATAACAAATCTTCGTGATCACGGTTGAACATACGTAATGAAAGTTCTACTTCTTGGCGAAGGAAGGCTGGAGTCCCAACAGGAACCCATTCATTTTCACCTGTTCTAACTTGACCAACTTTATCTGAAATAAAAATCTTATCTGAATCAGAATATTCTTTCAATGCTTTTGCCAAATATGAATCGGCATTCCAAGGTCCATAAGAATCTGCGGTATCTACAAAGTTAACACCTAAATCAAAAGCATTTTTGATCAATTCAACAGCTTGGGCAGGATCTTTATATGGTCCCCAAACGCCTTTACCAGTTAATTGCATAGTACCGTAACCTAAACGATTAACGATAAAGTTATCGTCAAATTTAAAAGTACCCGCAATAGTAGCATTAATCTTATCCATTAAAAATCCTCCTATTTGCTAAATAATTTACACTGTTACGTTAATCAATTTGTTCATTTTATACAAACATTTGCTCCAAAAAAATATAAATTTGAGCAGGCTGTATATGATAACTTAATATTTTTGAATTACTAAAAAAATAGTGGTAACATTATATAACTTTAATTTAAGAGGTTATTATGACAGATAAATCTATGGTTAATGAACTAGACGAAAAAAAGCTTGAACAAGCACATTTAGAAGATGTGGTTGGAAAGATTAAAAAGTCTGAGGGTCAACTCCGTGAACACATGGAAGTTGCTGAAGAAGATTTAAAAGTTATCAATAATGCTTTTGATGACATTCATTTAGGCATAGATGGAGATTCAATCTCTATGGATGCCGCACTTTCTATTCATCAGCAACAACAGATGTTGGACGAAAGAAACAATAGTTGGCAACAATCCAAACAACGTTTGGGTATTTTGAAGAAGTTGGAAAAGAATCCATTCTTCGCCCGCTTAGATTTTCAAGAAAAAGGAGAACCTAAGAAGGAAACGGTTTATATCGGTTTAAGTTCCTTCACTGATAAAAATGATCATTTCTTAGTTTACGATTGGCGTGCTCCGATTTCTTCGATTTACTACGATGGTAAATTGGGCAAAGTCACATATATGACACCCGATGGGGAACAAGAAGTTGATCTCTTTTTGAAGCGTCAATTTCTAGTTGAAAACGGCAAGATCAGAGCTTACTTCGATACCCAAGAAACAATCGGTGACCAAATGTTGCTGGAAGTCTTGGACGGTAAATCTTCAACTCATATGAAGGGGATCGTTAAGACAATTCAAAAGGAACAAAACAAGATTATTCGTGATACTAAGTCGAAACTCTTGTTTGTTCAAGGTGCAGCTGGTTCTGGTAAGACCTCAGCTATTTTGCAAAGAATTGCATTCCTATTATATAGATATCGTGGAACGTTAACTTCTAGTCAAGTTGTTATGTTCTCACCAAATTCGCTTTTCAACGACTATATCAAAGATGTTTTGCCTGAAATGGGTGAACAGAATATGGTGCAAATGACTTATAAACAATTCTTAGCACGCCGTTTGCCCAATTTGACCGTTGAAAGTTTAGCTCAACAATTTGAAACGGTTGTTGATGCTGACAATAAGAATATTGGAAAATTTGTTTCGGATGTTGAGTTCTTCAATATTATGACGAACTATAGTAAGTTGTTGGACCAAAGTGGGATGGCATTCAAGGACATCAAATTCCAAGGGAAAGTCTTCATTTCTAAAGAAAAGATTCAAGAAATCTATTACAGTTACGGTCCTCAATACAATTTGGGTAATCGATTAGATGCGACTGTTGACCGTTTGATCAAATTACTTCACCGTAAGATTGGTGCAGAGATGCGTTCTAAGTGGGTTGCTGAAAGAATTGAAAACTTGAGTAAAGAACAGTTGCAAGCACTTTACAGTACAGCTGACCAAGAGTTTAAAAATGGTGATGAAGAAAATAGATTTTTAGCTCGTAAGATCGTCACAGCCATGTTGCAAGGTGTCTACAAGAATATCAAACGTTTGAGATTCTTGAATGTAGCAGCCAATTATCTTAACTTTTTAAAAGCCGTTCCGCAAATTGCAGATTTAAGTAAGTGGGATATTACCGAAGAACAGTGGAAGAATTACGTTGATAACTTTGTTAAATCATTTACTAATAAACAAATTTCAATGAACAATTTGAGTCCATATTTGTACTTGTATGACTTGGTAACAGGTCGTCATGGTGAATTGGAAATGAAGTTTGTCTTTATGGATGAAATTCAAGATTACACACCATTCCAATTGGCTTATATGAAATTCAAATTTCCACGTGCTCGCTATACCATGTTAGGGGATTTGAATCAGTCAATCTTTACTAAGAAGAACAGTCAAACTCTGCTTTCTGAAGCTCAGAAATTATTTGAAGCTGATGAAACTCGAGTTGTTCAGTTGGTTCATTCATATCGTTCGACAAAACAAATTACGGACTTTACGAAGGCAATTTTGACAAATGGTCAAAAAATCGAACCATTCAATCGTGATGGGGACTTACCTAACATGTATTGTGCGCAAGATGAACAGGAATCGTTGCAACAGGTTAAAACACAATTGGCTGAAAATGACGAACACAATTTCACAACAGCTATTATTGCCAAAACTTTGGAAGACGCTGAGCATTTGCATGATCAACTCAAAGAAAATGGCGTTAAATCTACTTTGATTCGTTCGGAAAATCAGCGTTTGGCCGCTGGAACGATTGTCTTACCATCATTCTTGGCTAAGGGTTTAGAGTTTGACGCGGTTATCATGTGGGATGCTTCAAAGGACAAGTTCTCTGAAGATGAGCAACAGTTAGTTTACACAATTGCTTCACGTGCAATGCACAAGTTGACTATCACATCAATTGGCGAGTTTTCACAACTACTTCAACGAGTACCGGAAGAATACTATCAGTTGATGAAATAACCGAGGTTCTATAGTTAGGTGGGGTGGAAGATGCCGTCCTCCGCAGAAATTGGGAATGCATTGGAACGCTATGGACACGATTTGAAACTAATTATTTTACACTTCGAGCAAAATAATGGATTTCCAAAGTCGGCCTTATTGTAACCGGCAAAGCCGGTAACAATAATTTCATAGCTGAACGCATTCCCAATTTTCGCTCTGGACTGAATAACGAGTTTTATCCTTATATCTTAATCAATTCAGAAATCAAAATAGCATCTATTCTGGAGTACTGACCTCTACTTTTTAGCAGGGATTAGAATTCAGAATGGATGCTATTATTTTGGATTAAAAATTTAGAACATTAAATCTCAATAGAACTAATATTTAGATCGGAGCAACAAGCGCTATTGGTCTCAGCTGTGAAATTCTACTTGGTGATTTATCACCTAGTAGAAGACTAGTATTTGAGACAATTGTGAATTTCAATTGGCTCAAATCTATGTCCACAGCGTTCCAGACCAATAGCGCTTGTTGCGGAGGACGGCATACTTAACAACAATAACAACAACTACACCGCCTAAAATCACTAGTTGTTCTTAATAATATCCTTAAAGAAATCAACTGTAATATCGAATAATGGCTTTAAAATAGCTAAGATTAATAACAATAAATCCACAAACAATAGTTGTACTAACCATGTGACTGACATATTAGTTGTGAAGTGGAAGTAAAGTGCAAATAATCCTAGGAATACTGCCACGAAAACAAAAATGTAAGTAATCGCTAGTCTTGTGATTCTTTCTGAATTTGTTTCTTTATTTTCCACGGCTTTTTCCCCCTCAAATATAAATAAATAGTTTAATTGTTAACGCTTACATTATAACATTTTAGGGCTTTGTATGTATATTTTGTAAAATATTTAAAGGATTAAAAACTTGCACTCAACCTTTCGAAATAGGTATAGTTGAGAGTATTGTAATTGAAAATTTTGATTGGAAGTGAGAGAGTGACCCAGTCAACTTACTGGAATCGCATTGCCGAAAAAGCTAAGAAGGAAAATCGTCCTTTCTTCAGTTTGGCACCAATGGAGGCTGTAACCGGATCAGTCTTTAGAAGAGTAGTTCAAAAAGCCGCTGCTCCGGATGTTTTTTATACTGAATTTACCAACGCTTTAGCCATCACGCATCCTTTGGCTAAAGAAGCAACTAAGGGAAGATTGTATATTGACCCTAAAGAGGACCCTAAACCAATTGTTCAACTATGGGGTAACTCTGGTGAAGATTTCGCCAAAGCAGCTGTAGAAGTCAAAAAGCAAGGTTATGAGGCAATTGACATCAATACTGGTTGTCCTGATATTGCCGTAATCAAAAATCATAGTGGAAGTGACTTGATTCGTCATTTTGATACTGCTAAAGAAGTTATCGAGGGCGCTCGTGAGGCTGGATTACCAGTCAGTGTCAAAACTCGTTTAGGCTTCAGTGAGATTTCTGAATATAAAGAATGGATTCCTTTCTTATTGGAACAACAAGTTCCAGTTTTAACAGTTCACGTTAGAACTAAGGAAGAAATGAGTAAGGTTCCAGCTCACTATGAATTGATTGACGACTTAGTTAAGATGCGTGATGAAATTGCACCAGATACGCTGTTGCAAATTAATGGTGACATCATGAATTATCAAGAAGGAATCAAGTTGGCTCAAGAACATCCTGGTGTAGATGGAATTATGATTGGACGAGGGATTTTCTCTGATCCGTTTGCTTTTGAAAAAGAACCACAACAACATTCAAGTACTGAACTTTTGAATTTGTTACGCTATCAGCTCGATTTGTACGATGAATTTGTAGCTAAGGGAATTCCAGGTCATTTTGCACCATTACAACGTTTCTTCAAGATTTATGTTCGTGGAATGAAACATGCCGCGGAAATCAGAAATGATTTGATGCAAACAAAGACAACTGATGATGCCCGTAAAGTTATTGATAAAATTGAGAATAATGAATATTAGAGCGGGACATAACATGTTCAGCTTTCGAGCATTAAAGGAAATAGGACCAGGTAATCGTATTTGATTACCTGGTCCTATTTGTTTTAAGCGGAAAAAGTTATGTTATGTTCCGCGTTTATGCTGCATATTTAATTAAATATGCAGTTTTGTTTAACTTAATAAGGTTAGAGTGACACGATTCAAACAATTTATCATAAGTTGGATTTTTTTGATAAAATTCGTTGCTACAAAACTCACTGCAATGCTATTCTGACAATAAATTGGTGAGAGAGAAAAATTGATATATGAATTCCATGAAAAAAAATATATTTTGGTTAACTGTATCTTTTAGTTTAATTGGCAGTTTCATTAATACATTTCTTCCCGAATTATTTGGGTATAAATTCATGATTATTGTTCAATCACTCCCGATTGTAGTAAAAATACTAATTCAATTAATTGTACTTATATTAGTATTTTTAACTTTTCCTTACAAAAACAAGGAGAAATAAAGCTTGTATTAATTGTTTTCGGAGGGTTTTGTAATCACCGATATTAAAGAGACTGAATAATGTTTTTTTTAATCTACTGAGAATTGAAACATTCATATTATGAAAATAATGAATACTAAAAAAGCGAAGTCACGTGACTTCGCTTTTTGTTTAACTTAATAAGGTTAATGTGACACGGTTCAAACGTTTCGACAGTTCAAACAATTTGTCATAAGTTGGATCTTTTTGATAAAGAGCAATCTTATCTTTCAATTGTTTCTGTTCGAATTGTGAGAAGTAGAATTTCAAGTCATGATTACCATAGAGAGTAGCTAGTAAGGCAAAGGCTTCGGGAGAAATTTTATCTGCCGTCAAAATTTCCTTTCGAAGATCAGCTACCAATTCACGTTTCACACTGCGGTTAGGTAAGTAGTTATTTGTTTTAAAAACTAATCCGGTAACTGCTTTGGTTACATCGACTTTGTTGACGAGTGAGTCACCAATTTCGTTGTAAATGATTCGTGTGATTTTTTCATTTGTAGCCATGGCTCTCAAAACATGAGTGACACTTTTACCTTGATTCTTGTTGATGATCTGGAAGAACTCGTTGAGGTACTTCTTGTCGTCAGGCAAAACTTTGTTAATGATGACACTGTTGTCAGTTAGATCGATGATATCGTTTAAAGCTAAGTCAAAAAATGAGCTTTCAGCTAGATAGGCACGACGTCTGGTATTCTTAAAGATTCGGATACTACCTTTTTCATTACACGATAAAATAAAATATTTTTGAGGAATATTTAACTCCATAAAGTGCTCCTTCAATTCGACACTAACTCATTTTGTTTGGCCAGTGTGGCTTTAATTTCTGGTATTAATTCGTCTTCTAAAAGATTATAACCTTGTTTGGTAAAGTGCAAACCGTCTGTCTGTAGCAAATCGTCCAGATTAGCGCTATTTGCCATATCATGAAGCAAATCGATATACGATACGTCTAGTTGTTTACTCAAATGTTCCGTCACCAGTTCAAATTGGAGTTGACGAGTCCAAGGTTGCTTGGGATTCTTGCGCCAGTCCGCAAATGGTGGAGAAAGTAGAATAACTTTTTGACTACCTAATGTATCAATCATACTCATTAAGTTGGCAGCAAATTTGCCAGGCTTAATTTCATCGTCTACCGAAATATCGTTGATACCAAATCCTAAAATAATGATTCTAGGGTCTAATTTTTTTACGCGATCAACTCGTGTCATAGCATTATTGGTTTTGTAGTCGGCAATCGACATATTAATAACCTCGTAGCCTTGAAAGTCTTTACGAATGCGTTTAGCCAACGTATCAGTAGCTTTGCCATCGCGTAGACCCATCAGGGTTGAGTCCCCAAATAATACTATTCTCTTCATATATTATTTCCTTTTTTAAAAAAGTTCTATACTATACTAGAATACCAGAAAATAAATAAAAGTTAATTACTATATTAGGTAGGTTTAACAATATGCAAAGTTTAGCTAACTATGATGAGTTCTCAAGAAAAGAGTGGGAAAACTTTCATGGTGAATATAAGAAACAAGCCATTACTGATGGAGAATTGCGGAAGATCAAGTCTCTAGACGATGAAATTTCAATCGATGATGTCCGTTCAGTGTACGCCCCGATTCGCCATTTACTACATATTTACTTAAAGAACTATCGCAAATTAACCAAGTTAAAGAATGAATTTTTAAATAATAAAACGCGCAAGGTTCCATTTGTAATAGGTGTCTCCGGTTCGGTTGCTGTGGGGAAGAGTACGACCGCTCGATTGTTGAAGATTATGTTAGAGCGTTCTTATCCACAATATAAAGTGGCACAGATGACAACGGATGGTTTTTTGTATCCCAGTAAAATTTTAAAAGAACGTCATTTAATGGATAAAAAGGGATTTCCAGAAACATATGATATGTCCAAACTGTTAGATTTCTTAGGTGAAGTCAAAACTCGTGGTGGTAAAATACGATATCCTTTATATTCACATAACATTTATGATATTATTCCTGGAAAATACGAAGAGTTAGATAATCCAGATATTTTGATCGTTGAAGGGATAAATGTATTACAATTGCCTCAGAACGAACAGATCTATGTCAGTGATTTCTTTGATTTTTCAATTTATATTGATGCAGAAGTCGATGATATTGAGGAATGGTTCTTAAATCGTTTTGAGACACTTTTAGATTTAGCGAGAAATGATCCTAACAGTTATTACTATCAATTCACTCAGATTCCTGAAACTGAAGCGATGAAAATGGCAAGAAATGTGTGGAATACGATTAATTATCCTAATTTGCGTGATTATATCAAGCCAACTATGAACCGAGCTGACCTTATTTTGCACAAATCTGAGGATCACCAGATCGATAAAATTTATCTCAGAAAATATTAAGCGTTAACAATATATGACATGGAACTAATTTTCGTATACAATAGAATAAATAAAAAAAGTGGGGGAAATTGATTTGAGCAAGCAATGGCCAGATGCTGATAGCATCATTGTTCTAGACTACGGTAGTCAATACAATCAATTGATTACTCGTAGAATCAGAGATATTGGCATATACTCTGAATTACTACCAAATACTATTACTGCTGCAGAAGTTAAAGAAATCAATCCTAAAGGTATTATCCTTTCTGGTGGACCTGATAGTGTCTACGACGAAGGCGCCTTTACAATCGACCAAGACATTTACAAGTTAGGTATTCCTATTCTTGGTATCTGTTATGGTATGCAATTGATGTCTTATAACCTTGGCGGTAAAGTCGAATCAGCAAGCAACCGTGAATATGGTCACGCTGATATTACAGTTACTGATAAAGATGCTGTACTATTCAAAGACTTACCTGAAAAACAATACGTTTGGATGAGTCATGGAGATCTTGTTAAAGAAGCTCCAAAAGGCTTCAAAGTAGTTGCTACAAGTAAGAATGCACCTATTTCATCAATCGCTGATGATGAACGTAAGATGTACGGTGTACAATTCCATACCGAAGTTAGAAATACTGAATTCGGTTCAGAAATCTTGAAGCATTTTGCATTCGACGTTTGTGAAGCAGAAGCTAACTGGTCAATGGATGATTTCATTGATCAACAAATTCAAAAGATTCGTGAAACTGTTGGTGACAAGAAGGTTCTTCTTGGTTTATCCGGTGGTGTTGATTCTTCTGTTGTTGGTGTTTTACTACACAAAGCTATCGGTACACAATTGACAAGTATCTTCGTTGATCACGGTCTTCTTCGTAAGAATGAAGCCGATCAAGTTATGGACAGTTTGAAAGGTAAGTTTGGTTTAAACATCATTAAAGTTGATGCTCAAAAACGTTTCTTAGACAAACTTGCTGGCGTAACTGATCCAGAAAAGAAACGTAAGATTATTGGTAACGAGTTTATCCAAGTGTTTAATGATGAAGCTCAAAAGCTTGATGGTATTGATTTCTTAGCACAAGGCACACTTTATACTGATGTCATTGAAAGTGGTACAAGTACTGCTCAAACAATCAAATCTCACCATAACGTTGGTGGACTTCCAGAAGACATGCACTTCAAGTTGATCGAACCACTTCGTACATTGTTCAAGGATGAAACCCGTGAATTAGGTGAAAAACTAGGTATGCCACACGAATTAGTATGGCGTCAACCATTCCCAGGCCCAGGCCTTGGAATTCGTGTTATCGGTGAAGTTACCGAAGAGAAGTTACAAATCGCTCGTGATAGTGACTGGGTTCTTCGTGACGAAATCGCTAAGAACGGCCTAGATGAAAAAATTTGGCAATACTTCACAGTCTTGCCAGGTATCAGAAGTGTTGGTGTCATGGGTGATGGTAGAACATACGATTATACAATCGGAATTCGTGCCGTTACATCTATTGATGGTATGACAGCTGACTTTGCTAAGATTCCTTGGGATGTATTGCAAAAGATCTCAGTTAGAATCGTAAACGAAGTAGATCATGTCAACCGTGTAGTTTATGATATTACTTCTAAGCCGCCCGCAACTATTGAATGGGAATAAGGAACCAAGTTAACTTGAAGACGGATGCCTATATATCAGTCTTTATAACTCGGAACTAATGGCAAAAACTATGTAAATTAACATGGTTTCCAACCAAAATTATTGTAAAAAATTAGAGTCTAAGACAAATCATGTTGATAAGGCTTAAAAATATAGAGCATCTCTGATTAATTTCAGGGATGCTCTTTTTATGATAAATATTCTTATATTCTAAATGTTTAATTTCGGCTGTTCGTCAAATCAAGTTGATGGCGGTTCAAGTTAACAGTTAGACCATA
>NZ_AZES01000139.1 GCF_001434985.1 Companilactobacillus paralimentarius DSM 13238 = JCM 10415 | reverse complement strand
TCTTTGGTGACTTGTCCGAAAAATTCGATTAATTGTTGCAATCTACCATATATAAAAACACAATACGTTTTAGCCCTATATAGCATGTTAAATATTCATTTATTTGTTAAAATTTTCTTGTAAAATGATTTTGTCAGATGAAAGGAATATTCATGACTAATTATAATGGTTTGAAACAACTATTATTAATCGAAAATTACAAGAACAAGTTAGCCACTTGTCCAAAAAATAAATACGAAATATA
>NZ_AZES01000020.1 GCF_001434985.1 Companilactobacillus paralimentarius DSM 13238 = JCM 10415 | reverse complement strand
TAAGGGGTGTCCATACGATAATGCACCAATGGAATCTTTTCATGCTTCCCTCAAAAGGAATGTGTTTATCCAGTGCCGGTCTTTGAGAATTATGAAACTGCCGCTGCTGTCCTTTTTGAATATGTGCATGCTTTCTACAATAGGAAGAGAATTCATAGTTCACTGGGCTACCAGACCCCCTTACAAGTTGAAATCGCAACACTTGCGAGCCAAATGGCCGCCTGATTTAATGCTTTCCAGGGTTCAAATAAGTTATTAATCACGATTAATGATTTATTTGAGCTGTGGAAGGTAAACGCGGTTCTGAATGTCTCTTAAAACCTGTCTCAAATATTGACTTCAATCCACATTGTTCTAACCTATAATAATGGTACTTCTACGTCTATTAATGCTAGTGATTACGATGCTTCAACTAAAACGTTAACCATCCCGCCAACATTATCTTTAACTGATGGTCAAGAAGCAACTATTTCATATAATGCTAGTATCACTCGAGATGCTAGCGGTAAAACTCTTACGAATACTGCTTACTTTACTGGACATGATACCAAAACAACAAGTAAAACGTATGATGCTTCAGTAGATATTCCCGTTAAAAAATCTAAATTTGATTTTACATTTAACAAATACGTCAAGAATGTTACTAAAGGTGAAACTAATTTTGCAACAAGCACAAATACAAACATTGGTGATATTGTCAACTTTTACATGGTTTATAAAGTCTCTGCTGGTAGTGATAATCTATTAGCTGGCACCAAGTTAACTGATGATCTTCCTACCGGACTAGTCTTGGATAGAAAAGTTCATATTAAAGGTCCTAAAGACACTTCACCCTATGAATCTTCTCAAATAAACACTGGTATCAACCAAGTTGAAGCCGGAGAAACTGTTACCCTAGAATTCAATGCGAAAGTAACCTCTGCGGCAGTCGGTCAAGTAACCAACGTTGCTACTGTTTCTGGCGGAGTGAGTTCTTCAAATGAAACGCTTGGTGACATGATTTCAAACGGTGCCTCGGTTAACGTTCAAAAGAGTGATGCTTTTACTGAAGTTCCTAGTTTAATAGATTTTGGAGCTGTAAATGCCTATGGTAAAGAAATGATTATTGACAATGTAGCCACTAAGGGAGGATTAATTGTCGCCCATCCTGATAATAATAGTTTCAATGTTTCAGTCTCCTATGATAACGATGACCCTGATACTCAAATGAAAGATTCTAATAACGATACATTACAAGCTGATGATTCAGGTCTACTGTTCATCAGACAAAGAACAAGCAAAGATACCGACGACGGAACTTGGCAACCTATTACTACTAGTGGTGTACCAATCCAGACAAATAACTTTTCAGGAAGCCAAGATTCTTTGAACTTATCTAACTACGTTGGTGTAAATGATTGGCAAATTCACTTGGTACCAGGTACCACAGCTGGCAATTACAAGGGAATATTATCATGGAACTTAATTGAATCGGTTTAAGAAAATCTCAAGATAATTTAAATTTCCTTAAGAAAAACACTACTTATGAAAAAATTTGTTATTCTTATGAAGTAGGAATTAGTTGTTTTTAGTAAAAAAAGGACATTCACAATTGTGAATGTCCTTTTTGCTTTAGATAGCCTTTGATAAGACCCAATCCTTAACATCACCATGACTCAAATTAACTTTCTTAACTGAGCGTACGGCAAAATTATTCTTTTTATAAAATTTAACGTTCTTTTGTGTATTAGTTTCCAAAATAATATTACGGTAACCAATCTTCTTAACATAAGGGCTAATGTGATTATTTAGCATCTTGCTACCAATTCCTTGGCCACGTAAACTTTTATCTACCGCTAAATATTCAACAGCACATTTCTTTTTACCCTTTACTAAATCGAAAAGATCTTCGAATTTAAAGATATCGAATGCATTGAAACCATTGAATCCACTCATAAGAATCTGCGGTATCAACTTCAGACCATCCATTGAGAGATAATCCCAATTGCTTATCTGACGACCCTGATTGAATTCAATTAGAGCAACTGCTCTAGGCTTTCCCTTTCCGTCAGCTCCAACATAAACCAAACCTTTTTTCATGAATACATTAACCTCTAGTGCAAAATATTTACGTAACAGTTTATCAAACTTAGCACTAGATCTGAACTCTTGTTGGAACATGTTCTTAGTTGTGATGTATTCCTTAAATGAATCTACTAGTAAATTTATTATCTGAGGCTTATCACTGTTCAAGCCACTTCGAAAATCCAAAATATGACCTCCTTATTAGTCATACCTAACATATTAATACCATCCATACAAAATGTCCATTTTTTAAACCGTTTTAAATAAATTTATATGCCAAACGTTATTTCTGTTATATAAATTTAATATAATAGTTAGTTTATAGTATTAGACATTAATATAGAATCATAGTAAGCTATGAAGTAATGTGAGATTTCAAGTTCATATCTAGCCGATATCTAAGTCCTGCTTAGAATATCGGCTTTCTTATCGTCAACTACTGTCAGCAGATGGTAGTTTTTTTGAACTTAAAAATATTTATCATTAGGGGGGAAATATGGGAAAGAACAAAAAATCAATCTATATCCTTGTAGTTAGTAACTTTCTAATCTGTCTAGGAATCGGATTAGTTATTCCAGTTACACCATTTATCAAAAACGAATTCCACTATACAACATCTCAAATGGGGGTTATGACGTCACTTTTTGCTTTTGCTCAATTTGTCGCCTCACCCATTGTCGGTAAGATGTCTGATAAGGTTGGACGTAAACCAGTAATTGTCATTGGTTTGTTCACTTATGCTATTTCAGAATTTATCTTTGCTGTCGCTACTAGCTTGCCTATCTTTAACATTTCTCGTGTTATCGGTGGTTTATCAGCCGCAATGGTTGTACCAACTTCAATGGCCTTAGGCTCCGATTTAACGACATTGAAAGAACGGGCCAAAGTTATTGGATGGCTCTCTGCCGCCTTTAGTGGTGGTTTAATCTTAGGCCCAGGACTTGGTGGTATTTTAGCTGGTATCACTTATAAGACACCATTTTACTTTGCTGGTGCCCTTGGTATCATCAGTGCTATCTTCACTTTATTCCTATTAAAGGAGAACAAAGAGGTCCTCGAAGAAGAAGCCCTGGAAGCCGAGAAAAAAGCTCAAGAACAAGGTTCTATCAAATCAATTCTGACTTTGCCAATGGTAATGCTCTTCGGAATGATCTTAGTTTCATCCTTTGGTTTACAAGGATTCGAAAGTATCTACAGCATCTATGTTAACCAAGTTTTCAATTTCGGCTTGAGTACAATTGCTTTAGTTCTAACTCTAAACGGAATTATTTCTTTAATTTTACAAGTTGCGGCTTTCAACTGGATCATTAACAAAATTGGAGAAATGCGTTTGATCAGTATCGCCTTTTTACTAAGTGCTGTCTGTGTTTTTTGGATTACCCAGGCACATTCACATGTTGAAGTTATTGTAGCGACTCTGATTATCTTTTCATCATTTGATTTACTAAGACCTGCTATTACAACCTTATTGACTAAATCTAGTCGTTCCAATCAAGGACTTATCAATGGTATGAATATGTCACTGACAAGTATCGGAAACGTTATTGGACCTCTGATGTCTGGAGCATTGATGGATTGGAATACTCATTATCCATACTTAGTAGTTACAGTTATTTTGGCCGCATCTTATCTGCTAACCTTTATTGTTAGAAAGCATCCTATCGTACCTGCTGAATAAACAAAATCCTGATCAAATTTATTGGTCAGGATTTTTTATTATTTAGATTTTCTTTTAATGAAAAGTAACACTATTAATTGGCATAAACAAATAAAAATAAAGAACCCACCTAAAACAGCTAATGAAACCATTCTAACTGTTGGAGTCTGAATAGTACCAGCTCCGTCAATTCTTCTATTTAAAAGATAAATTGCACCGACAATAAATAATACTAACCAAGCAATATTGATTCCCCACCAAACTTTCATTTTTATTCCCCTTTCCACGACATCTGATATTCAACCTCATTAGTTGATTTATCAATGTTTTCGTGAATCACTTTAAAATTATTTTGTAGATAAAAATTTTTAGCCTGTATATTTTTATCATAGACATCCAATGACAATTCTGAATATTCCCGCTTTAAATAATCTAATAACTTTCTGCCAACACCGTGATTTTGATATTCTTTTTTCACAAAGATTCCAGCTAAATAGTTCTTCTGTAAACCGGCAAAGCCCATAATTTGTTCATTATCAACAAACACATATATATCTGCTTCTTTAAACTGTTCCTTAACCGAATTCAAATTATTGATCCAATAATTCTTTTTTACAAAAGAATGAGCTTCTAAATTTCCCTGTAACCAAATATCACTAACAACTTCAATTTCTTTCGGTTGCATTCTTCGAATCATGTTTGCCATTTCTCCCCAAATTTGCTATCATTTATAGAAATAATTATACACCGCCGGGTGTCAACTAAAAAAGTACTCTTATAAATTCCATTAGGCCACAGAAGGAATTTGTAGGGGTACTTTATTTTTTTGGAGGAAAATATTATGAATTGGATTTACTTAATTATCGCTGGAATATTTGAAGTTGTTTGGTCAACTACTATTAAATTGAGCCATGGCTTTACAAAAATCAGTTTTACTATTTACACTATTATTGGTTTATTTCTTAGTATGTTCTTTCTCGCTATTGCGGTTAAAAGAATGCCAATGAGCTTAGCTTATCCTATCTGGACTGGGATTGGAGCCGTCGGTTCCGTTATCATTGGTGTTATTCTCTTTGGTGACAAGTTGTCACCATTAACTTGGATCTTTGTAATTCTTCTATTAGTAAGTATCATCGGTATTAAGATTTCTTCTGGTAATTAATCTTTGTCTCTTAAGTAAAGCAGATAAGTATAATAACCACCAACAATCAGTAACAAAATGGGAACCACCCATATTGTTCTTACAAATAACCACTTCTGAAGAAGTGCCGATGTTACAGCTCCAAAAGCAAAACCAAAAACTAATTCGAAATAAATCAATGCCGTAGTTACATCACTTCTATGACCATGATAAAAATATTCAACAAAAGAAATAACAGCTTTCTTTAAATTACCTGTTGAAAAGACATTGTTATAACCCATACCCTCAATCTGACTAAAAGCTACATTTTGCATAGCCATAACAAGAGCCAAAGGTGGGGCAATATAAATATTAGAAACCGTTTTTGGTATGAATCCTACAATTACACAAACTATAAATTCTGCAATAAGACTCGTTAAACGCCAGTAATGACTACGGTTATTTTTATGCTTCATTATCTCAACAACTATAATTCCTAAAACAAAGAACAGCATTGTAAATACCTTGGTCATAATCCCTGGTAAATTTTGACGTGCAATATCTACACTGAGAAAAATGATATTTCCTGTTTGACCTGCGGCTAAAACTCTCCCACGTTGAACATAGGTGTAAGCATCAATAAAACCACCAATGAACGTTAAACCAATAGCTATCTCTCTTAACTGAAATAATTTAAAACTTTGAAATCTTTTCATTTATACCCTTCTTTTTATAACAATCATAATTTTATCAAAAAAACAGATAATTTACTTATTCCCTTTGTCTTAATTTAATGACAGCGCCATCATTATGGTATATGCTTTAATTAATCAAGAGAGGATGCGATATTATGTTGTTACCAAAAGACGTTCAAGAAGAAATCAATCATTATAATGAAGAAAGTTTTCAATTACTTCACGATAATCCTTGGCTGATTCCCGCAATCTTAGGTTGCATGACATTACCCGCAGCTGTATGTATTCATGGATTCTGGAAGAATCAACAATTAAAAAAGCAATTAAAAATCGAACGTGAAAAAACAAGGCAATTGAATCTTCAAAATAAACATAGTCATTTACTTTTACGCCATCTATAGAAGCGTCACCGTTATTTACGGTGGCACTTTTTTTGTGTTTCAACTATGATGGAATATATCACCAATAAGGGGAAAATTATGTTAAAAAAGAAATTTATTGCACTATTACTTTTTTTCACAGTCCTATTAGGATTGCCCATTTCATTAACTAATGTGGCTGCAGCAGCCGCGCCAAAAGCTAAAAATCTTACTTCTGTAACTCAAAGTGTTAATCACGCTTCACCAGAAACACCGATTATTTTTTCACATCGTGGTAGTCCTTATAATAATCCTGATCACTCTTTCAGTGGTTACAATCGTGCTATCAAAGACGGTACTCAGTATATTGAGCAAGACGTTTGGCTCAGTAAGGATAATAAATTATACGTCTCTCATGACGATAATTTAAAGAAATCGACTGGTTCAAATGTAACTATTTCTAAGTCAACATCCGCAGAATTAGATAAAGTTAAACTGCGTAATGGTGAAAAACTACATCAATTAAAAGATGTCTTCAACCGCTATGGCAAAAAAGTTCATTATATAATTGAAACTAAAAAGAATGCCGGCGACAATACTGATACTGAGAAGGCTCTTGCCAAAGAAATAAAAAAATACAACATGAAAAATAATTTAATCATGCAAGATGAAAGTATCCCTGGTATTAAGATTTTTCACAAATCTTTGAAAAATGTGCCTATCCTATGGCTACTAGATTCAGTTACCGAACGTCAATACAGCGAGGAAATTGAAAATGCTCCTCGCTATATCAAATTTGTTTCTATTCGTTTGGAACAATGGACACCTAAATTAATCAAATTGGCTCACAAGAATGGTTTTAAAACTAATGGTTGGATCATCAATACCTATAACGATAATTACAATGCTCTCAATACACTTAAATTAGATAGTGTCTTTACCAACAATACTAAAGAGACTGCTCACTTAATAGATAAATGGAAGTAATAATATGCCTAATAAACAAATTTTTTTAGAAAACATTTGTTATACACCTTTAGTTTTTGGACGGTTCAACAAGAAGTTAGGACTGAATTTATCAGAATTAGAAATTAAACAATTGGTTAATCAAATTATTAGCGCTGACAATACCATTTTTCAAAAAGAAGGTAAAAATTATTATCTTCAATATGAGAAGATTGAATTGGTAATTAATTCCTTCAATTACCGATTAATCACCGCTAATAGAATATGACAAAAAAGGTTGAAATCGTTTGATTTCAACCTTTTTTATTTAGCATTTCTAACCATTCTAGGTAAAATAGCAAAAATCACTAATCCAACTAAAAATAACGCACTTAATGAAGCAGCTCCAATAGTTGATTTACCCGTTAATTGCGTGACAATGGCTACGATAAATGGTCCCATAACCGCTGAAAATTTTCCTAAAATATTATAAAAGCCATAGAATTCACTGCCTGATTCTTTGGGAATAATTTTTCCAAAATAAGATCTGCTCAAGGCTTGTAAACCACCCTGACTAGTACCCACTAAAATAGCCAAAATCCAAAAATCAAAACTGGATTTCAGATTCAAGGCATACAAACAGATTAGAAGATAAACTACGATTCCCAATAAAATGCCTTTTCTAGTTGAAGTTTTATCGGCAAACCAACCAAATAAAATTGAAAATGGTACTGCAATTAATTGAACGACCAACATAACAATCATTAGTTCTGACGTCTTTATACCGATATCCATTCCAATAGCAGTTGCCATCGTAAAAATAGTGTCAACTCCATCTATATAGATGAAGTAAGCTACTAAGAACCACGCTACCTGCTTATATTGTTTAATATGTTTAATTGTTTGAAATACCCTGTTGAAACTTCCTTTTAAGGGTGAAGTCGTTGATTTAACGGAATATTTTTGAGTAACATTTCTTTGCAGTGGTAAATAAAATATCAACCACCAGAGTGCAGCAATTACAAAACTCCAATGAGCAATTCCTGTTCCATCTAATTTTCCAAAACCACTAGTTAATTCCAAAATAAGAAACAAAATAAAGGCAATTACTCCGCCCAAGTAACCATAAGCATAACCATACGTCGATATTTTATTCATTTGCATATCATTTGCCACGTCAGTTAAAAAGCTATCATAGAAAAGATTACTTACTGAGTAGCCAATCTCTGACAGAACATAAACTAATAGCAATAAACGCCACTGTGAGGCAGGAATAAAAACTAATCCTATTGTCATCACTATTCCTAACCAACAAAACATGCTTAACAAGCGTTTTTTTAAGTGAGGATAATCAGCTAATGCACCTAGAAACGGAGCTAATAACGATACTAACAGTGTACTGAAACTATTAGCATATCCCCAGTAAGCTGTAGAACTAGCCGCTGAAACATGATTAGCTGCGGCTATTGACTTAAAATAGACCGGTAAAACGGCCGTTGTAACAATTATTCCATAAGCGGAATTGGCCCAATCATACATGATCCAACTCCATTGTTCCTTATTGATTTTTAAATTGACACTTCTTTTATTTTTTAAAGAAATCATCAATTAACTACCCCCATCCATTGCGTAAGGAAAATAAATTTATTTAACGCGAAGGAATTATAGCATGGGAAATGTTTTTTTCGATACAAGAAAAAACAATCAATCCTAATAACAATTATCTTTCTCAAGGGCTATAATACAGACTTTTGAAATATTTCATTGTAAAAATAATATCGGTTAAAATAAATAAAACTCCATCTTGGGAAAGAAACTAAAAATAATAGCCACAATAACTCGATTTGAGTTATTGTGGCTATTATTTTAATGCTTGAGAGCTAATCGTACTTTACCTTGCTCTCATCTTCTTATTTTTCAATTCCCTTACCGACGTACATGTCTTCAAGGATTTGTTTCAATTCTGAAATTAATGGTTCTTTAGGATTTGTGAATGAGAATTGATCTCCAAATGCTGCTTCTGATAGTGCATCAACATTTTCGTCAAATTCTTTCTTATTAATATAGTTGTCTTTAAGGCTCAGCTTAATACCGAGTCCGTGTGCAAGATCAACAACTTTCTTAACTAAAGCATCTTTCAAAGCTCTGTCATCTTTACCTGTCAAACCAATATATCTAGCAATAGCAGCATAATCTGAATCTGCTCTAAAGCTTTCATATTTAGGCCACATAGTGATCTTTGTAGGTTGCTCGAAATTGTAGTTGATTACTTGTGGCAAGGCAATGATTGAAGCTAAACCATGTCTGATACCATAGGCATTTGTTAGGGCATCTGTGATTGAGTGACCGACACCAGCAAAAGCATTACCAAATGACATACCCGCAAGTGTCGAAGCATTATGCATTTCTTCTTGTGCATCTTTATCACCAGCAGCTGCTTTTTCTAAGTTATCGAAGACTAATTTAATAGCTTGTAATGCATATGGTCTTGTATAATCTGAAGCCATGTTGGCAACATAAGATTCAATAGCATTGTTCAAAACATCCATACCTGATTCAGCGATAATGTCTTTTGGCATTGTTTCAACAAATTGTGAATCAATGATAGCGACATCAGGTGTTAATGCATAATCAGCGATTGGGTACTTTGTTCCGGTTTGTGTGTCAATAATAGAACTAAATGGTGTAACTTCGGCTCCAGTTCCGTATGTTGTTGGAATAGCAACAAATTGTGCTTTTTCAGGCTTAGGGAACTTATAAGCACGCTTTCTAATATCAATAAATCCTTGTTTTGCACCAAAGAGATCAACATCAGGATGTTCGTAGAACAACCACATATCCTTGGCTGTATCCATTGTTGTACCACCACCTAATGCAATAATTGTATCAGGCTTGAATAGATTCATTTGTGTTACACCACGCTTTACAACATCAGTTGTTACAATGTTATCAACGTCGGAGAACATTGAATATTCAACGTGGAATTTACTACGTTTTAATTCATCAGTAATCGTATCAACAAAACCAAGTTGTACCATGACAGGATCACAAACAATAAAGGCTCTCTTCATACCTTCAAGATCTTCCAAGTAACGAACTGAAGTCTTTTCAAAGTAAACTCTTGGTTGTTTAATCCATTGCATATTATTTCTCCGTTTTGCGATTGTCTTAATATTAAGCAAATCAAATGAAGATACATTATGAGAAATAGAATTCTTCCCCCATGAACCAGTACCAAGAGTAAGTGATGGGATCATTTCATTGTAGAGATTACCAATACCACCAATAGCAGCAGGTGTATTTACCAAGACACGACTAGCTTTCATCTTAATACCAAATTCCGTAGCCAAATCTTCATCCATTGTGTGAATACCAACGGTGTGACCTAAACCACCAAAGTGTAGTAACTCATCGGCTTTTTCGAAACCTTCCTTATGTCCCGCAACTTTATAAACTGATAGAACAGGTGAAAGTTTTTCAGCTGAAAGTGGTTCATCTGGACCAACCTTTGAAAGTTCGACACCAAGTACTTTAGTATCAGCAGGAACCTTAATGCCAGCCAATTTAGCAATTTCAATAGCTGATTTACCAGCAATAGGACCTTTAACTCCACCTTCTGGTCTAAACATTGTTTCTGCTAATTTCTTATAATCTGATTTCTTAATGAAATAAATTTTATTCTTTTCGAATAGAGATTTAACTTCGTCATAAATGTCAGCATCAACAATGGCACTATTTTCAGAAGCACAAACCATACCATTATCAAATGTCTTTGATAAAACAATATCATTAACAGCACGTTTGATATTAGCAGTCTTTTCGATGTATGCAGGACCATTACCAGGACCAACACCCAAAGCAGGTTTACCAGTTGAATAAGCAGCCTTAACCATTCCAGGACCACCAGTAGCAAGAACACTGGCAACTCCTTCGTTATTCATTAAATATGATGTTGCCTCAATACTTGGTTTTTCAATCCATTGAATAACACCTTCTGGGGCACCAGCATCGATGGCAGCTTTTAACATAACTTTAGCGGCGGCAACAGAACAATTTTGAGCTTGGGGATGGAAACCAAAGATAATTGGATTACGTGTTTTCATAGCAATCAATGACTTGAACATTGCAGTTGATGTTGGGTTAGTAACAGGTGTAACACCTGCTAAAACACCAAGTGGTTCAGCAACTTTGATCAAACGATGTTCCTTATCATCTTCGATAATGCCAACAGTTTTATCGCGTTTGATTGAGTGCCAAATTTCTTCTGTAGCGTACATATTTTTAATGACTTTATCTTCAACCATTCCACGGCCAGTTTCTTTGTAAGCTAACTTAGCTAATTCAAAACTAGCGTTTAATCCGGCAATAGCCATTTGGTGAACAATGTGGTCAACTTGTTTTTGAGTAAAACCGTCCATAATGTCCAAAGCCTTGTGAGCCTTAGCAACCATAGCATCAATGACGGGTTTTACATCTTCTTTTTCATCTGATTTTGTAGAAACCTTTGTATCTTTGGAACCTTTCAACATCTGATTACCTCCAAGATTTAAAAATCAATATATTTGTTAACTAATTCACGTTTTATCTTATCACTGTACAATCAATGTTCAAGTTATTTCATTTAAAAAGTCCAAGTAAACGTTTTCACATTGATATATCAACACCTAGTGTTCAAATTGCTTACAAAAATTTATTTCACATCTTATTTCAATTGTGAATATTTCTTCACAATCTAATCAAAATGCCTGTTCTAGGTCGCTTTTCAATTCACAAAAAAAGAGCCAAATCAAAATTCAGCTCTTACTTGTGAAATTTTTTTTCTTTTTCAATGAGATGTTTTGTCGTTTGATGTTAAATTCTATTTGTTGCGAATATAGATTGATTATAGGCATCAACCTCCCTTTAGATAAGGTTTTCGTTTAGACCGTTCAACTTTTGAATACATTTCGTATTGTAGAGATCTGACCTTTTATATTCCCAATAGTTTTCCTTCTAGTTTTTAAATAACTGTACTTCAAACTTCTAAGGTCAATTTTCTATATCTTTTCTTCTCAAGTATGCTGTACCTTGGTCCTCTCGAAAATAAGCATTCTTGCTCCACTTTTTATCTAAACATGGTCTTAGTTGCACGTGCCATTACTTTTGGATCTTTTTCGTAATGGTGCATTGGTGTCATTTCTGATAATGGAATATTCAATAATGTGTATACTGCACGTTGTGCTGCACGGAATGAATATTGCTCTGTAAAGACCATATCGAATGGTTGTTCACAGAATTGACTGATGAAGGCCAAATTCTTACTGTTCTTTGGAACTACATCTGGACGATCTCCGACGGCTCTTTGATTGAACATTGCACTTGCATATGGTAGATAAACAGGAATTACATTGACAATACTATCCATAATTTCTTGAGTGTGGTTCTTGATATTGTCTTTACTTGGATCTACTTCTGCCAAGTGTCCTAGCAATTCTTCTAGCATTTCCTTACCTGTCATTTCCATTACAGGTTTTTGAACATAGTCACCATTTCTTCTTGGATACATGAAGTAACCCCAGAATGTTGATTCATTTGGCTTTTGTGCCTTGAAGTGTGGTTGATGATGAACAACGATTGACAATAATGGAGTACTGTTAATCCATGTGTTCAAAGCATTTCCTGGTTCTTGTTGTGTAATACGTGAAATTTCATTTACCAAAAAGTGGCTATTTGTTGTAACTGTGAAGCTGACCCACTCACTTTGTGTACGATCTCCAAAGAATTTATCAGGGTTACCTAGTGAATAGAACTTCTCAGAAGCTTTCTTCCAAAGTGCTGCACTAGGTGCATAATCCATATTTTCTTTGAATGGTGTATTAAAGTCACCAAGTGATGAACTATCGGTAATTGATCCATTAGTATCAAAGACTAAATCATTTTCAGCAACATCGATATGTCCTTCTTTATTGTCATTGTCAACTTCTTCATACTTGAGTCCAGTAACAATAATATCATCTTGAAGTGGTGTGTCTTTGAATTCCAGGTCAGTAACTTTACGGTTATTGATAAAGGTTACACCACGATCTTCCAAGTATTTACGCATTGGTAGGATAATACTTTCAAATTGATTATATGGACTTCTTGTTACACCCTCTAGTGTATTGATACGACTAAATTCAAGGATCATACGATTCATGTAACGACGTAACTCAACAGCTGAACTAGCACGTTTGAAAGCAAAGGTTGTTTGCCACATGTACCAGAAGTTTGTTGTAAAGAAGTGAGGACTACTTGCAAACCACTCAGCAATACTGATGTTATTTAATTTTTCTTCATCTTTTTCGGGCATCAACATCAATTTAGATAATAAATAACGATCCTTATTATCAAATTGCATATGTCTGTAATTATCTTTATTAGGTTTTACTCGTGGACCATCACTATCAATTAGACGTCCAACGTCATGTGTTGGATGAGCGTGATCAAAATTCAAAATATCATCTGTAACTGTTTGTCCAGGATGATCCAATGAAGGTACTGAACGCAATACATCCCAAAGGTTTTCAAATGTTTCTTCATTCAACATTCTTCCACCTTTTGCTAGGAATCCTTTGCTATTCGATAAAGCTTGGTTACCATACTCTTTTTCATAGTCCTTAACTGCGGCACCATCGTTTGCACCGTGGTCTTCTAGACCCATCATTGTAATTTGATCGCCATTAAATCCCCCATCACGAATCAAATAAATAGCAGCGGCTAAGTTACCAACACCTGTACCAATCATGTAGGCTTTTCTTGTCATATCATGAACCTCCATTCCAAATTTGCTCTTTTCTATACACCTTTAATATAACAGTAAAAATAAAAAAGTAAAGGCTTACATTGCATTATTGACAACATCTTTAATCTAATTTTTAACACTAAAAAAGGAATCAAAACAACTTAAATTTGTTTTGATTCCTTGATTTTTTAATTACTATATTTTATTAATCTAACTACATCACGTACAATCATCAATTCCTCATCTGTTGGTACAACCAAAACATCTGTGGTTGAATCTTTTGTACTGATGCGACGAATTCCTTTACCGTTTTCATTAGCTTCTTTATCAATTCTTATGCCACGATAATTAAAATGATCTACAATATCTTCACGAATTTCAGCACTACCAGCGCCAACACCAGCAGTAAAGATCAAGACATCAGCTCCACCCAATAAGGCAATATATGAGCCAATATACTTAACAATTCGATTAACAAAAATTTTGATGGCTAAATCAGAACGATGATTCTCATCCTTTGTTGCTAACAAATCACGCATATCTGGTGAAACGCCTGAAAGTCCTAACAAACCAGATTTAGTATTCAAAATCTTTACCATTTCATCGGGATCAGTAATCTTCATCTTTTGCATCAAATAAGCAACTAGTGAAGGATCAACATCCCCAGAGCGTGTACTCATAGTAATACCAGCTAATGGGGTAAATCCCATCGATGTATCAACTGATTTACCATCTTCAATTGCATCAATTGAAGCGCCACTTCCAAGGTGCGCAGAAATAATTTTAAGGTCAGATAATGGTCTTTGCAAATAATCGGCCGCTGCCTGTGATACATAACGATGGCTTGTACCATGAGCACCAAATTTACGAACTCCATATTTTTCATAATACTCATAAGGAATACTATACAAGTAATTGACTGGATCAATTGTTTGATGGAATGAAGTATCAAAAACTGCCACTTGAGGAACATTTGGCAAAATCTTTTCAAATGCTTCAATTCCAGTTGCTTGACCAGGATTGTGCAATGGGGCAAATTCAGAAAGATTTCTGATTTGCTGAACCACACGTGGAGTTACGATGACTGAATCTTTAAAGATACTACCACCAGCAACAACACGGTGACCTACTCCAGTGATCTCATCATAATTCTTGATGATTTTCAATTCAATCAATTTATCAAGCATCTTATTAACAGCTGTCGTGTGATCAGGAATATCACCTAATTCACTGATTTTCTTGCCATTATATTGAACTTCAAAGACTGAATCTGGCAATCCCAAACGATCCACCATTCCCTTGGCGATAACCTTTTCATCAGGTACTGTATATAGTTTCCATTTCAATGTAGAGCTACCAGAATTAACGGCCATGATTTTAGACATTTAATCTCACCTAACCTTTAAAATTTTTTGCCCAGCTTTGCAACTGGTCTTTAAATCCCTCAAACAACTTAGGGTTATTGGTATCTGGTATTGTGCCCATCAAAACATTTTCCACTTGTTTAGCATTGCCGCCATGTTTTTGTAAAACTACGACTGCCTTTTGTGCCTCCTTTGATGCAAATAAGCTTGTTGGCAAATCTAAAACAGCTTGTA
Source organism: Companilactobacillus paralimentarius DSM 13238 = JCM 10415 (assembly GCF_001434985.1). Classification (GTDB taxonomy): domain Bacteria; phylum Bacillota; class Bacilli; order Lactobacillales; family Lactobacillaceae; genus Companilactobacillus; species Companilactobacillus paralimentarius. Next base: position 4,597 of record NZ_AZES01000020.1, on the reverse strand, counting down.
GATAAACACTTGAAACCATCCATTCAGATAATTTCTTTGCTTGGTCAGTTTGGAAAATCTGTGAAGGTACAATGAATATACCGATTCCACCGTCATTTAAATTATTCATAGTTTGTTCAATCAACAAATGGTGAGCATAAGAATGTCCCTTGTCTGATTTAGTTTTGAAATTCTTGGCATTGTCATCAATTGGATAATAGCCAACTGGTAAATCAGCCACTGCCAAATCAATATCAGTAATATCCCAATCAGCGACACTATCTTGATGATAAGCATCCAAATTGAGATTCATTACTTCACTAAATGATTTTGTTAAGGAAACTAACGCATCATCATTATCAAGCGCTGCAGCATTGATATTGAATTTGTCAGTCATATTCAATTGTTCAATAACTTCAATCAGCAAGTTACCTGTTCCAACAGTTGGATCGACTATGTTCACGTCTTTCTTACCTTGAACATTTAGTACCTCATAAGCAATTAAGCTAGTTATCAAACCAATTGCATCAGGAGTCATCAATTTATTAACTTCAGCCTTATCATCTTTTTGAGCCTTGATAATTGATACTGTAATCGCTTGCTTTAGTTGCAGTGGAGTTAGATTTAATTTCTTCATCTCCGCATAGATACTCTCTAATTTAGCAACAGTCTCTTTATCGGGAACACCGTTCTCGACATAAACACTGCCATCAGAAATATCTGTCAATGTTTCGGCAAGTGATTCAATGTTGTTAACTCTTAAAGACTCCTTTAATAAAGAATTAGCTTGATTCATCTTATCAAAATATGTTTGCATATCTTTTTCTGACATGGTTAACCTCTTTGCTTAATAATTAAAATTTTAACGTTGAAAACGATTTTATTCAAGGATTCGTCAATTCACAATAGTCTATTTTATTACTTTTATTAATTTTCTTGTTAATTTGTTGCTCATAAATCTCGTCTAAACGCCGGTATCCCGAGATTTGTTCGCCAATCAAATTACTAGTGTATCCTACAATTAAAATTGCGACCGATAATATTAAAAGACTATTCAATAAAACCGTGCCACTTCTTTTATACTTTTTGTTCATCCAACGTTAAGTACATTTCAGATTTTTCACCGGCTTTATTCACTGTTGTTATGATAACTAAATTTGAGATTTTTTCAATCTTAATTTCTTTTTGATTTACTAAAATAGGCTCATGTCCACCACTAACAGCAGTTTTATATCGTAACATTTTATTCCCCTCTTTACCAAAGATATTAAAAACAAAAGCCGGATGCTTGTTATTAAGCCACTCCGGTTTTGTATAGGATATATGATTATCTTTTACTTCGTTTATTTTTAAGGCATGGTCCATTTCACTTTGAATTTTTTCTTGAGTTATATGCCAACGTAACTGATCTTTAAAAGTAGTATGCTGTACCGTCCGCATTATCAATAACGATTGTTGCAAAATTCCTAAGGTCATTAAAGTTATCATTAAAGCCAAAACTGATTCGTACAGAACAAAACCTTTTCTTCTAGCTCTTAACTTGATAGACATGATTATTTACCTTGACTTGATATGTATTTTCAATCTTCTGATAGTAATAAATTCGATTCTTTATCATCACTTTATTGGGCATATGTGAATTTTCTAAATGTAACAATATTATTTTATGTGCGTTGACTCTTTGTTCCCATTGATTGATCAGTTTAAATTGTTCACTAACACAAAGCGACAACATAAAAATGATCATTAAGGAAATCGTTAGAGAAGTTAATGCTTCGACTAAAATAAAACCGCTACGTTTTCTCAATAATTTCACCCCATCCCATTTGAATTCGATATTCATACTTACGATGTGTTAGATTAGATTCAAAAATAATTGTTTTAGGTCCCGATTGTCCAGATCTCCCAATAAAATAATCAATCGGTCCATTAGTGTTTCTTAGAGTTTGAGGTAAAATTTTTTTCTTTAAGACCACTTTTCCACTAATCGCATATCGTCCGAAAATAATATGATTATCACGAATTTTCAAATAAGCTGGTTTTTGATTGAGATATGAATAATTCATCTCATTTTTAAATGAATTCTCAAACCACTCTAAAGATTCCTTCTCTTCAATACGAGCCTGATAATCTTTCAGATTCCACACTGATACAACCAGTAAACTACAGACGATTGCGAGACCAATTACCGTTTCTATTAATGTGAAACCGCGTCTACTAGCGTCCATCCCTCAGCCTGATTGTCTTTCTTCAAAGTTAATTTCAATTTGGTTATTCTTTCAACTTGTTTATCAGTAATATAATTTTTATCCTTTAATTTATCTATACTAACCTCTTCATTAGGGTGATTTTCAGAATACAATTCGGCCTGATTAACTATCGTAGTTTCCAAGGCTTTGTTTGACTTCTCATTGGCATTGTTCCGTTGTGCCGTTAAATTCGGAATCATAATCAAAAGTAATAGTGAGATTATGAATAGAACGATAACCATTTCAATTAGGGTAAAACCTTTTCTTATTTTCTTCATTATGAGATTCCTTTCATCATTCCATAAATTGGTAACAAAACTATTAAATAAGTTACGACAATTACAACCGCAATAATGGCAAACAAAATTGGTTGCACTAGTCCTAACATTTTTTTGAGATTACGTTGTGTTTCCTCAAATTTCAATTCTGACATCAGCAAAATATCTTGTGCTAATGCCGTTCCACTTTCACCGGCTTGTAAGATAATTCTTAACTGTTTTGGCAATAACGGTTCCCTTTCGACTAAAGTTAATAAACTTTTTCCATTAACTAGATTATTAATGAATTTAGTCGCTAGATGTTCTTGGATCGATCCTTTTTGAAAGCGATTGCTATTTTCACAAATACTTTGTAGATTCATTCCATTAGCCAGTTGCATCCCCAATCCTTGTAAGATCAAAAAATGAAAAAAGGTTTGATAAATTCTTCCTATAAATGGTAATTTCACAAGGAATAAAGCCCGAGCATACTCATCTTTTTTTCTAAGAAAGGCTACCAGAAACAAAATACTTACAATTATTAAAAATAAGATTAGTAAAATTAATCCTAAAAATAAATCTATTGCTTGGCTACCACCTGAGACGGCTAATTGAGGAACAATATAGAGTTTCATTCCCACCAACATTGTTATTAAGAACATCAATATAAAAATCGGATAAGCTAACAATTCTTTAAACTTATTCTTCTGCTTAGATTGACTTTGCAAGAGGATTCCTGTTTGTTCCAAAGCCTGAGCCAACCTTCCATGATTTTGGGCAATGATCAATTGATTGTAAACAACCGTAGGTAAATTAAAATGGATCAATGATTGTGAAATCATTTTTCCCTGTTGCAAATCCTGATAAATTAAGTCAAATACACCTTTCTCATCATCCAATAAACGAAGGCAATTAATTGAATCACTTAGTGAAAAACCATTCTTCAAAAGTTTACTAATTAGAATTAAATATTCAGACTTTTTGGCCGTGGAGAACTTTTTAACCATAAATATATTCCTGATACGTTGTTTCATTGATTCGACCGACTTGATAAGCTTCTTCCAGCATTGATTGCCAATGTTTATCGGCCACTTCATCTTTCAAATATTTTTCAATTTGTGTTGCGTCTAAAGTATCAATAAATAATTCTAAATCATTAAAAGTCGGTACTAAACGTTGATATGAAATAAAGTTAATACCATTTAAGATATCGATCTCATCAATTCCAAATTGTCGCAAACGCTGAAGAATAGAATATTTAGATTTCCCATGAATCGTCGACATAACTGTGTAACCACACAGTGCAGCTTGAACAGCTTGCTGTGCTGTATGGTTATCTCTAATTTCACCAATGATCAACACTTCTGGTCGATGGCGAAGACTGGTTTTTATCAATTCCTCATAGGTCATACCAGCATCATCATTAACTTGTAATTGTAAAAAACTATCTTCAACGATTTCAATCGGATCCTCAATACACATAACCTTCTTATTAATACTCAATTGTCGTCCCAGTGTGTACATCAAAGAAGTTTTGCCTGAACCCATTGGTCCAGAAAATAGCATCATTCCTTTTCGCTGAGCAATTGGTAAGATCTTTTGAATTAAGGCCTCGTCTACCACTGAATTAAATTCTTGTGGATAAATTAGCCTCACAACCATTGATTCTCGATTTTGAAAATCTCCTACTGAGGAAATTCTGATAAAGATACGTTTATTTTGATAATTAAAATTAAACGATCCCTTCTGAGAACGACGCCGCTCAGACACATCCAATCCTCCATTAAATTTCAAGAAATTCATAATTGCAAAACTCTCATCATTAGTTAAATCAGCTACCGTGTAATTCTGAAAAGAATTACTTGCTTCAATATGATAAAAGTTATCGTGCGGAAAAAAATAAATATCCGAGATTTTATTAATGCATGCTTCTGTTAATAAATTATTGACCATTGATTCTGCTGTCATCAAATGCCCCCTTTCAGATAAAAATTACGAAGAAAAAAGGCTAAAAAAATATTCCCAGCAATCTTTTTACAATTACTGAGAATATTTTTTAGGCGAATTTTATAATCAAGTTAGCCACTTTAGAAAAATGACAAAATAAAAACA
>NZ_AZES01000138.1 GCF_001434985.1 Companilactobacillus paralimentarius DSM 13238 = JCM 10415 | reverse complement strand
GTTTTTATTTTGTCATTTTTCTAAAGTGGCTAACTTGATTATAAAATTCGCCAAATGAAATTTTTGTAGCTTTAAATCATTTACCAATTGATATCAATGGTAAAAAGATTTATATTTCTATTTCGATGGGTGTTTCAACTATTTCATCAAAAGATGTTCAGCCTAATGATTTATACAGTCGAGTAGATGACAATCTTTATCATTCTAAAAACAATGGTCGTATGCAAATTACTGCTTTCTAAAAAAATCGCTATTTCTATTTTGTAATGAAATAACGTTTTTTTTTATGCTAAAATTAAATAGCATGAATATAAAAAATTATTAAAATAGTAGATTGCAACAATTAATCGAATTTTTCGGACAAGTCACCAAAGAAGACTTGG
>NZ_AZES01000137.1 GCF_001434985.1 Companilactobacillus paralimentarius DSM 13238 = JCM 10415 | reverse complement strand
GATTTATTCATTATACCCTCTCTTAAAAGTTGTCTCAGGAATCAGCTTACATCCAGGTTGATGTTGAAACTGAAATAACTCATATGAGTTCCAATATAGACACTAAGGGTGGAGAAATTGAATTTACTCCTACTGATGTAACTTATGGTATAAAGGGGAATTCTTTAATTCGACACGTAAAGATTTTCCAGGAGCCAGATTGGAATCAACTAGCTAATCGAACTTTACAATTAAATGATAAAAATGGATTAAGTAAGCCAGTTACGATTACCGATTCTAATGGTAATAAATATTCTGTTACTATGAATTCTAATGCGATTGATATTACTAAACCTGGTCAATATAAAGTAACTTATGAAGCTATTGGTATTGATGATAGCGGAACTCCAGTTATTGATGAAGGAAGTCACGTTGCTGGTAATAAGATTGTTTATACTAAGCGCAATCAATTGATAACTGTTTCAGGCGATAAGACACAAGTAAATTATAATTTTATTATCAAAAACAAGAAGACTGGTAATGTTATTGATACGCAATCAGGACAAGCAGTAGATGGCTCAACTGTTATGATTGATACATCTAAGCTTCCCAGTGGTTATGCGCTAAGTGACACTCAAAAAACTTTTAAAGTAGACGCTAAGAATCCAACTAAGACAATTGAAATAGCTAAGAGCGTTAATTATGATATTAAATATTTGGATAAAGATACTAATCAACAAATAGGTAAAGATATAACCGGGGCTGGTGACGAAGGCAGTTCAATTGTTTTACAAGCACCAAGTGGGTATGAATTTGCAGATACTTCGGATATGATATTGACTTTAGATAGTCAGGCACCACAGAAAACTATTTATTTAAGGTAGATTGCAACAATTAATCGAATTTTTCGGACAAGTCACCAAAGAAG
>NZ_AZES01000136.1 GCF_001434985.1 Companilactobacillus paralimentarius DSM 13238 = JCM 10415 | reverse complement strand
TCCAAGTCTTCTTTGGTGACTTGTCCGAAAAATTCGATTAATTGTTGCAATCTACTTAATCGTAAAACCTTAAAGTTTAGACGATTATTTTTTTTGATTAAGTTTTAGAATTCTAAATTCCAACTGAAAGTTAAAGCTATTTTACAAATTATTACCCCGCACTATCATGAAGTTAGCTACTGTCATTAATTTGTTATCTTGGTACGTCTTTGAAGAAAGTGTTAATATAAATAGCCGTTAGTTATATTACTAATAGCTTTTTTTGAAAAAAGAAGACACTAAAAAACCGATCATGATTTTCATCATAATCGGTTAAGCGATAATTGTTATGGGTGGTTGGGGGATCGAACCCCAGACCCACGGATTAAGAGTCCGTTGCTCTGCCAGCTGAGCTAACCACCCATGGAATTTAATTGATTGATAAGTTGTTTCCCTCTCAACCAACGAGATATATCTTACCATAAGCTCCAAATTTATAGCAAGTACTTTTTTAAAAAAAGTTCGAAAAATTTAAGGTAGCTTTATGGGGATTTTGTTTTAATGGTAAATAACTAGTATAATAATTGTGTCAAGGAGATATAAAATGGCTAAAAAAATTCTAGTAGTAGATGATGAAAAACCAATTTCCGATATTGTTAAATATAATTTGGAAAATGAAGGCTACGAAGTCATAACTGCTTTTGATGGACAAGAGGCTTTAGATAAGGTAGATGAAGATAATCCAGATTTGATTTTACTAGATCTAATGCTTCCAGTTATTGATGGTCTTGAAGTAGCTAGAACTATCAGAAAAACTAAAGATACTCCAATCATTATGTTAACAGCTAAGGATACTGAGATTGATAAAGTCATTGGCCTAGAACTTGGGGCTGATGATTATGTTACAAAACCATTCTCAAATAGAGAGTTAGTTGCACGTGTTAAAGCACGTCTTAGATCACAAAGTCATATGCAGAGTGATGATAAGAAGACTAGTGAAATTAAAATCGGTGATCTAACCATCCTTCCCGATGCATATACAGTAACTAAAAATGGAAAAGAAATTGAATTAACACACCGTGAATTTGAGTTACTACATTATTTAGCTCAACATATAGGACAAGTTATGAAGCGTGAACACTTACTTCAAACCGTTTGGGGATATGATTATTTCGGTGACGTTAGAACAGTTGATGTTACCGTAAGACGTTTACGTGAAAAAATTGAAAATAATCCTAGCCAACCAGAATGGTTAATGACCAGACGTGGAGTTGGATATTATTTGAGAGATCCTGATGGAGAATAGAGAGGGCGGAGCAAGGGCGCTCAGCCTCCGAGGAGTTGCCCTTACGGAACCCGTTTGCAGCAGCATAAGCAAATAAATCATAGAATGAAAAACAGCAGTTGCAAATAAATTGAACCAATAATACAACTCTCAAAAGAAATCGAATAATTTCATCATTGAAAATAAAAATAAAATAAAGAAACTGATTGGCATATAAAAATGTCAGTCAGTTTTTTTGTTATCTGGATAGCTGTATAATATAGCTAAGTCTGTATTGTTTAGGTGGAAGTATTGTGAAAAATAGATTTGCTTTTTTACATTCAATTAATTTTAAAATCGGATTATCTTTTATCTTGATTCTTATAGTCACAATTGAAATCATTGGGGCCTATTTTGTACGTCAATTGGAAGATCAGAACGTGGCAAATTTTGAAACTTCTGTTTCTATTCCAGCGTACACACTGAATCAAATTTCAGAAAATTTGACTGATAATGATGATCATACGCGTGATAATATCAGTAATGCAATTCAAGATTATTCGCGAGTTAGTACTGATATTACTGACGTACAGGTTATTGATCGAAGCGGAATTATTGTAGGGGCCAAGGATTCCGAAAGTAATAGTATTATTGGTACGCAAACTTTGAAGGATAATATCAAACAAAGTATTCGGACTGATAAGAGAATTACACAGATTTATTACGAAAGAGATAATGGTAGTTCTTACGAATCGATAGTACCGGTGACATCTCCAGATAATAGTACAGTTGTGGGAGCAATTTATGTTCGTGCCAGTATGGAATCAGTTTATACCGGTATTAATAACATTATTTTGATCTTCCTAACGGCTTCACTAGTGGCTGGACTTTTAGGTGCTGTGATCGCTATTTTCATTTCCCGAGCAATTACCAGACCAATCGATGAAATGAAGCAACAGGCTGTTCGTATGGCCGAAGGAGACTATTCTGGTCAGGTTCGTGTTTATTCGCCTGATGAGTTAGGACAATTGGCTATGGCTGTTAATGACCTGTCGGTTAAAGTCGAAGAAGCGACCGAGAATTCGGAATCCGAACGACGAAGGCTGGATAGCGTTTTGACACAAATGTCCGATGGTGTTATCGCGACAAATCGTCTCGGTAACATAACGGTTATTAACGAAATGGCTCAAGAATTTTTGGATAAAGATGAAGATGAGGCCATTGGTCAACCATTAGTTGATATTTTGGGGATTAAAGATCGGACGAGTTTTGACGATTTGTTGGAGAACCCTGATCCGATGGTAATTGAAACTAATGATTCGAATGAAGATTATGATGATGCCAATGGTGACAACTCATTGATTTTGAACGCTGATTTTTCATTGATTCAAAGAAACAGTGGCTTCATTAGTGGTATGGTTTGTGTTCTACATGATGTCACTGAACAACAAAAGATTGATAGTGAGCGTCGTCAGTTCGTTTCCAACGTTTCTCATGAATTGAGAACACCGTTGACTAGTATCAGCAGTTACATTGATGCTTTGAATAATGGTGCTTGGAAAGATCAAAAATTGGCACCACAGTTCTTGGGTGTTACTGCCGAAGAAACTGATCGTATGATCCGAATGATCAAAGATCTATTGAGTTTGTCACGAATGGATCAAGGTCGTTCGAAATTGGACAAAGAATTAGTTAACTTTAACGAATTCTTCTCATATATTCTGGATCGTTTTGATATGATGTTGAAAAAAGAGAAGGCTGATGCTAAAGAAAATGGTTCTAAGATTGCCAAGAATTATCGAATCAAACGTATTTTTACTAGCAAAGATTTGTGGGTGGAAATTGATACTGATAAGATGACACAGGTAATTGATAATATTATGAATAATGCTATCAAGTACTCACCAGATGGTGGTGTTATTACATGTCGTTTATTGGAAACTAATAAGCATATTATTATTAGTATTTCTGATGAGGGATTGGGTATTCCTAGAAAAGATATCAAGAAGGTCTTCGAGCGTTTCTATCGTGTTGATAAAGCACGTTCTAGAAAACAAGGTGGTACTGGACTTGGACTTTCTATCTCCAAAGAAATTGTTGAACAACACAAAGGTAGAATTTGGGTAAATAGTGCCGAAGGTAAGGGATCAACGTTCTACATTTCCTTACCATTTGACCCTAACGAGACAGGAGGAGAATGGGATGAAGTTTAGTCGCTTGATCATTCAGATCTTATTAGTCATTGCCGTTATAACGAGTATCGTACTCTCATTCTTTATATGGACGAATACAGCCCGTTATCAACGAGGACGCAATATCGACGTTACATCGACACAATCGAACAAAAATGAAGTGCCAATCAACCAAGTTATTAGTGCCACATCAGTAATTTGGCATGATGGTCAGGATCAAAAGTTAATTTATAACAGTAACGATAATATTGCTTTAAGTATTCAGAAGATTATGCAAGATTGGAAAATTGATAGTCCTAAATTGGTTTCCAAAAAAGATGGCGCCTACTATCAAAAGGTTATTCAATCGAGGGATGTTATTCAATTAGTTTATCCAACTTCAGTTTCAACTAGTATTTTGGGTTATTTGCTCAATAATAATAGTTTGCGTAATGACAAATCATATTCGTTCAATCGAATCTTGATCAACTTGAAAGATAAAAAAGATAATAATATCTATTTAGCTAATGATAGTAATTACGCTGTTTACAAGGCTCCGGTTAGAAATGCAACATCAAAGCCTATTTCTAAATTAATTAAAAAGTCTAATATCAATTTGAAAATTCGTCTAAATATTATGAAACATGGTGTTTTCACTTTCTATACGGAACCTATCAAATTGAAATCTTACTCGTATGTTGTTAGTAGTAAAGATGATGGCGAGTATACAACAGCTTTATTTGATTCAAATACCAATGGATTGGTAACATCTGAGGACAATGGTGTTTACACTTATAATTATGGTGAGTCTAAGCGTTTGGTTTCAGATCATAATTCTGGTAAATTGAGTTTTGAAGATTATACAGATACATCTGTTCCTAAGACACAGTTGGCTTTCTTGCAACGTGGTTATCAGAAGGTAGTTAATCTTCAAAATTCTATTTCTAACCTGCGTTTATACAGTTCCAATTGGAAAGAAAAAAATCTTGTCTTCAGAGAATATGTTGAAGGATTCCCTATCTTTAAGAAGAGTGAATTCGGTTCAATTAAGATTAAATTCAGCCGTAAAGGTAGTACAGAACATTTCTTAAATAAAGTACTAGAAGTCCCAGTTCCTTCAGATCAGGCCTCAACTAAATTGAAATCAACAAGTGATATTTTCAAAGGCCTTGAAAAATCAGGTTATTCACCCAACGATGTCCAAGATATTGAAGTTGGATATCAATGGGAAAGTGAGGCCGATAATGAAAAAGTTGTCGATTTGAAGCCAACTTATTACATTAAGATCGAAAATCATTGGAAACCATATAGCGATTGGGCAAATGAAACTGCGGAGGATGAATAGATGGATTTTAGAAGAATTGAAGCAATTTTCTTAATCGTTTTTTTCTCATTAGATATCTTTTTATTCCTATCTTTTCGAAACAGTCAACAGTTAGTCAGCAGTTCCAGTACTAATACTTCAACCGTTACAGAAATGAGAAAACGCAATATCAGTTTTGGAACTTTAGATACCAAGAATGGTAGTGCTTATTATTTAGGTTCGCAGCCAGATAATTCTTTGGCTCAAAACGTTAATAAGTTGCGTAATCAAGAAGTTCAGTATGACGAAACTAGTCGTAAACTCACAAGTAGTTTAAACAGTACTATTGCCGTTACAACTGGAGACAGACAAAAAGTAATGGATAAGTTCATTAAGAAAGATTCAAATGTGTTGTTTGGCAGTGATTATAAATACGCTCCACAATTATCGACGACTTCACAAATGGTTTATGTGGGAACTTCCAAGTTAGGTGAAATTTATGATAAGACTTGTCAGCTGACCTTTACAATTGAAAGTGGTCGGGTTGTTAGTTATACTCAAACTCATGTTAAGTCGATGATTATTTTGCACGAAAGCCAAACAATCAAGAGTGAAAAAGAAGTTATTACTAATTTGTATGCTAATTCCGAAATACCAAATAATTCCAGGATTTCTTATGCTAACTTAGCATATACGAAGTTATTGGTAGCCAAGAATAGCACTATTTACATTCCAGTTTGGTTTGTAACGATTAGAAATAAAGATAGTAAAGTTAGTTCTATTAAGAAGGTTAATGCCTTTACGGGCAATATTATAAAGAATTCAGCAAATGGAGATAACGGTTACAATGCCCAATGATGATAGTTTAAAAATTAGTGTGCTTGCTAGCAGCAGCTCAGGTAACGCTACATATATTGAAACTCCGAAACATCACGTTTTAGTCGATGCAGGTCTTTCAGGTAAAAAGATTAAAGAGGCGATGGAGAGTATCGGTAAAGATATTAATACCGTTGATTCATTGTTTGTGACACATGAACACACGGATCATATTAAAGGTGTCGGTGTTTTAGCTAGAAGATATAATCTGAACGTTTATGCCAATCAAAAAACTTGGCAAGCAATGTTGCCAAAAATCGGTAAAGTACCTGAAGATGAAATCAATGTCTTTGAACACAATAAGATTATGTCTTTAGATGATTTAGATATTGAAAGTTTCGCCGTTTCGCACGATGCAGCTGATCCACAATTTTATAAGTTTTATCATAATGGTAAAGAATTCGTTATTTTAACTGATACTGGTTATGTTTCTGAAAGAGTTCAAAAGACTATTGAGAATGCCGATGGCTATTTGTTGGAATGTAATCATGATGTAGAAATGTTACGCGAAGGCTTTTATCCATGGCCATTGAAGCAAAGAATTCTTAGTGAAAAAGGTCATCTTTCAAATGAAGATGGTGCTCACACGTTGATGGACGTTATTGGTAATAATACTAAACAGATTTATTTAGGCCACTTGAGTCATGAAAATAACACTAAGCAAGTCGCTCGTACGGAAGTTACACAAGTTTTGGAAGATCACGATTTTGCGGTTGGACATGATTTTAAAATCAACGATACTGATCCGGCTGTGGCTGATCCGTTGATTGCATTGTAGAATTTTATAAATAAATCATATGTGGTTCATAATTTTTTCATAATTGAAAGTTATATTATAGATAAAAAATATGGGGAGTGAATAATTACATGAATAACGATGAAAAAAAAGACAAATCTGAATCAAGAGTAGAAGAAAAGAAGCGTAGTTCTAATGGCAAGGAATCTAGCAACAATTCTTTACTTAAGACAGGAATTGTAGCTTTTATTTCTGCCGCTTTAGGTGTTGTTATTGCCTTCGCAGGGTTCACTTACTTCGGTGGTAGTAATAACTCCTCAAACTCCGCTGCAGTTGGAAATACTGCCGGTACGACTCAAGTAAGTAATACTAAAGTGAACACTTCTAGTTCAATGTCAGGTGCTTATAAGAAAGTTAATGGGGCGGTGGTTTCCGTAATTAATCTTCAAAAACAAAAAGAACAATCCAGTAATGGTGATATTTCATCCATTTTTGGCGACTTGTTTGGCGATAGTGGAAGCAGTGACAGTAACTCTTCTGACAATTCACAATCAAGTGACAGTAATTCTTCAGATTCCAATTCATCTGATTCTAGTTCAAGTTCTTCTAATAGTAGTAAGTTACAAGAATACAGTGAAGGATCAGGTGTGATCTATGCTAAACAAAATGGTAAAGGTTATATTGTAACTAATAACCACGTTGTTTCTGGATCAGATTCTTTGGAAATCATTCTTGAAGATGGTACTAAGGTTTCCGCTAAATTGGTCGGTACTGATTCTACAACTGACTTAGCTGTATTGGAGATTCCTGGTAGTAAAGTACCTGCTACAGCTTCATTTGGTAACTCAGATAACGTAACACCTGGGGATCCAGTAATCGCTATTGGTTCACCATTAGGTAGTGAGTATGCTACAACAGTTACCCAAGGTATTATTTCAGCAACAAATAGAACTGTAACAACTCAAGATCAAAATACTGGACAAGCTACTGGTGAAGCAACTGTTCTTCAAACCGATGCTGCTATCAACCCCGGTAATTCAGGTGGTCCATTGGTTAATGCTGCGGGACAAATTGTTGGTATCAATTCAATGAAATTGGCTTCAAGTACTGATGGTTCATCAGTTGAAGGTATGGGCTTCGCCATTCCAAGTAATGAAGTAGTTAAGATCATTAATCAATTGGTTGAAAATGGTAAGGTTGAAAGACCTTCATTGGGTATCAAAGTACTTGACCTAGATCAAATTACAGATGATTCACAATCAAGCTTGAAGTTACCAAGTAGTGTAACTAAGGGTGTGGTGGTCTATAGTACAACAAGTGGTTCTGTAGCTAAGGCCGCTGGTATGAAGAAATACGATGTGATCGTGAAGTTGGGTGATAAGGACGTGAAGTCTGTTGCAGACTTACATACAGCCTTGTACTCACATTCAGTTGGCGATACCGTAAATATTCAATACTATCGTAATGGTAAATTGAATACGGCCAAAGTACACTTAACAAAGAAAACATCAGATTAATGAAAAAAGGCGTGAAAACGGACAAATGTCAGTTTCACGCCTTTTTTTGAACATTTTTTTAAATATATTAAATTTTCTTCGGTAATAAGAAAGACTAATCAACAGGAGTTATCCACAAGTATGAATAACATGTGTAAAAGTCGATAAAAAATTGATAGAACGTTGTAGAAAAGTTATCCACAATTTTACACACAGCTGTTAATAACTTTTAGCTATACAAAATATCTATTGACTAAAAGGCCTTTATACCAGCTAGAAACGTTGTTACACAAATTCAGACAAACTTTTATTTTTCGGTGCAAAAATAAATTGTCATGATAATTCGGATTTTAGAAATCATTTGGCAATTAACTGATAGTTTCGTATGATATTTAATTGAGGAGATTTATTAATTATGAATATAAAAATGGTTACCGTTGGTAAGTTAAAAGAAAAGTATTTTAAAGCGGGGATTGCTGAATATGCTAAGCGTTTGGGAGCTTTCTGTAAATTTCAAATAGTAGAATGCCCTGATGAGAAGGCTCCAGAAAATCTTAGTGAAGCTCAGGATGAAAAGGTTAAACAAATTGAAGGTGAACGAATATTAAGCAAAATCAAAGATAAGGAATATGTGATCTTACTTGATTTGCGTGGTAAAGAATTAACTTCAGAAGAAATGGCTAAAAAAATCGACGACTTATCCACATATGGAACAAGTGATATTACTTTTGTCATCGGTGGTTCACTTGGAGTTAGTCCCGAAGTCACAAAACGAGCTGATTATAGTGTTTGTTTTGGTAAATTCACTTTGCCTCATCAATTGATGCGTTTAGTTTTGACCGAACAAATTTATCGTTCATTTATGATTATCAATCATCGTACATATCACAAATAAAATTACGCAAGAGTGGCTCAAAAATGAGCTGCTTTTTTATTAAGAATTTATTTTGTTTTTGGGTAATATATTGTTAATAAAAAATTTCCTCCTAGAATTAAAGTTGAATAAATAAGTACTCAGATAATTTCCTTTGGGGATGTAGATAATGAAAAATAGTAAAAAGATTTTAGCAGCTTCTGCTGTAGCAATTATGTTAGCACCAGCCGCAATTTCCGCTCTTCCACAACAAACTGCCCAAGCTAGTGGTTTGGTTGGATTAGTAGGAACAATTAGACGTGATGGCGGACAAATCGTTGACGATAACGGTAATATCACTAAATCAACTTTGCCTAACTTTAGTTCATGGAAACTAGGTCAAACTAAGCAATTACGTGGCAAGACTTATTATCAAGTTGGTAACAATGAATGGGTTGCTTTTGACTCAATGGACATCGCTGAAAATGGCGTTAAGTTAAATGAATATGCATCTAACTACAATGCTGATGTTCGTAATGTTGCCACTGTTGGCGCTAATACAACTATCGTTAATAGTAATGGTCAAAATACCGGCCGTACTTTACCAAAGGGTAGCCAATGGCAATTAGGTGCTATCTCTACTATCAATGGTGCTGTTTACTATGAAGTAGCTACTAACGAATGGATTTCCGCTAGTTCTATTACCAATATGACTTCTAGTGATACAAGTAATCAAGCCGCTGGTAAACAAACTCAAACAACTACAAATACTTCAGCTAAAAAGATTGGAACTTTGAATTCTACAGCTTCAATTTATGGTCCTGATGGAAAACCAATGGGCATGACTTTGCCACAAGGTAGTCAATGGCAATTAGGTACCTTGATAACAGTCGGTAGTAAGAAAATGTATCAAGTTGCAACTAATGAATATATTGATGCTACTTTGGTAAATGTTAATGGACAAACTTCAACAACATCAACCACTGATACTGGTTCTAATGATTCAGTTGGAAAAATTGGAACAACTATTGCTAGAACCGGTATTGTTACCGCAGATGGAATGGAAACAAATATGACTTTGGCCCAAGGTACACAATGGAAGCTTGGTAAGACTATTAAGATCAACGGTACTTCCTTCTATGAAGTCGGAACAAACGAATATGTTGTTGCCAATAACTTAACTATTAACGGCAGCAATACGACTGCTTCAACTACAACAACACCTACAACATCAACATCTACTAATAGTGAAGTTAAAATAACTGCTAATCCTGATGCTGGTGAGATTGGTACAGCAACTGCTGAATTAGCTATTGTTAATGATGCTGGAAAGAGTACCGGAGCATCTCTTCCAAATGGCAGTCAGTGGAAATTAGGACGTATCATGAATGCTAACGGTATGATCTATTATGAAGTTGGTAACAATGAATGGATTCCAGCTAGTGATTTAACAATTACTAGATCAAATGGTTCAACTACTTCAACAACAAACAACACGACTACTAACACTAATACCAATACAGCAACAACTAACCCTGGCATTCCAACACCAGGTAATGGTTTAATCGGTACAACAACAGTTGCTCAAAAGACATATGATCCATCAACTAATACTTACGGACAAACCTTGCCAGTTAACACATCATGGAAGATTTCTAAGCTAGTTGTAAATAAATATGGTTCATACTGGGGCCAAATCTCATCAAACGAATGGGTTTGGATCACTACAGTTAGATTGAATAGTGGTCTTAACTTGAAGACATACGCTGTTAGTGAACCTGAATTTGCTGTAAAGATTAATAAATAATTATTGAAAGTATTATTCACAATTAAAAGGTTCGATGTGGAATTTAAAAATCCCTCATCGAACTTTTTATTTCTAAATAACTACATACAAGAGAGATATTCCATTGATCGTGGAGTTATAAACTACTAAATATCTTTTCCAAATAACTAAGAAGGAGTAATATGCAATTTTCTAAAAAAATTAAAATATGTAGGCAAAAAAATAAATTGACGCAAGAGAAATTTGCACAATCTCTTAATGTTTCAAGAAAAACCATCTCAGGGTGGGAAAATGGAAGAAGCTTTCCTGATATAACGACACTTATTAAAAATAAGTGATATGTATCATGTTTTTCTTGATGACTTAATGAAAGAGAGCAGTGGTGCAGAAGATTATTATCAGACACATATAAAGAATGGTATTAGAGCTCAAAAAAAACTACATTTTTATATTTATTGTTGCTGGTAAGCTTTATATTTCTTTTTATACAGTTCTTAACTAACTGGAAAATACCCTATCACTTGGTTATAATCATTCTTTTAATTTGCTTAATTTCTTACTTGGTTTCATATTCGAATGGATATGAATTTCACTCTTTGAAATATTTATTTAAATTTTTTTCTTATTTTATAGTATTCTTTGTTTTAAATAGTATCTTATTCGTAGCAACTGGGAACCTTGCAATCATCCAAAATATGTACTGGAATTTTGGGATTATAATTGGAGCAATTTTTCTTGATTTTCTACTTAGTATTACATTAACTACGCTTATTCTTTTTATTCCAGAAACAATTAAATCTAAACTTCGGAAATAGATGTCAACTGTTTGTAAAGACTTTTATTCCGATAATTGTTGTAATAAACTTTGAGAATTAAAAAAAGGTTCTAATCGTTATAACGATTAGAACTCTTTTTTTTATGGGCAATAGGATGTCTTAAATTCAGAGCCTCAATAAGTCTTTTTATAGTAGCTTGTTTATCTTATGTTTAGCGGAGGATAATAATGAAAAAAATTGATAGAGAGAATGAAATTAAAAATGCAAAATCACTTATTAGTGCATTAAATGATTTAATTATTAACAGAGAAGACTATCAACAGAAATCTGAATTAAGAGATATATCAGACGTTTTAGTCCAAGTAAATAAAACAATTGATATTAATAAGTATCCAGAAAGGTTATTAAGTAAATTGACGACTTTTATCTACAGTATGGGTCCTGCGGGGAAGATATATTTTCCAAAAAAAGAAGAGCAACTTATTGATAAAATAGCCGTAATTGCTCAAAAGTCTGGTAATACTGGTCTTTATTATTCAAGTTTTAATACAAAGTCTGACCTTTTTAATCAGTTATAATTTATAATATTCGGTTCAAGAAAAGGGTTTATACTACATATATGGTATGAACATTTTTTTACTTTTCATAACTTTGAATTGAATCAAACAAGAACTTAACAAAGGCTTCACGGTCAACATCTTCGAGAACTTTGATACTGTTCTTTTGTGGAGCGTCGGTTCTACGATCAGGATATGTCATCCCACGATATTGGTCGTTACTCAAGGAAACATCCATTGAGTAGTTAGTGCTCTTAGTAAATAACTCGGGAGCAATTAAACTGATAACAGCACAGGCATCGTGGATTGGAATTTTAGTCATACCTTTTTCTAACTCGGCTTTAGTATAGAAGTTTAGGATTGAACTGGCCATGACGCCGACACGACCCAAATCTTTAATTTTGTTGATTTCGTCCATTGTTAAATAGGCTTTATTTTCAGTCAGATTGAGTCCAGAAAGTGTGATTGGTAGTCCAGAGTTAAAGACGATATCCATTGCTTCAGGGTCTACGTAAGCATTGAATTCGGCTGCCAAGGTAATATTACCTTGAAGAGTCGAGCCACCCATAATATAGATGTGTTCGATATTTTTCTTAACTTCGGGGAAGGTCTTCAATAATAAGGCGACATTAGTTAATGGAGCAGTGGCAACTATATTAACTTTCTCTTCACTTTTAGAAATACGATCGTACATGTATGTAACGGCGTTATGACTAACTAATGGGTAATCTTGACTGTTTTCAGGGAAATCGTAACCATCCATTCCGGTTTTGCCGTGAATTTCACCAGCGGTTTCTACTTGTTTAACCAATGGTGTTGCTTGTCCAGAAGCCAATTCAGCGTTCGAACCTAAGAAAGTTAATAGTTTCTTAGCATTCTTAGTTACATAATCTAGCTTTACATTACCACCAACAGTGGTAACACCGATTAAATCAGCTTTTTCAGGATGAGCTAAAAGTACAGTTAGTGCAATAGCGTCATCGATTCCAGGATCACAATCCATAATTACTTTTGTCATTCAATTAGACCTCACTTTTTAGTTTTTGGGGAATCTTCTTCAGCGCGTGAATGAAACTATGCCGTTCCAAGGTTCCTAAGGCAGATAAAATCTTTTGATTGTTATCTTCAATGAATTTATCAATGGTAGGTAATAATTCTTTTGCTTTATCAGAAAGGATAATTGTTTTCAAACGTGAATCATTTTTGGCGGGCACACGTGAGAGCAAATCATTTTTTTCCATTGTTTTAATGATATTGGTAGCTGTAGGTCGACGAATATTGAAATTTTCTTCAATATCTTTTTGATAAGTATCAGTTTTGCAATGAGCTACGAAATGAATAATTTGAATTTGAGTACCAGTCAAATCATACTTATGCGCAAAAGTATTGATATCACGGGAGATCTCATTGGATGCAACTTTGATTAAATGAGCAACATCACTCGCCATAAAGAATTCCTCCTTTGAGATTTAGAATACGAAGCAATTATAACATTTCATGGTCAGTGGAATCTTTGAAGTAAGACCATTTATTATTGATATTTTTCTAATAATATTTCGATTTTTTGAGATTTATAATAATAATTATTTAGCGAGAATTATTTTTTGTAATAATTTCAAAAGAACTCTATATTGGACTATGGAAACTAAAAACAGGGGGAAAAATAAATGGCTAAAGTTTTAATTTTAGGCGCTAATGGTAAGATTGCTCGTTTGGCAGAACATATTTTTGTTGATACAACGGATACAAGTTTGAAACTCTATCTTAGAGATGCAGAGCGTCTTAATGACTTCGTTGATTCACATGATAAGTTAACTGAGGCAATCGAAGGTGACACGACTGACGTTCAAAATTTGGTTGAATCAATGAAGGATGTTGATCTCGTTTACGCTAACTTGGCTGGTAAAAATATTACTGCTCAAGCTAAAGCTGTTGTAGAAGCAATGCATGCTGCTAATAAGACACGTTTGGTTTGGATTTCAACATTAGGTATTTATGATGAAGTACCTGGCAAATTTGGTGAATGGAATAAGAATATTTTGGGAGACTACATTACAAATTACGCCGCAGCTGCCAAAGTAATTGAAGATTCTGACTTGGATTACACGATTATTCGTCCAGCTTGGTTAACTGATAAGCCAGAAGTTGATTATGAAGTTACTCAAAAAGGTGAAGATTTCAAGGGTACTGAGGTTTCAAGAAGATCAATTGCACAAATTGTTGTGGATATTTCTCAAGACCCTGACAAATTTAAGCGCGAATCAATTGGTGTTAATAAGCCAAATACTGATGGTGATAAACCAGCTTGGTATTAATTTAAAGAATAGATGTCAAAATCATGCTGTGATTTTGACATCTTTTTTTGTGTGACGAATTGTCAAATCAAGCGCAACTTTGTCCCGAAGAAAACTTCAAATGGACT
>NZ_AZES01000135.1 GCF_001434985.1 Companilactobacillus paralimentarius DSM 13238 = JCM 10415 | reverse complement strand
TGGTGTTTTTATTTTGTCATTTTTCTAAAGTGGCTAACTTGATTATAAAATTCGCCCAAAAAATTATTAGTGGAATTTTATTAAATATAAACTGCATTACGCATTTCTGAATTGATTGAAAGTTAAAAATATAAGTAAAAATCATGTGGCAGATTTAACAACTCAATTTAACCTTTAAGCTTTAAATATATCCATTATTGGTTTTTATACAAAAAATCAAAAGAGACCAGTCAAGTTATCCGCTAGGATCATCTTGACTGGTCTCTTCGACTATTTACATATTGTAAGATACTTAAAGACACAAAAAAAGGAATCAACCTAAGTTGATCCCTTTACCATTAGCGTGGC
>NZ_AZES01000019.1 GCF_001434985.1 Companilactobacillus paralimentarius DSM 13238 = JCM 10415 | reverse complement strand
TCAAGTACCTTTTGTCTGTTTATCAAGTACCTTTTGTCTGTTTATCAAGTACCTTTATAAGTTCCGTACTTGATAAACAGGTACTTTTATTTTAATATGTGTTTGAGGTGATAATCATGTCTAATGAGTTAGTTAAGTATGATCCTGAGTTGAATACTATTCCCTTGAGAAAATTTACCCCAATTGAGATGAATTTATTTTTTTCAATTGTTTCCCGCATGCGGGATCAAGGAAATAAAACTGTTCGTTTCTCTTTTGACCAGTTAAAAGAGCTTAGTAACTATAAACCAACCGCAAATAAACGTTTTATTGATGATATTGAAAATACATACCAAAAGATCCTCAGCCTTAGGTTTGGCCGTAGAAGTAAGAGTGGCTTAAATCGTGAATTTTTTGTTATGTTTACTGAATTTGAAATTAAAGGTGAAGCTGAAGAACCTTATGTTGATATTCAGATTTATCCCAAAGCATTGCACTTGCTAAACGATTTAGAAAGTTGGGTTCGTTATGCCCTAACAGAATTTAGAAATTTAAAAAGCAGTTACGCTAAAACAATGTTTCGTCTAATTAAGCAATTTCGAACTACTGGCTATTCTTATTTCTCTAAAGAAGATTTTTTTGAATTGCTTGATATACCTAAAAGTTATTGGAATAGTCCTTCAAATGTTGACAAAAAGGTTATTAAGCCAATTAGAGAAGAATTAACCCCGCTTTTTAGAGGGCTAACGATTAGAAAAAAATATGGTAAAGGCAGAGGAAAACCAGTTATCGGTTATTCTTTTACTTGGAAACCTGAAAGAAAGGACGCAAATGATTTTTCTCAAGGCAAATTTCAAGATGAGCGTCAAAAACTCTTTAACATTCAGCACAATGATGAATTATCAGATAAAGAAAAGTGGCGTGCAATTGACAAAGTTAAATGCTTGCCTTTAGGAACAACTGAAAAACAGGTACTGGCTGAAAAACAAGCTGAACATGATCAAAAAATCAGATATCAAGCAAGACAAGAAGCACTTGCTGAACTCCGAAAGGGGTTTGGAAATAATGCCTAAAACAATTAGAGAACTTGCTGATGAATTTGGTGTATCAAAACAAGCTATTAGAAAAAAATTGGATGCAAACTTTAGAGCAAACTATGTGCAAACTGTAACTAGGAACGGGGTGCAAACCTTAGTTGTTGTTAATTCAGGTTATTTGCTATTAAAGCAACATTTTTATGGCGGTAACAGTCAGCAAGTAGGTGGGAACTTTTCTGCTAGTAATACTGGTAAAAATAATATAAACACAGTGGAATTCCTTAAGCAACAGATATCAATTAAAGATAGCCAACTCAAGGAAAAGGATGAACAACTAAAGTCCATGCAAAAATTATTAGATCAATCTCAACGGCTTCATCTCATAGCTGAAAAGAAAATTGAAACACTTAATGTAATTACTTCTAAACAAAGAGAATATAGTAACTCTGAGTCAAACAGTAGTAATACTATTAATACAAAGAAAAAAACCAAACATTTTTGGTGGAATATTTGGTCGTGAGTAAAAAAGGTGTGCAAATATGAATGAAATAATTAATCAAATTAACCGTTACAATTCAAGCGGATTTAAAGAAAATACTTTGGTAGACCAGATACTTAAAAAGTACAACGCTTTGGATTCTGACAATAAAAAAGAGCTTGAACCTTATATGTATTTGGTATACAGAGGAAAATTTGATTCTCTTTTTTTAAGTAGCAATTATGTAAAATCAATTTTTTGGCTGAACAAAGTTATCAATCATGAGAAATTTAAAATAGAACTTCCAGATAACAAGGACCATTTTCTTATTGAAGCTGTAAATTCCTTGTTAATCGTCTATTTAGAAAAAGAAAATATAGATTTACTATCTAGGGCGAAAAAATATTTTAAAAACATAAAAGAAGTCCCCCCAAGAATCAATAGTTTAAAAGAAATATACATGAAAAATATTAATATTTTTCATGCAATCAAATATAATAATCTTTTTACAGAAACCAGTTTTACTGTACCAATTAGTATAAAAACGATCCAAGGAAAGGTTCATATTGTACTTCCACAAGATGAAATCGAGGCAGACGTAACTTGTACGTCTCTTGCAGCACAAAATACAATGTATCAAAGTAATACTAATATCATGCGAGCTCAAGATTATGACGCCACATATAATATATCTACTTGGACAATCATAATGAATAGATACCTTTCCTGTGAAGAACCTAGTCCTTTAGATGGTTCTGCTTCTAAAATGCAAGAAATCGCTTGCAAAATAGTTAACAAAATAATTGATAAATATAGGGGAAAAACTAACGAATATTGGATTAAGAGGATTTATCCCGCAATGATTCAAGGCCATTCCATTAAATACAGAGCTGGAGAATTTGTCTTCAGAGATATTCCCTTTTACGATAGGGGAGAAATGATACTATCCTCCAAAAAGAATGAGATTTCTCTTACCGAAAAAAATGGAATGATTACTGAAGATCCTCCGCTGTACAAAAAATTATTTATGGATTCACAAACCTATTTATTAACTCAAAACTTAGGTAGCAGTATCCTTTTGTTGAATATGGCATTTGAAAATTTCACATACACCGTCATTTGCAAAAAAATAATAGAATTAAGCCACGAAACTTATAGCAATGGGTTCTATTTAAAAACGCAACCATACAAAGATTATTTTTTAAATGATTACTTAACAAGGGATCAGTATGAAGATGCTATCTCTAAGGAGATTATTAAACCTAGGGGAATGTCACAATATGCAATTTATAAACTTTTATATGAATATGATAGCTCTCTTCAACAACAAATCTCTAAAAGTAGATTGAACAAGTTAATTTCATCCATTCGAAAAAATAGGAATGAACTTGCCCATGGAACTTTTGATAATACAAAATTAAAATATAACGATGTATCTAGGCAAATAAAATCTTTTACTGATTTAATCTCTATAATTAACGCTTAATCCTGAAAATACAGGAAAAGAGCACTTAGCTTCTCTCTGTATTTTTTTATATACCAGTTATTATAGTCGAACACGAGATAGTGTGCTTAAATTATCCTTTCACTCTTGACACGTTAGAGACAACCTTTTTACAGGATCAGTTAACACATTTTTTGTATTTAATTACATAGAGCATAAAAAAATCAATGTAACCGATGTTAGTTACTTGTTTAAATTTATACCTATGATAATTAAATACAAAAAAATGATTAACACTATCCTGAGCTAAGAAACGCCTAGGGTCTATAATTAACAAATACCCCCTCAAAAACATTGAAAGAATAGCCCCCAATATCTATATTATAGATATTGGGGGCTATTTTAATTTATTCTTTTATAAGTGCCCCTAAACTATATCTATTGATTCAAGATTTCATGGGAGCCAGTTGCAACCAATAACAAAATCAATTCATCATGATCTAGCCGATAAATAACAATCCAGTTGTCATAATTTTTACCATAGTTTCCATATCTGGCAGGGTGAAATTCACGATAGCCACGCCAATTTCCTTTTAATGCATGATCTTTAATCTGTTTCAAAACATGTACATCTTGTTCAACAATTGCTTTTAAACAAGGTTTCAAGACAGTTATTGGAAAGTGTTTTTTGACTAGTTTTTTTAACTCACGTTCAAAAGATTTGGTCTGTTTAATTTGCATCTAACTTATCGATCCAATCTTCAAAGTCAGTCAATGAACCAATGTTTTTGACCTGCCCTGTTTCTGCTTCTTTTTTAGCGGCTAAGGCTTCCGGAGAATCTAAAAAGCTGACTAATCGAACTTCATTATTGGCCGCTTTAACTAACGATAAGCGTATATACTCAGAAACGGTTAGCCCTTGTTTTGCTAGATTAGCTTTAGCCCGTTCACTAATGTCAGGTGTTACACGAGTTGAAATTGTCTTGTTTTTAATAATAGTATTACTCATTCTAATCCGCCTCCTTTAAGTTTACCATCGTACTACATTATAATATTAGATTTTTAGGTTTTCTGCAACTAAATTAATTTTAAAGTAAAGGAACTAACAGCTTATGCGACAAGTTGTCTTACCCATCAAAGATTCAAACGTTCTTAAAGAGGTTCAAGATACGTTACTCAATAACTTTAAAGCTGGCCGACGTAACTATACGATTTTTCAAGTTGGTAAAGCGACGCTACTGCGAGTGAGTGACGTTATGGGCTTAAAACAGGTCGATATTTTTAATCCGGACGGTTCTATTAAACAAAATACGTTTATTCATGACCGAAAAACTGGTAAACCTAATACCTTGTACCTTAAACCTGTTCAAACAGAGCTTTTATTGTATCGTCAATGGCTGCTTGATCATGAACTAGAATCTGAATGGCTCTTTCCGTCAATTCAACACCCAGAACGGCATATTACGGAAAAACAGTTCTATAAAATCATGAGCAAAGTCGGCGATCTTTTAAGCATTAATTACCTTGGTACCCACACTATGCGCAAAACTGGGGCTTATCGTGTTTACACGCAATCAAATTACAATATTGGCCTAGTCATGCACTTACTAAATCATTCAAGTGAAGCCATGACTCTAGCTTATTTAGGCTTAGACCAAGCCAGTACCGAAACTATGTTAGATCAAATTGATTTTGGATAAATTAGTTTGATTTTGTTGTCGCCAACGGCGACTTCTGATACAGGTTTTTAATGGGTCTAGCACAACATAGAATAAATTCTATGTGTAAGTGCGCATTGACCTCGTTTCACTCGGTCTGCTGATAGCTATGAAATCAGGTTTTCCGTTATTGAATTGAATACATTTTTAATTCAATATATGCGCCCAAATCAACTAGATTTGCTATGCTTTAAATACTTAAAAACTATTACAGATTCCGCTATTTCCAATTCGAATTTTTTAATTGTCTTTTACAGAGATTCTTTATAAACTTAGCAACAAAATTTGAATAACTAACTGTAAGAGCTGCGTATCTAAACTGAAGTCATTATTTTAATGTTAGGAGTAATTAAGATGGACGAAAAAAAAGTACTAAAACCCATTGATGAAATTCTTGCTGATCCTTGGCAAATTGATATTCAAGAATTGTTTGAAGCTTCTGTCAATGAACCTGACGAGATCAAAAGGAATCTGTATGATTCCCTGGATACTTATATTTTGCAAAAAAGGCAAGAAGATATTAGTAATCGCCCAGGTTCCGTCATCTAGCCCTCTAAAAGCTCACTGAGGGCTTTTTATTTTTGTTTTGGTATAAATATATATAAACAGTCTTAAAATCGCTTAGAACAAAAAATAAGGCCCTTAAAAAGGGACATAGCAGTTAAATCTTTATCAAGTTTTAGAAAAGCTAACTATTTGCTGTCAATGGTAGCGGACAAGCGTAGCGTGGGAGCATAAGGAATTGACAGCTCTTAACCAGTCTTGACACTGAACTGGCGAAAGCCAAAGTTTCTACAAAACTTTGCTTTCCTGCCTAACGGCGAGTGAAAGAGCGATCAAGCTGGCTCAGCTTGGACGGGGATCGGGGCGTCAGCGCCCGAATTAATGTGGCTTGCCACACCTTTTGAGCAACGAACAGCGTGAGGCGCAAGGAGCTGTGCGACTGGAGTTTAATGTGAGCCGTTTTTTGGCTCACTCCTTTGTGTTTTTTTTGTTTTAGGTTTGTATCTCGTACAGTGGTGCCTCTTATATACCTCTTTTATAAACCTCTTTTAAACCTCTTTTAGACCCCTCTTGCGCCTTACTCTCCCAAGGCTCACAGAAGTTTATCAAGTACCTTTTGTCTGTTTATCAAGTACCTTTTGTCTGTTTATCAAGTA
>NZ_AZES01000134.1 GCF_001434985.1 Companilactobacillus paralimentarius DSM 13238 = JCM 10415 | reverse complement strand
TATGAGTTCTTTTTTATTTTCTTCTTACTCGTTGCACTTCAATTGTAAATTCGTCCCACAAAAAAAGCCCTGCAATTATGTTTGCAGGGCTTTCAAGATAAGCTAAATAAGACCTCATACGAGAGCAGTCCAAAAAAGACTTATCAATAGCATGAAATATTATTTTCTTCTACCATCCTGACTTTACAGTCGGTTCTAGATTTTCACTAGATCCACCGCTTACGCGGGTCACGGACTTCAATTTCTAAGAATTGTTACCGTCGGTCGGGAATTACACCCTGCCCCGAAGAAATCTATTCAGTTTTCAAAAACGATAATACTATAAAAAAATTATTTTGACAAATATAGTTTTATTATATTTTATTTAATAAATTAAAAAGTAGAATTATCAGGATTGATTAATTCAAAGTCGACAATTCCACCAGTTTTATTTATATTCAATTATTTTTATTTAAATCGAACCACTTTCCATCCTATTTGGATTACCAATGCGGGAAATGAAATCACTAAATAAGGCCAATTCTTGTGAATCATGACGCCACAAATTTTCCGGATGCCACTGGACTGCCTGGATACTGGCATCATCATTTTCAATAGCTTCAATTACTCCATCAGAAGCCGTCGCTACAACCTTAAAAAAATCAGGTACTTCCTTAATAGCTTGGTGATGTCGAGAATTGACAAAGACATTATCACCAATAGTTTTATACAGTTTAGAGTTATAGTCTACTCTTACAAAATGAGTGGGTTGATCTCCGGGAGCTTGTTGCTTGTGTTTAATTAATTTGCCTGAGTACTGAGTTCCTAAATCTTGATAAATCGTTCCACCTAATGCTACATCGATCATTTGCGCACCACGACAGATTCCAAAAATAGGAATTTTTTTAGCGACAGCAGTCCTAATCATCGCAATTTCGAAACGATCACGATTGCGATTAGTCACGCCTAACTTAGGAATAGGTTCTTCTCCCATGAAACTAGGGTCAATATCTGGTCCACCGGAGAAAATAATTCCATCCATTCTCTCAATTAATTGATTTACTTTATCGACTGGTAGAATCGGCAATCCTACAGGAATACCACCTGCCATTAACACCCCATCAACAATTGGTCGTGGTACGAAGTCCATCAATTTTTGGTTTATTACGTCAGTCGCCCCTAAATAAACATCTGCAGTAATACCAATTAATTTGCCCATAGAGTTGAACCCCCTTTTTATAATTTTAATTGTAAGATTAGCACTCTAAATTAATCTGTCAAATATTTTATTAATAATATTAAATAAATACTAATAAAAGTCTAATATTTTCACTTATTATTTAGTATAATAAAGCTGATTCATACAATCAACATTAAAGGGTCTCTAATTTTATAGACATTTTGGACAGGACTAATATTCTTTTCTAATGAAATTTAATAAAGAACAAAAAATCCAACAATCAAATATTAAATTGTTGGACTCTTATCAATCTATTTTATTTTTAATGGTTCTAAATTGGTTTCAATTGTGGCTAATGGTGACTCAACTTCAGCCAATGTAGCAGCTGTATAAGCTCCTTCTACTAGGGCAACATCGTATTTATGAATCTTCTTATCAGTCATTTCCATCAGCATTTCGAGATTCATTTTCGAACTTCCTAAATCATAAAAAGCTAATATCTCATCGCCAGTATTATCATCTACCGCCTTTTGAATTTTCTCTAACGATGAACCAATTTCATTATCGTCAGTTCCTCCAGCTGTAGTAATTGACAGGTCTGGTGCGGCTTGAGAAATTAATTTTTTTACACCCTCAGCAATTTCAAATGAATGCGACACGATCACTATTCCGTATTTCATTTTTATTCTCCTAACACTTCGAGTAAGGCTTCAAACAGATAAGCACTTGATTGTGAACCAGGATCCAAATGACCTTTAGATTTTTCTTCCAGGTAACTAGCACGACCTTTAGTTGCAACCATATCCTTTGTAGCATTTAAGGCATCCTCTACTACGTTCTTAGAAAAATCATCAGATTTCAATGATTCTGCAACTGGTTGCCAAACATCGATCATGGTTTTCATACCAACATCAGATTGTCCACGGCGTTTCAACCCATCGCACCCTACTTGAACTAACTTAGCCAAATCAGTTGTTTCTTTAGCTTGCTTCGACATATCTAAGAAAGCCGTCCCATACAAAGGACCAGAAGCTCCACCAACTTTTTGAATCATTGCAAATGCAACTGTCTTGTATAGTTCAGCTAAATCAGCTGGTTCTTTCTTAGAAAGCGCGTCAGTAACTGCCGCCATGCCTCGAGCCATATTACTACCATGATCCCCATCACCAATAGCCGTATCGAGCTCATTTAGTTCAGACGTATTAGCCTCAACTTTTTTTACAAATAATT
This sequence comes from Companilactobacillus paralimentarius DSM 13238 = JCM 10415, assembly GCF_001434985.1. Classification (GTDB taxonomy): domain Bacteria; phylum Bacillota; class Bacilli; order Lactobacillales; family Lactobacillaceae; genus Companilactobacillus; species Companilactobacillus paralimentarius. The sequence continues at coordinate 12,341 of NZ_AZES01000134.1, read as the reverse complement.
CTATCCATTTTTTTGTATCTGCCAAATTTAATTCCATTAGTTTGCTCCCTTTCTACCAACCAATTGTTGCTACAGGTTCCTTCAACATTTTGATCCAATCATCGTCAGCTTTCATTATCGTCAACGAAATACCTTGCATATCCAAAGATGTCACTTGATTACCAACTTTGCTGAAACCAACAGAAATATTATCAGCTGCCAGTTCGTTTAAAACATCATTAGCAAAAATATATTGTTCCATCAAAGGTGTAGCACCCATACCATTAATTAATACTGCAAAATTACCTGTTTGGTCAGGAAACTCACCCATAATCTTTTTAATCAATTCATGAGCCAGTTCCTTTGATGGTTGGATCTTCTCAACTGAATAGCCACGTTCATTATGGATACCAATACCATATTCAATTTCATCATCACCCAATTCAAAGCCTGGATGACCAACAGCAGGAACAGTAGCGGCATGTAGAGCGATTCCGACCGTTTTAGTACTATCAATTACTTTTTGACCCAAAGCAGCCAGATCATCCAGATTCATGCCCAAACGAGCAGCAGCACCAACGATTTTTTCAACTAGGACCGTTCCTGCTACTCCACGTTTACCTTGAGTGAATTCACTATTTTCTACAGAAATATCGTCATCCACAACGATTGATTTAATTTTGATATCATCAGCTTCAGCCATTTCTTTAGCCATATCAAAGTTCATAACATCACCGGAATAATTCTTTACGATCAACAAAACACCCAAACCATGATCAACGGCTTTAATAGCCTCATAGATCTGATCAGGAGTTGGTGAAGTAAAGACCTCACCAGCAACGGCGGCACTCAGCATCCCATCACCAACATATCCAGCATGTAAAGGTTCGTGACCACTACCACCACCGGATACAACACCGACTTGTTTTTCTTCAGCAAATTTGGAATCATTTCTCACAACCGCAGTTGTACCATCAATCTGTTTCACTAAATCACTATTAGCTTTTACAAGTCCTGAGATCATTTCAGGAACAATATCCTCAGTTTTATTAATGATTTTTTTCATAAATTGCCTCCCGTTAGCGTTTTCAATACTTCTTCATTATATTACTTTTCCGTAAATTCTGGCAAAAACAAAGAAGACTGGAAAGTAATCCAGATCGATTCTTACTCCAGACTAAATAATTTTTCAATTAGTTTTCTTGTGGTAAGTATCTTTAATACGCAATTTTGTAAAATAAAAACGACCTCTATTAAGAGATTCAAGTAAAGGATCTATCTTGAATACTTAATGAAAGCCGTTCTTTTGCTTTAGAGTTTCTATATTCGTAGATTAAAAATACTAAAACGCCGGATTCCTACAAAGCAAACTTTTCAATAGCTAAACCAACACCATCGTGATTATTGTCAGCAGTTACATAATCGCTAGCGGCCTTGGCACCATTAGTAGCATTTTCCATTGCAATTCCCTTACCAGCTACTTTTAGCATAGGGATATCATTATCACGATCTCCCATAGCCATAACCTGACTTAAATCAATCTTCAATTGAGCAGCCAACTGTTTAACGGCCTCACCTTTATTGACATCCTGGGGAAAGATCTCTAAGAAACCAACACCTGTTCGTACAACAAAATAGTCTTGGTCAAAATGTTGATGAACCATTTCTGAAATTTCATCCAATTGTTGCTCAGGTCCATTGATAATTGCCTTAACAATTTCAAAATCATCTGGTAATTCTTCTGGTTCACGAATATAGAGACCATTATCATTTTCAAAAGCTTGCGTAATAGTATATTTGTCAATCTTTTCCACATGACTAGTATAGGTATTACCCTTATCATCGACCACATTGTAATGCAATTGGTTCCTTTTAATGAAGTCAACAAATTCACGATAAAATTGGTTATTCATCGTTCTCGAAAAGATAACTTTTCCGGCCATATTTTCAATCATGCCACCACCATTAGTAATCATGTACTGATTTTCACCACTAATTCCTAATGTTTTAGCATAGCCTGTAATCGCATTATGCGTTCTGCCAGAACATAAGACAACTTTGATTCCTTGCTCTAAAGCTTGTTTAATTATTTTTTGATTCTTAGCAGATATTGTTTTTTCAGTAGTTAATAATGTATCATCCATATCCAAAGCAATCAGTTTATAATTCATCAAAAGCCTCCTCATTTTAAAACATATTTCTCAATTGCTTGACCAACACCACTATGATTATCATCGGCTGTAACCTCATCACTAATGATTTTTACATTTTCTGGTGAATTGCCCATAGCAACTCCTAGCCCTGCAAATTTGATCATTGGAATATCATTGTCTAGATCTCCAATGGCCACAACTTGTTCTGGCTTTATTTTTAGATGTTTAGCAAGTTTTTCCAAAGCTTTACCTTTATTGACCTCTTTAGGGAAAATTTCAATATCACGTTTACTTGTGACGACGACAAAAAATTTAGCATCGTATTTTTGATGAAGTTTTTCCGCTGTTTCTTCTAAATTGCGCTTATGAGTATGAATCATAAATTTAGCGATTGCCAAATTTGTGTTTAGCATACGTTTCTCCATCCACTCTTGATAAGAATCATAACTATTGCCTTCAATATCAATCAATACATAATTAATTTTCTCGGACTTTAAATCACGAGCAATATTTTCACAAGTATTATTTTCCATTACTTTTTTATAAATAATTTTTTTGTCTAAACTCTCAATAATGTTCCCACCAGAGTTAATCATGTATTGATCAGCTCCGGAAATGCCTAGTTCTTTATAGGCGTACGCAATGCCATCATATGCTCTTCCGGAATTAAGAACTATCTTCACTCCTTGGGCCATGGCCTTTGAAATGGCCTCTTTATTTTGTTCTGTAATTTCCTTTTTACTGTTTAATAATGTACCATCCATATCAAGTGCAATTAATTTATAGTCCATGATGTTCTCCTTGCAATAATATCTATTTATCATTGTAACCCTTTACAGGAATAAAATGATTCAAAAAAGCAGATACTTATTTAGAGAAAAGTTACTAACTCTAATAAATATCTGCTTTTTATCATTGTTCATCAACTAACTCACTAATAAAACAATCATAATAAATTTGCATCATCATCAACCAATCACTATATTTCAACCATTCGTCACCTTTATGAGCAATTCCCTTTTGACCAGGAAAAGACGGTCCAAAAGCAATAATATTAGGCATCTCTCGTGCATAAGTTGCTCCAGTAGTTGTTACCGGCTCCCCATTTAATCCAGTGTCTTCCTCATAAATTTTTGAGAACTTTTGCATATAAGATAAATCTTTATCCTTTACAGTAGATGGAAAACTACGATTAATTCTTAATTCCATCCTTTTCAAAAATTGACTTTTAAGTTGTCTCAAAATCATATCTTCAGAAATAGTCACCGGATAACGCATTGAAATACTAAAATTCAATTCATCAATGCCTTTTTCTAAATCATAAAATGATAATTGAAGTTCACCTGAATCTTCATCTTGATAATCTAATCCTAAATTTTTACCATTATATTGATTGGCTATTTTCCGATTGAGCCATTGGAATAATTTACCTGTTTGTCCAGTTAAGTCTTGATTATCCTCAACTAATTCTGGCAAAACGTTTTTAGCCATGTCTGGAGCATTGCTGGGTGCTTTCTTACCATGGTATTCAGTCTTTTTACCGTTAACAGTAATGGCTGCATAATCTGGTAAAAAACTATGATCGAATACTCCTTTGAGTGAATCAATTTGTTCCAATGACCCATCTGTAATTGGCAAAGTAACAGTTAAATCAACGATCCCTCTTTCTCCATAGACAATGGGAAATTTACAATCAGGTGTAAACCCGGCATATGGTGGTTTTTGTTCTTTTAAAAAATAGGGAATATCACGGCTTCCCATTTCTTCATCAGTTCCAAACATAATCCGAATTCGTTTATTTAAAGGAATTCGTTGTTTTTTAATTAAATATAGTGCAAATAGTGTTGATAGTAATGGTCCCTTATTATCTAGCACTCCACGACCATAGAAATATCCCTCTCTTAAGGTTAGGTCAAAAGGTGGATAATTCCAGTCATCCACAACATCAACTACATCAAGATGACCCAGAACTCCGAAATAATCCTCAGTCTCTGGCCCGTATTCAGCCCAACCTACACAATTACCAGCTTGACCAGTTCTAAAGCCTAACTTTTTGGACAAATTCAATATATATTCTAAAGCACGTTTGGGTCCTATTCCAAATGGAGCCTGATAAGTTTTATGACCATTAACACTAGGAATTCTAATCAGATCCGTGAAATAAGTTAGAAATTCATCTTTGGATTCATCAAATAATTTTTGAAAGTCTGTTCTAATCTCTTTCAATTTTATTCTCCTTAAATATTACTAAAATCAATATCCACATCCTCTGCCTCTTCAGCAACTGCTTCTTCATTCAAATACTGTTTATCTAGCATCTTAACAAATGGATAGTAAATTAGAACTCCAAGTACTAATTCAAACAGCTGTAATACAGAAGCCAACCAACTTCCCGTCGAAAGCCATCCGGAAATCAATGGTGGAGTTGTCCATGGCAACATAACCCCGTTAGTATAAGGAATCCAATGTAAACTAAAAACAATCCCCGAAATTAAAGTATTCACAACTGGCACAATAATAAATGGGATAGCAATAATAGGATTTAAAACAACTGGTAGACCAAAGATCAAAGGTTCATTAATACCAAATATTCCTGGAACAATGGCTAATTTACCCAGTTCTTTAATACGCTTTGATCTACAAACGAATAACATTACGATCAGAAGTGACAGCGTACTACCGCCACCACCGTATGTTGTAAAAATATCAATAAATTGTTGTGTATAAATGTGAGGTAAAGCATGTCCACTTTGGAAAGCTTTAAGATTATCTTGAGTCAAAACAAAGAAAATCGGCGACCAAACACTATTTGTAATAGTTGGTCCATTGATACCAAAACACCAAAGTAACGAGGCTAAGAAATTGTAAAGCAATACTGATGGTAATGAATTACCAACGTTCTTTAATGGTGCTTGTAACATTGTATAAATGAAATTATAAGCCGTACCAAAATCAGTTAAACTAAAAATAATTCTAACTAAAAAGAATGCCAAAATTACAAAACCACTTGGTAGCAAAGCATCAAAAGATTCACTTACTGCTGGTGGAACACCATCAGGCATTTTTATAGTCCAATTACGTTTAATAGCAAAGCGGAACAATTCAACACTGACTAAGGCTGTAAATAATCCTAAAAAAATACCATTAGGCCCTAAATAAATTGTTTGGACAGCGCCAACCGTCTTTTTACCAACTTCAACTGTGGTTGGAGTCATAATCAAGAATGAAACAATTGCTACCGCACTGGCATGGACCGCACGTAGACCACGGTTTTTACCATATGCATAAGAAATACCAAAACATGCTAAAAGACCAGTAAAACTGAACACAGAGTCAGAAACAGCACTAAACCATTCTGTCCATTGAGGGCCAAGAATCCCTGTCCAAAAATCTGCCCAACCGGGAATTGGAAAATTTCCAATCAATAAGAAAATAGAAGTAACAATAATTAAAGGAGTAATAATTAGAAAACCATCACGTAAGGAACGTAAAACTACGTTGTTGGCTAACTTTGTCGCCACAGGCATTAATATTTGCTCAAATTTCTTTTGCATGAAGATCATTCCCTTCTAAAAACAATATTTATTCACAAATTCAGTTGTATCTTCTTTCTTCACTTTTTTAGCACACAATTCAATTCCTTTATCAATAGAATCTGATAAACCCGTGCCACCCTTTTTAGGCATTTTAACAATATTCAATTTGTCTTTATACTCAGAAATAATATCAGTATTTTTTTCTTGAGCTACCATTGCCACAACCGGAATTTCTGAGTTACTTTCTACTGCATATCCTACTTCACAAGCCATTTTTGCAAAGTCACTATAATCATAAGTTGGCCCAACCAATAAAATATCCGGCTGCATCTTTTGACACATACGAGTGATTTTACCTTGAACAACTTCCTTATTGGCTTCATAAAATTCTGTCCCACAGAAAAAAGTAGCCATAATTGAGGAATCCTTCTTTTTTAAAGTTTTATCAATCGTATCGGCTGCACCCATCGCCAATTTCTTACCACCTAATTCGGTATCGGCTTTTTCCTTACCACCTAGACCAGCTTGAATTTGGTCTAATAATATAATCACTTTCATTTTTCCAACCTCCTAACTAATGATGACGATACAAGATATTATGAAAACTATATTTATCAGATCGATAGTACGATTCGTCATGTAAAACTGGATATCCATCAGCTGAATATGACGTCGTATGAGCCAAAAAAGTTGGTTCTCCTGGTTTACTTTTCAAAAGTTCACTTACTTTTCCTTCAAGAATAACTGCCTCCAACTCTTGGCTGGCATAGGCAATCGAAATATTTTTTTCAATCATTTTAAATAATGACGTAGCTGCATTTTCCTTTGTTAAATCAGGTACAAAGCGTTTTTGTAAATATATTTCTTCATGCGTCAAAGGCTCGCCATTACCCAATCTTAATCGTTCCAATTTCCAAAGCGATTCATCGCCTCGTAACTGAAGTTGCTTTTTTATCAACGAAGGTACTTCTCGAGCTGTCTCCAAATTCAAAACAACTGTTTCTGGTTTTATATGCTGTCTTTTAGCTACTTCACTAAAACTATATAGTCCATTTAGTCCACTGGAAATTTTCTTAGTTTCGGGTGATAAAACAAAGGTTCCTCAATTGCGATCTTTTACAACTAAATCACGCCTTTGTAACTCTTCTATAGCTTTTCTAATCGTTAAACGTGAAGTTTCAAAACGAAACGACAATTCATTTTCTACTGGTAATTTTTGATGAATTCCAAATTCACCATTCTTGATATCCTGTTCCAACTTATCGGCTATCTCACTATATAAATACTTCATAAAAACTCCCTCTTAATCTATCGGAGCCTTGATCCTTTTTTCATAAGCATCCAACCACTCTTGAGTAATTGGATTGATCTTAGTCTTATTGCCATCCTCTGGATAAGCAATATAAATCTTAGGTTCCTTAGTCTCTGTTCCTACAGCAAAAGTGAATTCAACATTTGTTGCCACACCCCATTGACCTTCTTTATTGAGAGCAACCAATGAGAATTCACCTGCTTTGCCATAGCGTTTCTTTAATTTTTCAACGAACGGATAAACAGCTTGGTCACATGCTTCTTGTGGGTTTAATCCGGTTCCCATCAAACGAACAATTTCATAGCAGAGGCACCCTTTCATAATATCTTCTCCTAATCCAGTTGCAGCTGCACCACCAATCTCACTATCAGCATAAAATCCATCTCCCACCAGAGCTGAATCCCCAGTTCTACCAGGTTTCTTCATAAATAATCCTGATGTAGAAGTACCTACCGAAACTGATCCGTTCTGATCAAGACTTACCATCCCCACAGTATCGTGACCATCGTAAGGTGAAAGATTTTTTTCGGCTATCTCTCTCTTTCTCTTTTCCCAAATTTTTTTAGCACGATCGGTCAGCATATTTTTTCGCTCAAAGCCATTCTGTGATGCATATTGAGTAGCACCTGTTCCTACCATGACGCTATTAAAATGCTCATGACTTAATCTCTTGGCTACCGAAATTGGATTCTTAATATCACTGATTCCCATCACAGCTCCAACTTCAAAAGTATCACCATTCATAAAAGCAGAATCCATTTCTACCAAGCCATTAGCATTGGGCAATCCACCATAACCAACTGATTTAAAGAAAGGATAATTCTCTACTTCTTTAATAGCTTCTTCGACAGCATCCGAACTTTTTCCATTAGTCTTTAAAAGATCCATTCCTTTACACAAACCTTCATAAGCCATTCTCCAAGTACCAATCATTGCATAAGTCATTTTATCGCTCCTTTTTGTAATTGATTTCATTTTTAGTGTAGTCATGATTGTATATACAATCAAGAAGTTTTTTTAGTAACTTTTGTAAAGAAATAATTACAATCAGTCTATTTAATTAAAATAAAATATTTTTATAAAAGAATTTCATATATTTTTAATAAATTCATTTTTTAAAAAACAAATTTATTAAATTCTAAATATCCTAATTTAAAAGCAACTACAACCTATTTCAAAATTATTTTTATATTAAAAAATAGTACGTTTCCTTTTTTTGGAAGCGTACTATTTTCTTATTTAAGAAAAACACGAACATTTTACTATTTATTTACACAATCATTCATGTTATTCTAAGGACAACAAATTTTAAGGAAGTGTTAGATTATCACCTATCAAATAGTTTTTGAAGGACCCATCGTTTCTTCGGCAACGTTTGACAAGGCGGATTTTACACCAAAAGTACTTATATGTGTAAACCAGTCAGGCATTATTGACCGTGTAATATCCGTTGAAGATTCTGATTATCAATCTGTCAAACAACTTGCTAAGCAACAAAAGATTCTTCATATCTTACCACCTGGTAATTATTTATTACCAGGATTTACTGATTTACATATTCACGCACCACAGTGGCCTCAAGCTGGTTTAGCTTTGGATCGACCACTTCAGGAATGGCTCAATACGTATACTTTTCCATTGGAAGCTAAGTTTAAGGACCTAGCTTATGCTGAAAAGGTTTACCAAAACCTCATTTCTGAACTTTTAGCAAATGGAACAACGACTGGTCTTTTCTTTGGCTCAGTTGATACCGATGCTAATTTAATCCTTGCAAAAATATGTGCTCGTCTAGGTCAAAGAGCCTTCATTGGCAAAGTTGCAATGGATAATCCAGAACAAACACCTGATTTTTATCGTGATAACTCTTCTCAGGAGGCTCTTAACGAAACTAAGCGTTTCATTGAAAAAGTTCTTCAACTTCAAAAGCAAACAAAAGCTGAAATAACTCCGGTTATCACACCTCGTTTCGTTCCTAGTGGTACCGACGATACTCTTAGCGGTCTAGGAAAATTAGCAGCTGAATACAATCTCCCTATTCAAACTCATTGTAGCGAAAGTATCTGGGAAGATCAGTATGCTATCAATCGTTTTCACAAAAGAGATGCTGAAGTACTTGATCAATTCGGCTTACTAACTGACAAAACAGTTTTAGCTCACGGTACTCAATTAAGTGACAGTGATCTCCAGCTACTTCACAATAAACAAACTGCTTTAGCTCACTGTCCAATTTCTAACGTCTACTTTGGTAACAATGTCATGCGTGTCAAAGTAGCCCACCAACAAAAAGTAAAAGTTGGTTTAGGAACTGATATCTCTGGAGGGTTCTCTCCAAGCCTTTATCGTAATATGCAACAAGCAATCATGTCATCTCAAACTTTACAGGATGAAACTAAACAAAATAGTCGTTTAACAGCTGCAAATGTTTTTTATTTAGCAACTGTTGGCGGTGCTTTAGCTCTTCATCTCAAAACTGGTCAAATTAAGGCTGGTTTCAAAGCTGATTTACAAATTGTTCAAGATCAATACTATGAACTATCATCCAATGAACCTCAACAAATCTTTGAAAGATTGATTTATCACACTAACAAAGAGAACATCAAACAGGTTTATGTATCTGGAAAATTAGTTCACGATAATCTAGGAGAAGAAAATGGAAAATAATAAAAGTAATTTATTAGTTGGACCAGACGATAAAATTGGTCTGGGAGAAGCCGGATTCTTAGGACTTCAACACGTCTTAGCAATGGATATTTACGTACCTCCTATCGTTCTTGCGGGAATGATGGCTATGGGCTTAGGAGATCAAATGGGACTCTTGCAGTCAACTTTCTTAGCTGCTGGTATTGGCACAATCTTACAAACCTTTTTCTTTATGAAAATGCCTGTTTCACAGGGTCCATCATTTGTTCCACTAGGTGCTGCAGCCGGAGTCGTTTTGGCCTCTGGAGGTCTTAAAGGAAACGGAATGGGAACCTTGATTGGTGCCTTGTTAATAGGTTCCATCATTTTAATCATCTTAGGTGCCACAGGTGTTTTCCAAAAAATCATTAATAAATTAGTACCTGCTATGGTTGGTGGTACCATCATCACCTGTGTTGGTCTTTCATTGATTCCTACAGCTTTAAACAGTAATATCTTCAATGCTCCTGGAAATATCGATAAGAATATTATTTTAGCTTCTATCACCGCTTTAACTTTAGTTATTTCTGTCGGAATCAGCTTGAAGTTTCCTAAGGTTCGTCGTTTCTTTAGAACTAGTTCAATTATTTTAGCACTAGGTGTTGGTACCTTGGTATCAAGCATGATGGGCATGTTCGATTGGAAAACTGTTGCTGATGCTGCTTGGTTTGGACTCCCCCAAAGAACTATCTTCCACTGGGGTATCAATTTCTCACCTTCAGCCATCATTACCTTCATTATCATCTATGCCGTAATTACTACTGAAACAACTGGTACTTGGTTTGCTATGGGTGCTGTTACTAATCATAAAATCACTGATAAACAATGGAACCATGGTATTATCGGCGAAGGATTAAGCTGTTTAGTTGCTGCTCTTCTCGGTACAACTCCTGTTACAGGTTACTCAACTAATGCGGGTGTAATTTCCATTACTGGTGTTGCCAGCAAGCGAGTATTCCTTTTTGCCGGAATTTGGTTCTCTATTCTAGGATTTTTCAGTAAATTGTCAGCCTTCTTAGCTGCTATTCCTGCGCCAGTTATCGGTGGTGTCTTCGCTATTATTACCGTTACAATTATGTTAAACGGTTTGAACGTCATCCGTGGTCTTGAAACAACTGATCGTGACCTTTACATTATTGGCCTACCAATTGTATTAACTTTGGCTTTAGTTCTCTTACCAGCTAATGTAACTAAAAATGCTCCACAAATTCTTCAATACTTATTAGGATCACCAATTGCCGTAGCAGCCATTGCCGCTATTATCCTAAATCTGGTTATGCCTAAAAGTCGTAAAACTTCAAAAGTAGAAACAGTTGCATAAAAAAATGGCGTCTATATTTGGATTTATGAATAATCTAAAATATAGACGCCATTTTTATTTTAAGCTACCGTAATTCTCATACGACCATTTCTCTTAGAACGATATAAGTTACTATCAACTCGCGTATAAAAATCATTAGGTTCTGTATCCTTTTTCGAGATCATTGAAACACCAACAGAAATCGTTATTGAAATATCCTCACCATCAATATTGACATCTAAATGATTCAAAGCTGCAAATATTTCTTTAACGATTGGTTCCGTAGAGTTCAAATCATATCCTGGAAAAATCACATTGAATTCCTCGCCACCAGTACGATACAACTTAACTTTAGGATCATTAGCATTGATAACCGTATGGACCACATCAGCAACGTGTTGCAAAACCTTATCACCAGCTAAATGTCCGTATGTGTCATTTACTTGTTTAAAGTGATCAATATCAAACATCATCATCGACAAATCCAATTTTTTTTTTGAACTACTGTCAAATAAGTTATTGATCTCCGCCGTATAAGCAGCATAGTTTTCGGTTTTAGTTAACGCATCGTGATTAGCAAACTGTAATAGCTTTATTTTTAATTGACTATCACGCAAAATCATTCCTACATAACTAAAGAGTAAGGCTTCAAATATAATTAAGTAACCCCATTCTTCGAAGAACGTTGCCATTGGCAATCCAAACTTAATCTTCATGCATAACCATAGCATCCCTCCAAAAACAGTTCCCATTAACATATAACACACGAATGGATGACGATACTTTTGACGACGACGTAACTTGTTTAATGAAATGTAGAAAATCATTAAAATAATTCCGTGAAGCCATGATTCCCAATAACCGATTGAACTATTGAAAACCATATACAGAATCATAATTGGAAAAAAGTAGTACATTGGAACTTTTATATTCAAGAAATAGGCACAGAAAATTAATCCTATTAATTGAAAATTCATAAACTGCCACGATATGGGAGTTCCCACTAAAGTGGCTTGCATACTAAAAATGAAAATTAACATATACAAAACTCCAAATATGGAGTTTAGTGAATCATCGTCTATTTTAATATTTTTAGAATGTAGCAACGTCTTTAATCCATCATAGAGAACTTGGTATAGCGTAAAGATTCCCAAAATGAAGAAAACACTTGTTATAAATGGTGATACATGCCACACAGACCATGTCAAGGACGCATAAACCTCCTCAGTTTCAATTTTATTTGATAATTTATTTAATTTGGTAGATTGTAAGATTAAATAGAATTCTACCCAGACGAAAAATTTGGATAGAAAAAGGGCAATGGACTGAAGTGCCCTAAAATTGTTAGACATAATCTAACAACTTTAGGAGCACTTTTTTTA
>NZ_AZES01000133.1 GCF_001434985.1 Companilactobacillus paralimentarius DSM 13238 = JCM 10415 | reverse complement strand
GTCAAGAAGTTCATCTAACAGGGGAACTAATGGATGCCATTGCTAAAGATGATATTCTGTTCATGGATGAAACTAATCGTTATATATTGTTAGAGATGCCACATGATGGTATTCCTGAGTATACAGCGGATATGATTTTTGATTTAACTACCCGTGGCATAACGCCGGTTATTGCCCATCCAGAGCGTAATCATGGAATTCAGGAAGATCCTGATAAATTATATGATTTCGTTAAAATGGGATGTTTAACACAATTGACAAGTAGTAGTTATCTTGGTGTTTTTGGTAAGAAGGTCCAAACACTTACTGAAGAAATTATTAAAGCCAATTTAGGATTTATTTTTTCATCGGATGCCCATAATTTTAAGGGACGTAGGTATTTAATGAAAGAAGCCTTTGAGAAGTTAGAAAAAGAAGAGGGACTTCGCAAAGCTCAATTATTTAATCTTAATGCAAGAAATATCATCAATGGTGATGACATTGGTGATACAGACTTTGTTAAGATTTCAACGTTATCTAAGAAAAAGAAAAAATTTTGGTTATTTTAATAGGCAAATTACAAGTTTAATCCAAACAAGCCCGGAATCTTTCAATGGCAGTCTGTTGATGATGTATTTTTAATGGTCGTTGATTAATTAGTTCAAGTGCTGCTAGGATCTCATCAGTCGTACTTGGCTAAAATTGGTCTTTTTCGGGAAGAACCAGCGTAACCGTCTATTAAAATATTCATTGGAACCTCGCTCCCATGGTGAATATGGATGGCAAAAATAAACTTTGATCTGATAATCCTGTTCTAAGGCCTGATAATTGGCAAACTCTTTACCATGATCAACAGTAATGGATTTTACTTGGGGACCGAAGGCCCCCATAAACTTGCCAAAGGCGGTGTTTAGAGCCTTAGCCGTTCTATTAGGGGCTTTGATGGCCCATAGAAGTCGGGTCTTACGTTCTACGAATGTAACCAGACATGATCGTGACTCACTTCGACTAGAAAGCACCGTATCTACTTCCCAATGACCAAAATCTAACCGTTGATTAACAGTTGTTGGCCGTTGTTCGATGGAAGTCCCACTTGTAAATTTCCCACGATTAAGCCAATTATAAATTGACGCAGTGCTCAAGTTATAAGCGGCCGCAATGGTTTCTGGTGACCAGGTTAATCGTAAGTGATTGGTAATTAAAGTCGCTAATGCTGCCGTCAGCATCGAACGACGACCGCAATTCCGCCTTTTGCGATCCGCATCTTGCTGAGCTAATTCTGGATCATAAGGTTTAACCCGGTCCAACTCATAGCTAATCGTAGCTTTGGCGCCGCCTAAGGCCACCATTGCCTCGCGAAGTTGCAGAATATACAGAGTATGATAAGCAGAGATTGGCGGTAAAACCTGGATGCACAGGCTTATGGCAAATTAGTGGACGTAATGATGTAGGATTTTCAGAAATGGTTGAATTGGATTTGAGCTATATAAATAAGCGAAGTATCATGCTTGACTTAAGCGTATTGATAAAAACCGTTGCGGTTTTTATTAAACCTAACGGTGCATACTAAGATAAGCAGATTGATTTATGGAAGGAATATTCAATGAAAATATGTTTAGTAGGTTCTAGCGGAGGGCATCTCATAATTTGGTCAGTTGGATGTTGACTGATAAGTGGTTACCGGCTGTTCCATATATGCAAATTGCATGTATATTTTTGGCGCTATATCCAATTAATATAGTTAATCTTCAGGCAATATTGGCTGTGGGGAAGAGTAATATATATTTAAGGCTTAATATTATTAAAAAAGGAATTGGATTTATTACAATTATTTCAAGTATTCCGTTTGGTCCGTATGCAATGGCTTCAAGTGATATTCTTGTTGGCGTTTTAGCAATATTAACGAATGTTTCTGCCAATAAAAAATTATTTGGTTATTCTTTCTATGAACTAGGTAAAGATTGCATACCTAATGCAATTATGTCCCTGATTATGTTTTTCAGTGTTCATATTGTTGGATTACTTTATCAAGGGATTTCTAGTACCTTTGGTATATTATGTATCCAGATATTAGTTGGAGGAGGAGTATACGTCATATTGTCGATGTTATTAAATTCGTCTGATTTCAAATATCTATTAAGCATTTTGAAAATACGACATTAATTATATTTTCTTATGAAAAACATGTGTATATTTACTAATTATTAATTAGCGGTAAGATTGTTCTTGGAACGAGGGAAATATTAGGGAAAAGATTTTATATGAAGAAATAGTATGGAGGAGTTTATTATGCAGCATCGTCGAAAAAAGCATGCGTTGAGAAACGTTTTTCTATCAGTTATTTTATTGATAGTTTTGGGTGGAGCAGCTTATGGCATGACTAAATATCGTAGTGTTAAAAATTCAGTTAATAATTCTTTCACGCCATCTGGTGTGACTAAAGAACGTAATGTGAGTGGGCAATTAAAGAATAAGAAGCCAATTTCAATTCTTCTAATGGGAACTGATACCGGTGCGTTGGGACGTGATTACAAAGGTCGTACGGATAGTATGATGGTAATTACATTAAATCCAAGTGAAAACAAAACAACAGTAACAAGTATTCCACGTGATACTGCTGTCAATATACCTGGTTATAAGTCGGTTTCACCAGCTAAAATTAATGCGGCATATTCTTACGGTCAAACTAAGACAGCAATTAAAACCGTTCAAAAACTTTTGAATATTCCAATTGATTTTTACGCACTTATTAATATGGGTGGTATGGAAAAGGTTATTAATCAAGCTAATGGTGTTGATGTAACACCAACTTTAAGCTTTAAGTATGAAGGATTTTCATTTACAAAAGGTGAAAAGACTCATATGAATGGTAAGAAAGCTTTAGCATATTCACGTATGCGTTATGATGATCCACAAGGCGATTATGGACGTCAAACTCGTCAACGAGCTGTACTTACTGCTTTAGTACATAAGAGCAGTTCAGTGTCTACGTTATTAAATCAAAGCTTTATTAACTCATTATCTGATCAAACACAAACTGATTTGACATTCGATGAATTAACCACAATTGCTAAGGACTATAATTCAGTTAGAAAACATACTTCAGAAACTCATTTGCAGGGTAATGGGGAAGAAGTTGCTAAACAAAGTATGGAAGTTATGAAAGAATCTGAATTACAACGAGTTACAAACTTTATTCGTGAGAATTTAGATTTGCCACATGCTAAGACAGGTAATATTCAATTTAAGCCTTCTACGCAAAGTTCATCAACTACTAAGTCTGTACAAGATATTAATAATATTGGTTCACAACGTTCAACTACGGGAGCAAATAGTAGTTCTGGCACAGGAAATAGTGGATATTCTAATTCAGGGTATTAATTAAATAAAAGATTCAGATCGTTTATGATCTGAATCTTTTATTTATTTGATATGTTTACATATGATCGTGTTTAAAATATTTCCGAAAATTTCAATAACAAGTTAGCCACTTGGACAAAATAAATTGAATCCAAGT
>NZ_AZES01000132.1 GCF_001434985.1 Companilactobacillus paralimentarius DSM 13238 = JCM 10415 | reverse complement strand
ACTTGGATTCAATTTATTTTGTCCAAGTGGCTAACTTGTTATTGAAATTTTCGGTTTAGATAGAAATCCCTATCTGACAGTCTTTTTTATTATTCTTCATGGAAAGATGCACCAGAATTGGCATCTAATTCAACTTTTTTATCTTCATTAATATCGGTAACTTCAACATCCTGTGGATTATGGCTTGGTGCTTTTGCAACAGGAGCATAATCCAAATTACGTACCACATCATTAATAGATAGTTGACGATTAATTTTTTCTAAAAGGGTTGGTCCATTGTAAATGAAACCTGTGTAAACCTGTACCAAACTAGCGCCTGCTTCTAGAGCTGTCTGTGCATCCTCAGGTGTAAAGACGCCACCAGAAAACATAATTGGTAATTCCGGGAAGGCCTGATGAATTGCTCTAGTCAGGCTCAATGATTTAAGGAAGATTGGCTTACCACTTAAACCACCACCTTCATTGCGATTGGTTGACTTCAAATTGTTATAAACTTTGCTTGGATTAGAGGCTGTGTTGGTCAAAATAATGCCGTCCATCAATCCTTTAGTTTCATTAATCAATTCAATCAATTGCTCAGCAGTAATATCATTTCCAAATTTACAAAAAACTGGTTCCTTAATGTGTAAATTATGAATTTTTTGCAATAATCTTTTGGCAACAGGAATCTCCTGCAAAGTTGTCACACCTTTTTGGTTAGGGCAGCTTTGATTCAAAGCTATATAGTCCGCAAATGAATGAATCTCTTTAATATCATCCACCATTTCGTCAACCATCTCTTCACTAGTCAATCCATGGCCAGGGGCTACACTGATACCTAATGTGACGTGTTTAGGAGTATTAGCCAAATGTTTTCTAGTTTCTTCAACGCCTAAATTGTTTAACCCCATACGATTGATGATGGCTTGATCTTCTGCCAAACGAAAAATTCGTTTCTTGGGATTACCAGGTTGATTTTCCTTAGTCACACTTCCAATTTCAACAAATCCAGCACCTAGAGCACCTAAACTATTGTAAAATTCAGCCTTTTTATCAAAACCGGCAGCAATTCCAATTGGTGAATCAAAAGTCACGCCTTTAACGGTAACTTTCAAGTCGGCTCGCTTTTTAGTTTGAAACATTGATTGTAAAACATGTGGATAGCGATTAAACATCTTTAACCCATTGGCTACTAAATGATGATCGACCTCTGGATCTACTTTAAAAATTAACGGACGAACTGCTTTATATAAATCCATTATTTACACCATCCTTCTGGGTTTTTATACCATTGTTCTAACAATTCTGTATCATTTTCCTCAATATAGTCCTGTTCTTTGGCTACCTGAATCAATGTAGGGAAATCGGTCAAGGTGTACAATTTTGTTTCTGCGGCCGCAAAATTGGTTGTACTCTCTGGTAGATCATAGGAAAAAATAGCGACTGTACCGATAACTTCAGCTCCTGTTTCACGAACAGCATCAACAGCTTTTAAAATACTACCGCCAGTTGAAATCAAGTCATCAATCAATACAACCTTATCACCAGTCTGACAGCGTCCTTCGATTTGACCCTTTTTACCGTGATCTTTTTTCTTTGGACGAACATAATTCAATGGTAAGTCAAGAATATTAGAAACTCCGGTGGCATGAGGAATTCCGGCCGTAGCAACACCGCCAATGACCTCTACTTCAGGATATTTTTCCTTAATTAAAAGTGCAAGATCTTCGGCAATTGTTTGACGGAACTTTGGATAAGCAATGGTCAAACGATTATCTGTATAAATCGGTGATTTAATTCCACTAGCCCAAGTGAAAGGTTCTTTAGGACTTAAGGTTACCGCCTTAATTTTCAATAATTGACTGGCAATGTCGATTGCTATTTTTTTATCCATTACTTACTCCACTCCTTTTCAATATTCACATAAGCATTATATTCATCTTTGGCTTGTGTGATTGGTCTTCCAACTACAATGGCGTCACTACCTAATTTTCTAGCCTGACTAGGTGTCGCAACTCGTTTTTGATCGCCAACTTGGGCTGATTTTGGACGAATTCCTGGGGTAACACAGAGGAATTCCTCGCTAGTTGCCTCTTTAATCATTGGTACTTCTAAGGCAGATGAAATAACTCCATCTGCTCCATTGTTAAATGCTAATTTGGCCAATCTTGTAACATAATCTTGTGAAGGCAATGAAACCTGTAATTCATTCGACAGTTCTACTTGTCCTAACGATGTTAATTGAGTAACGGCCAATAATTTAGTATTAGAACCTGATAACCCTTCTTTAGCAGCTGCAATCATCTCTGCTCCACCACTAGCATGAATCGTTAACAACTGAACATCCCACTTAGCAATCATCTGACAAGTCCGTTTAACAGTGTTAGGGATATCATGTAATTTCAAATCAAGAAAAATATTATAGCCTCGTTCTCGCAAACGTTTGACAAAAGGATAGCCATATTGACAAAACATTTCTAAACCGATTTTTAAAAATAACGATTGATTCTTAGGAAATTGATTCAAAAAATTAATACATTCAAAATCATCTGCAAAATCTAATGCTACTATAACTAGTTTATCCATTTTTACTCCTCATAGTTGTTTGTATAGACTACCTTACCGTTGACATAAGTGGCCTGAACTTGTCCAAATACTGATTTTCCAATAAAAGGACTATTAGTTCCTTTAGATAAAAAGTCGGTTTCATTGATGGTATAGTCTTGATTCAAATCAATCATGGTAAAATCGGCTCTCTGATTTAATCCAATTGTTCCTACATCCTTTAGTCCAAATAATTGAGCTGGTTTCACTGTCATTAGCCCAATCAACTTTTCCAAACTGATCAATCCTGTTCTAACTAAACATGTATACATTAAAGGGAACGATGTTTCAATTCCGGTAATACCAAAAGCACTCTTTTGAAAACCTTGATTCTTCTCTTCTTTAGCATGAGGAGCATGGTCGGTCGCAATCATATCGATCGTACCATCTTCTAAACCGTCCAATAATGCCGTTTGATCTTCTTTTGAACGCAATGGCGGATTCATCTTAAAATTAGCGTCATCTGTCACGATATCTTTGTCGCTAAGTAATAAGTGGTGTGGTGTCACTTCACAAGTAACATTAATTCCGGCATCTTTGGCCATTCTAACTAAATTCACGCCATCTTTAGTCGAAATATGACAAACATGATAATGCACACCAGTTTCTTTAGCTAAAACTAAGTCACGAGCCAATTGTGAAGTCTCGGCTACTTGTTTGATTCCAGGCAAACCTAATCGTTGTGAAGCTGAACCAAAGTTGATCACCCCATGATTGAAGAGATTCTTGTCTTCAACGTGTGCAGCCAAGTGACTGTCGATGGCTTCAATTCTTTCCATTGCAGAATACATTGACTGAGCATTCATAATCCCATGACCATCATTAGAAAAGGCAAAAGCCCCTAATTTATCCAGAGCTTCAATATCGACTAATTCATCACTAGTTTCATTCTTAGTTACCGGAGCATACTGTAAAGTATTGATTAAAGAGTTTTTTTGATTTAACTCCAACTGTTTTTGAAATTTTTCTGTATCATCAGGTACTGGAATAACATTAGGCATAGCCCCGACTGTTGTAAAACCGCCATGTGCTGAAGCTAAAGTACCTGTTTTGATGGTTTCCTTATGAACTTGACCTGGTTCACGAAAATGAACGTGTACATCAACTAATCCTGGAGCAACTAATTGTTGTTTCGCATCAATCATCTGAACACCGTCGGTTGATATCTCTTCAGCAATTTGCGTAAATTTTCCATCTTCTATCAAAAGATCTGCTGGAGTTAATTGTCCTTGATAATACAATTGAGCATTCTTTATTAATGTCTTCATTTAGTTAGCACCTTTCAAAACTGATTCGATCATTGCCATTCTGACAAATGTACCATTGACCATCTGTTTAAAAATATACGATTTATCACATTCCACAACGTCATCTGCAATTTCAACTCCACGATTGACTGGGGCTGGATGCATTAACATAGCATCTGGTTTCATCAGATTAACTCGGCGCATATCCAAACCATACTTTTCAAAGTAATCAGCTTTTGAAAAGCCCTGATTCTCTTCAGCTGACAATCTTTCATGTTGAACTCGTAACAACATGACCACGTCCATTTCTTTACACAAATCATCTACTGTCTTATGAGGTCCCATAGCTTGGAATTCTGACGTATACCAAGAATTGAGTCCACCAAAGTAAACATCTGAACCTAACTGTGTCAAAATTTCAGCATCGGAATGTGCTACTCGTGAGTGACTGAGATCCCCGATGATACCTACCTTCAAACCATTTAAACGACCAAAGTGCTCAAAAATCGTCATTAAATCAAGTAAAGATTGAGAAGGATGCTGACCAGCACCGTCACCTGCGTTAATGATAGGAATACCCAAATTACGATTTAAAAGTTCATTATAATATTCATCTTTGCTGTGACGGATAACCGCTAAATCGGCTCCAACACTTTCCAATGTTCGACAAGTATCGTAGAGGCTCTCACCTTTTTTAGTTGAGGATTTTTCAGCATCAAAGACAATTTGTTGCATCCCTAATTTCATCTCTGCAACTTGGAAACTTGATTTAGTTCTTGTACTATTTTCAAAAAACATATTAACAGCAAATTTGTCTTTGCCTATCGTAGATTGCCGACCGTTCTTAAATTCCAAGGCTGCATTAAGATAATCTTGAACCTCTTGGTTGGATAATTGTGACATAGAAAGTATATTTTTCATTGTTTTCCTCCAAATTAAAAGGGGTAGCTGTCAGTCCAGCTACCCCCAAAAAGTTTAGTATTATCCCTTAAACCTTCTAGACCTCACTGGATCTGATTAAAAGTTCCCTAGTTTTTTAAGTAAACAAAAAACTCCCTATCCCACAAGGAAAGGAAGTTTACACTTTTTCTGTCAAATGTAGTTAATACCTTCCAAGCCTCACAGGACTCGATTAAAAGTTTTCGTTGCAAATAATATAAACGATTTTACATTTTCAGTCAATGGTTTTATTTAATTTTTGCCAAGAAGTACTTCTTCTTACCACGACGAATAACGATATATTTGCCATCAAATGATGTCTTAGGATCAATTTCAAGAGTCGTATCTGTTAACTTCTCTCCATTGATTCTAATAGCACCATTTTGAATGTCTTCACGTGCTTGACGCTTTGATTTATCAACGTTAGCAGCGATTAATAAATCAACTAAATTAATTGGATCAGCAGCAATTTCTTCACTAGGAACACCATGGAAAGCTTCAGCAACTTCTGTAGTTGTTAGCGCTTGGATCTCACCTGAGAATAAAACATCAGTAATTTTTTCAGCTGTCTTCAATGCTTCTTCACCGTGAACAAATTTAGTTACTTCTTGAGCCAATGTCTTTTGAGCCAATCGTTTTTCCGGTGCCGTCTTGATAGATTCAGCCAACTTGTCGATTTCCTCTTTAGACAAGAAAGTAAACTTCTTTAAGAGATTAACAACGTCTTTATCATCTTGATTAAACCAGAATTGGTAAAACTCATATGGTGAGGTCTTCTTAGGATCAAGCCAAACAGCACCACCAGCAGTTTTGCCAAATTTAGTACCATCAGCCTTTAACAATAATGGAATTGTTAAAGCATAAACTTTGGCATCTTGTCCTTCAGCTTTATGGATCAAATCAAGTCCAGCAGTTAAATTTCCCCATTGATCACCACCACCAACTTGTAATTGAACATCATGTTTACGATATAGTGTCAAGAAATCAAGTGATTGTAAGATTTGATATGTAAATTCAGTAAAGGAGATACCTACTTCTAGACGACTAGAAATGATTTCCTTATTAAGCATTGTATTGACGTTAAATAATTTACCGTAATCACGTAGAAAATCAAGGATACCAATTGGTTCTGTCCAGTCGTAATTGTTAACCATTGTAAAATCACTGAAAATATTATTAACTTGATTACTCAAAGCTTCAACATTGTGATTAACTTGGTCCATTGTTTGCATAGGACGTTCGGCTTTTTTACCACTTGGATCACCAATAGAACCTGTAGCACCACCAATAACAACATATGGATGATGTCCCGCTCTAGCAAATCTTTCCAAAGTCATAAATGGCAACAAATGACCAATATGCATAGAGTCTCCAGTAGGATCCATCCCACAGTATAACGAAATATCCTTTTCATCGATTAAGTTGCGTAGACCATCTTCATCAGATTGTTGATTGATCAAGCCACGCCATGATAATTCATCAATAATATTCATAGATTTTCCTCCAATAATTATCCCCGTTATAGAAAAAAGCGCCCCTGCAATTATGCAGGGACGCTCATGCGCGGTACCACCCAAATTCAAGTATTACTACTTGCTCTTTACTCCTATAACGTAGGACGCGAATTTTAGTCTCGTATTTGATAATCTACCCTGCTTGACTCTCACCAAATGTCAATTCTCTGAACACTGAAGTAAATTACTACTTAGTTTAAAACTAAAACTATTATAAGTATGATGATACACAGGAGTAATATTTTTTTCAAGCCCTTTTTTCTTAAAAGACAATGTTATTGTATAATGTAAGTGCTTTTACGGAGGGGAAAACATGAAAAAATGCTTTATTTAATGCGCCATGGACAAACGCTTTTTAACGTTCTATGTAAGATTCAAGGCTGGTGTGACTCACCACTGACTGACAAAGGTATTGAACAAGCTAAAACAGCTGGAAAATACTTTAAAAATAACCAAATCAAATTTGACGCTGCTTTTTGCTCGACGGCTGAAAGATCTAGTGATACTTTGGAATTGGTTACTGATATGCCTTATACCCGTTTAAAAGGATTACGAGAGATGTCTTTTGGCAAATTTGAAGGTGAACACGAATACTTGAATCCTAAAATCACCGACGCTCAAAAACAATATGGCGACTTTTTTGTTCAATACGGTGGTGAAAGTGCTCAACAAAATAAAGATCGTGTTAAAAAGACTTTATTCGATATCATGAATCAAGACAATAAATCAGTTTTAGTTGTTAGTCATGCTGGTTCTATTATGAACTTTACTAGTCAATGGACTGATATTGATAAAATAAAGGATAGTGGCTTTGGTAATTGCAGCATTTTAGAATTTGAATTTGAGGATAATAAATTCACTTTTAAGAAAATCATTAATTTTAATGGCTGTACGATAAATAGAGTTGATAGGCATTTTGCCATCAACTCTATTTTTGTA
>NZ_AZES01000018.1 GCF_001434985.1 Companilactobacillus paralimentarius DSM 13238 = JCM 10415 | reverse complement strand
TATGGTCTAACTGTTAACTTGAACCGCCATCAACTTGATTTGACGAACAGCCTTTAAAAAACGTGAATATTAAAAAAAACTCCTTAACCTGGTTAATTCCAAGTTAGGGAGTTTTTTTCGTTAATGTGTTAGATATAAAAATCAGTTGAAAGAATGAACACGGAAAGCTCAATCTTTAAATGAATGTGAAAAGATATTTATAGGAGGTTTTGAATGTGTGAATGATTCTTAATTAAAACTAGATCAAGTTTGCTACTTGCATTAAGATTGGAACAACGATAACGAATAGAACTGTTGAAGTTGTAACAAGGTTTGTTGCATAGTCGACATCACCGTGTGATTGGTCAACTAAGATAGGTAAAACAGCAAGTCCAGGAGCAGCAGATTGAATGATGAATGAACTGCTTTCTAGAGCAGGTAGGCTAGTACCCATCATTGATTTACCTAGCAAGATGATACTGATCATCAAGGCAGGAGCAATGACAAATCTACCAACTAAGGCAAGAATTGTATCACGGTCAAATTTGATAGACTTCAAACCAGCATCGGCTAAAATGATACCAATGTAGATAAGTGACATAGGTGTAACGATGCCACCGACCATGTCCAAAGTCTTATTGATCCATTCTGGAACAGGGATAGCTAGTAGTAAGAAGACCAATGAAACTAAGAAACCAACAAGTGGAGCAGGAAGAAGTTTCTTCCAGTTAAAGTCTTTCTTAGCACCTTTTTCAACTGTTGGATCGTCACTTGAGATAAAGAAGATACCAACGGCCCAAGTAGAAATTGTATTCATAACATAGTAAACAAGGAAGTAAGGTAAACTTTTTGTACCAAATAGAGCCATGTTCAATGGTAAACCAATGAAGATAGTATTAGCATTAACAAACATGTTAATGAAAGTACCACGACGACCCTTTCTGATACGGAATACTTTAGTTAAGATCCAAGCTACAATGTAGCCTAAAGTAAAACTAGCAAAAGTAAAAATTAAACCACCAGATAAACTAGCCAGTTTATCTCTGTTTAAGTACTTAAGAACAGAAACGAAGATAGAAGCAGGTAAGGCAATTTTCATGATGATGAATGAAATATTACTCTTAAATTCATCACCTAGGCGACCAGATCCTCTTAACCAGTATCCTAAGGCGATAACGATAACGATTTCAGCAACACTTTCTAGTGAAGTGATAAATGCAGCCATAAAATAATTCCCCTTTATTTGACAAATTTATATATTAATATTTAGGTTCCCACTTAAGGTCAGCAACAGCCTTTTTGGCATCAGTAGCAGATGATAATTTTTCATCAATAGCTTCTTGTGCGACACCTTCAGCAACAGTAATACTGAACTTATCTAATTTTGAAACAGGAGGCAATACTGCAGCACCTGGTTCTGTAAGATCAACAATACCACCTAATGAGTGAGCAGCTTTATTGATCATACCATCACTAAGCAATTTAGCGTTAACAGCCATTGAACCAAGGCCAAGACCAGGGTATACCAAGGCATTGTTAGCTTGTCCAATGTTGTAAGTTACGCCATTGTATTCGATTGGATCAACAGGAATACCAGTAGCAATAAGAGCTTTACCATCAGTCCATTTCAAAAGATCTTCAGCCTTGGCTTCAGCAAGTTTTGTAGGATTTGATAGTGGGAAGATAATTGGACGTTCAGTATGAGCAGCCATTTCTTTAATAACTGATTCAGTGAAAGTACCAGGTTGTGTTGATGTACCAACAAGAATTGTAGGATGAACAGCTTTAACAACTGCTTCCAAGTTTGTTAATTCGTCAGCATTAGCAAATTCACTACGTTTTCTAGTAAATGGTTTTTGTTCTGGTGTTAAACCTTCAGTATCGTCAAACAATAGACCTTGCTTATCAACTAAGTAGAAGTGTTTCTTAGCCTCTTCTTCAGATAGGCCTTCTTCAACCATTGAGTCAAAGATTCTCTTTGTGATACCAGCACCAGCAGTACCAGCACCAAATGATAGATAAACTTGATCAGTAAGTTTTTGTTTAGAAATGTTCAAAGCACCGAGGATACCAGCAAGTGTAATAATACCTGTACCTTGAATATCATCGTTAAATGTAAGAATTTGATCTTTGTACTTATTCAAGATGTTGGCAGCATTGCTACGACCAAAGTCTTCAAAGTGAAGATACATATTAGGGAACAAGTTCTCAGCAGTTTCAACAAATTGATCAACAAAGTTGTAGTACTTGTCACCAGTAACACGTTCGTGATGGTTACCCATGTATAGATCGTCGTCAAGTAATTCTTTTCTGTTTGTACCTACATCAAGAACAACAGGAAGAACTGATTCAGGATCAACACCAGCAGCAGCTGTATAAACCATCAATTTACCAACAGAGATGTCAACACCTTGAACACCCCAGTCACCAATACCAAGAATACCCTCACCATCAGTAACAACGATAAGTTTGATGTCACGGCCCTTAGCAGCATTCTTTAATGATGCTTCAATATCATCAGGATCATCAATTGATAGGAAAGCAGCATTTTGTGGATCTAAGAAGAAGTGACTGTAGTTTTCAATTGTGTCAGCGATTGTTGGATCATAAACAACGGGCATGAATTCATAAACGTGTTTGCTAAATAGTTTATAGAACAAAGTAATATTTTCGTTGAATAAATCCATCAAATACATTCTTTTATCAAGAAATGTACTCTTATTTGAATAATTTTCGTAAGCTTGTTCAACTTGTTGGTCCAAAGTTTGAACGAATGGTGGAAGTAAACCTTCAAGATGATTTTCTTTTCTTTCTTCTTTAGTAAAAGCAGTACCTTTATTTAAGAAGTGATTATTTAATAAATCTAAACCCTCATATTTCATAGAATTAATTCCTCCTAATTATTTTTTTATACAAGTAAACACTATAATAATTGGTATACATTTATATATCGGATTATATAAAATAAATTTACAAATAATGAATTTTATATATAGTCCACATGGCATATTTATTATTGGTGTTTGTAAATAACTTTCGTATGGTACTATAAAACATAATAAAAAATATAGTCAAATATGTTATCTTCGATAAATAAAATTTATAGGTGTAGATATGAATATAAAGGATTATCAATATTTTAAAAAATTATCAGAATTGAAGAGCTTTTCAGATACAGCCAATTTTTTTGGCGTTAGTCAACCAACTATTACCTATTCTTTAAAAAGATTAGAAGATACTTATGGGATTTCTTTAGTTAAGCGAAAAAGTTATGCTAATTCATTGTCATTAACTTATGCTGGAGAACAGTTGTTATCTCATATAAATAGAATTTTGTTGGAAAATGATTTAATTAGTGATGATATGAATAGAATTAAAAGAAAAAAGATTGTTATGGGATGGCCACCGATTATCAGCAATTATGTTATTCCAAAAGTATTCGATCAGTTACGTGATGACAATTTATTTAATACCATTGTGCCTGAAGGAGCTAGTTCTCGTCAGTTATTATCGGAATTAAAAAATGGCAAAATTGATTTATCCTTGTTAGGGTCGACTATTTTGCCACAAGAAAATCAACTGGATTATCAGTTAATTAAAGAACATCACTTTAAATTTATTGCCTCAGCTGATCGAGACGTTTCCGATATTACGTCGGTTGAGAAAATATTTGATGAAGATTTTATTTCATTGGATGAAAAATCTGTTCATAGTCAAGTATTAAAAAGAATTATTGAACGTTACAATGTCAAGCCTCATACAATGTTCAAAACAAATGATTATCGTTTGATGTTGAGCCTGGTTAAACAGGATAAGGGATTTAGTTTCGTGACTGAAACAGCAATTCAGGATGTTCCGGGAATTCAAGAAGTTCATGTTAATGATTTAGATTTGCCATCATTTTATATTCTGTTTGTTTATCGTCACAATATGACCAGCAGTCCAGTTTTAAAGCGATTAATGGAAATTTTTAAAAATACTTAGATAGTAATTTTTACTTATAAATAAAACGTGGTATACAGGTCTAGCCCACTTTAGTAAAATATAATAGTCAATTGATATTAATGAATTGGTTATTGAGAGAAGTGGATTAATTATATTAAGAATGAGGATGCTATACTTCATCAACATAGCGTTTGGTTTTGTGAATATATTGTGTAATTATCACTTTTTATAATTAAAATGAATTAAATTATTATGGGATAGTCATGTCTAAACAATCCACTTACTGAGAAAAGGCCATACAAAGAGGTCTTTTTTTAGTGGAAAATTGATTTATAAAAAGTTGTCGACTTTTGTAAACTTACTTAGCTATAACGTACAACTATGGTAATATTAAATGTGAGCAAAGGTTTGTGCTAAATCTTTGTTAGATGATTTTATGATTATATAATTAGAATATAAGATTAATGGTGGTTCCTCCCTGAGCTACCATTTTTTTGTGGTTTCAATTTGTTAAACTTTGTTATATCAATAATGGTATTGCGTTCTATGGTATAATTTTTTGTAATAAGCTATTTAGGAGTTTTTAGTATGAATTACAATGTTAGTCAACAAAAAGAAATTGCCCAATATGCGGTAGAGCATGATAACAACTACAAGGCTACTGGTGAGAAGTACGGAATTTCATATCAACAAGTAGCTGCATGGGTAAGAAAGTATAAAAAATCGCAGACAAAGCCAGAAAAAAGTACTGAAATGGCTTCTGAAGTTCAAAAAGAGTCACAACCAAGTATGTTGGACGTTTTGAACCGTAAAGATCCTGTTTTAGAAGCCCAGCTACGTGAAGTTAAGAAACGACTAGGACTGTTATAGTTATGAGAAAAGTCATTTTCGTTTGTTTAGGTAATATTTGTCGTTCACCAATGGCAGAAATGATGATGAAACAGTTGGTTGATGAACAAGGCTTGAATTCAGTAATCAAGGTCGAATCAAGAGCTACCTCAACTTATGAAATTGGGAATGCACCTCATCTTGGGGCTATTACTGAACTCAAGAAAAGAAATGTTCCTATTGTCGAACATGTTGCTAAGCAAATAACTCTTCGTGATTTTGAAGAGGCTGATTTAATTATTGGTATGGATAAACAGAATATCATTGATTTGAAAGAAATGGCGCCTTTTTCTGATAGGAATAAGATCCACATGGCTTATGAGGCCTTGGATAGTGATGCTGTAATTGAAGATCCTTGGTATGATCATAAGTTTGATCGAACATATCGTCAGTTAGCTGAGGTTCTACCTATTTGGCTAGAAAAATTGAGATCCTAAGAGTCAAACTCCATTCGAGATTTTGACTTTTTTTGGTTAATGGAGGTTGTATGATGCATCAATCATTATGGAGCCAGTTAAAAAACGCTTTTACCAAGAAGGAAAAGGATAGTAATACCATTTTAACTAATGATATTAATGATCCTCAGAATAAAGCTCGAAGCAAGGAAGAAGAAACTAGTGATTTTTCACAAATTTTGAAGTTAAAGAATATCAAGGTGGATGTTTCTGTTTCTTCTGAGAATGAATTATTACATTATTTGGCCAGGTTTGCTTGTGAGCAACAAGCAGGTATGGATGAAGAAGAGCTATATGGTCAACTTTTATTACGTGAACAACAGGCATCTACCAATTTAGGTGATGGCATTGTTTTACCTCATGTTATTGATGATTCAGTAAAAGAATTGACTATGTTAGTCATAAAACTTAGTAATCCAATTATGTGGAATGATGAAAAAATTGATATGGCCATTAGTTTATTAATTCCTAAAGTTGAGCCAGATTTTTTGCATGTAAAGTATTTAGCCAGTATTTCACTTTTACTATTAAAACCTAATTTTCGTTATGCATTAAGTGAGGCCGCTAGTCCTGAACAAATAGCGGATATGTTTATTAATGGTACTAATTAAAAAAACAGATAATAATGTTATAATAATTGAGTTATTTAATGAGAATATTGGAGGGATTATTTTTGAGCCAGTTAAGTGTGCTAAATGTTGTAATTCGACTCCTATTGGCTGTGATATTTTCAGGAATCATTGGATTGGATCGAGCATACAAACATCGTCCTGCGGGTTTACGGACTCATATCTTGGTTTGCTTGGGTGCTTGTATTATTGCGATGATTCAAAAGAATATTGGATTTGATGCTTTGGAAATGGCACGCCAGTATCCCCAATATAAGGGCGTTTTGCGAGCTGACGATGCTCGACTGATAGCTCAAGTGGTTAGTGGTATTGGATTTTTAGGTGCTGGAACAATTATTGTAGAACATCATTCGATCCGTGGATTAACAACTGCGGCTAGTCTTTGGGTAGTTGCCTGTTTAGGAATTGCCATTGGTATGGGTGATTATATTATTGCTATAGTTGGTTTCTTAGTTGTTTATGCAGTATTAGGTTTCTTGAAGAAGATTATCAAGATCAGCCCAGTGCGAAAATTAAAAATTGAGTATAAACACAAATTAGATACTAAGAAGTTTATTGATGAGTATTTTCAAAGACATGATATTACAGTTGAAGGTGTAAGATTCAGCGTATCCAATTTTAATGATACAAAGATCTACACTAATGTTTATTCAATTGATTTTGGAAAAAATATTGATTATGTTGATATTGTTGAAGGACTGTCAATGAATGAAAATGTTATTAAGGTAGAAACGATTAATGTTTAAAGTAAGAATATCTCTAAATTAACTTAGAGATATTTTTTTATGCTCATTTTTAATGAGAACTTATTTAAATATTTTAGTCTGGATAATTCATTGTAATTAGTCTAGACCTTTGCTATCTTTTGTAGTTGGGGGAATTAAATGATAAGAATTTTACGATCCAAATTGTTAATTGCTTTTTTATGTACACTGTTGATACTGATAGGTTATTTATTTCTATCAAAGAATAAAGTGATTGGCAGTAACCGTGAAAATATTATTTTAGTAGGTGAATCAAAACAAAAGCAGCAGAGTATTTCGGAATTTAGTAATGAGAGTAAAAAATACTCTTATGTTTCTTTTGACAATTTATATGAGAATACAACTTTATATTTTGGATCGAAAATTTTTCAATTTGGACATATTAAAAAATTGGATCCAGAAGATAAGTATATGTTAGTGGCATTAGATGGTAACGATGCTTCAAGAGTTTGCAAAGTGAGATATACTGATTCAAATTTTGCTAGAAATATTAGCAGTTTACAGGAAGATGATGCTGTGAAGTTTTATGGTGAAGTTCTTTCGGTTGACAATTATATCAATGAGAAAGGTCGTCAAATTAGACGTCCTGTGATAGGTGCTAATTTCATACAATTAAAAATAAATGAATAAGGGGAAATTATGAAATTATACAGTAGTATCTTAGATGATAATTTTGAATATTTAATGTTTCAAGAATTAATCGATTTAAGAAAAATGGAATCAGAAGTCCTTCCAGACTAGTTAAAAATTCAATTGTCAGGAAACATTTATGCAAGCCGAAATAGAAAATAATAGCCTCAATAAACTCAAAGCTGAGTTTGTTGAGGCTATTATTTTTAAGATACAAAAAACCCTCCAAGATTTGGATGGCAAATATCCAAAATGGAGGGCACACATTTTATATCAAAAGGGTTCTTAAAGAAATAGTAAAAAATTAAATGGCATTTTACTTATGAGAAGTGACATCAAACAAGAGAAGTTTTAATTACTACTTTTTAGATTCCTTTTTATTCTTAGCAGATTTTTTATCTGCGGAATCTACGCGTTTTTCGTTTTCTTTTACATCATCGGGAAGAGAGGCAAACTTATCAAACAAACTGCCAAAATCACTTTCGCGTTTCACTGTTAAGCCCATCGGTATCAGCCCCTTTCAAGTTTCTTTATATCTACCATTATTATATAGCCTTTCAAAAAGAATAACAATTATTTAGGTAAATTAAATTAGTTAATTTTTTGAGTTGATTGGTATCTTTGGTCGAATATGTCACTTCATTTGACAATTATTCAGATTAACTTAAGATTAAATAAGTTCGGACTATAAGAGGGAGGGATATTTATTGGCAACTGAATATCTTGAACATAAATTAAGCCTTTTACCACCACGTCCTGGATGCTATTTAATGAAGGACATTAATTCTAAAATTATTTATGTGGGTAAGGCTAAAAATTTACGTAATCGAGTACGTTCTTACTTTAAGAGTTCACATGAAGGTAAGACCGCTCGTCTAGTATCAGAGATTCGTGATTTTGAAACAATTATTACTTCCAATGATAAGGAAGCTTTTTTGTTAGAGATTACTTTAATTCAAAAGCATCAACCATATTACAATATTAAATTGAAGCGTGGTACAGGCTATCCGTACATTAAAATTACTAATGAACGTGATCCTAAGATGGAGATTACAGGTTTAGTTAAAAAAGATGGTGCCTACTATTTTGGCCCTTATCCAAATGTTTGGGCTGCCTCTAATACTCTAAATTTTTTACAAAAGGTTTATCCATTACGTAGATGTCAAGGAAATTTAGGACGACCTTGTTTGTACTATCATATGGGTCAGTGTTTAGGGGCCTGTTTTCAAACAGTTCCTAAAGAAAAATATGATCAACAAATTGAAAAAATCAAAAAGTTTCTAGGCGGTAATGTTGGTGAAATCAAGCATCAATTAGAAGATTGTATGGAAACAGCTTCAGAAAAACTGGAATTTGAAAGAGCTGCTGAATTAAGAGATCAAATTAAGTATATTGAAACTACAGTTGAGAAACAAAAAATTATATCCAATGATAGTACACCTAGAGATATCTTTAACTACTACGTTGAAAAAGGTTGGATCTCAATTCAAATATTCTTTATTCGTCAGGCTCGTTTAATGAAGCGTGAGAAAAAAGTTTTTGCTTGCATCAATACTCCAGAGGAAGAGCTGTCGACATTTATCCTGCAATTTTATAATCGTCGAAACCAAGTTTTACCTAAAGAAATTTTGGTGCCTGATAATTTAGATAAAGATACTTTGTCTCAAGTCTTAAATATCCCATTTAGGACACCG
Source organism: Companilactobacillus paralimentarius DSM 13238 = JCM 10415 (assembly GCF_001434985.1). Taxonomy (GTDB): domain Bacteria; phylum Bacillota; class Bacilli; order Lactobacillales; family Lactobacillaceae; genus Companilactobacillus; species Companilactobacillus paralimentarius. Next base: position 96,903 of record NZ_AZES01000018.1, on the reverse strand, counting down.
CAGCGTGGTCAAAAACGTGATCTGATGGATATGGCAGCTGAAAATTCTAAATTAGTTCTTCAAGAGAAATTCCGGTTAATGGAATTAGACAATCGTCAAACTTACGGCGCCCAGAAACAAATTTTTGAAGCACTTGATTTGCCATATGGTCATATTATTGAATCATTTGACCACTCACATATCCAAGGAACTAATCCAGTGTCAGCAATGGTCATGTTTAAAGATGGTCGCCCTGAAAAAAGTGGTTATCGTAAATATAAAATTAAAGGTGAGGTTGAACATCAGTCAGGTGCCGACGAGGCGGCTAATACCCGTGAGGTCATTTATCGTCGTTATTCAAGATTGATTAAAGAAGATGATCCGTTACCTGATTTGATTTTGATGGATGGTGGTATCATTGAATTGCGTGCTGTAATGGATGTTCTTACTAATGAATTAGGAATTAACATACCCGTAGCAGGAATGGTCAAAGATGATCACCATAACACTTCACATTTAATTGTCGGTGAAGAAGGAATTGAGGTACCATTAGACCGTAAGAGTCAAGGTTTCTACTTATTACAAAGAATTCAAGATGAAGTACACCGTTTTGCGATTACTTTCCATCGAAAGACTCGGAGCAAAAATGCTTTATCATCACAACTTGATAATATTCAAGGTGTGGGTCCGAAGACAAGAACGAAACTATTGAAAAAATTTGGGTCGGTTAAAAAGATGAAGGAAGCCTCAGTTGAACAGTTAACTGATTTGGGAATTCCTAAGACAACAGCACAAACAATTAAAATAACGTTAGCAAGTACGGATTTTCACAAGAAATACCATAAAGGTTAAAAGGGAGAGATTTGATGATTACATTGAAGTCAGAACGAGAGATCGAAGGTATGCGTGAATCAGGAAAGATATTGGCTGGAGTCCATTTGGGCTTGCGCGATATGATTAAACCTGGTATTTCAGCATATTCAATTGAGGAATTTGCTAATGATTATATTGTTAGCCATGGAGCCGTTCCTTCTGAAAAGGGATTCGAAGGTTACAAGTATGCAACTTGTGTTGACGTTAATGATGAAGTTGCACATGGTACACCGCGTAAAGATTTGATTTTAAAAGAAGGCGACCTAGTTAAGGTAGATATGACCGTCAGCTATAAAGGTTACCAAAGCGATTCTTGTTGGAGCTATGCCGTTGGTTCAGTTACTCAAGAAACATCTGATTTGATGGAAGTTACCAAGAAATCACTATATTTAGGAATTGCTCAGAGTATTGAGGGTAATCGATTAGGTGATATTGGTTATGCAATCCAGCATTACACAGAAGATGAACATGGTTATGGGGATGTCAGAGAACTCTGTGGACATGGTATTCAACCAACAATGCATGAACAACCTGATGTCTTACACTATGGTGAACCAGGTAAAGGATTACGTCTTAAAAATGGTATGACAATTACAATTGAACCTATGATTAACGAAGGAACATGGGAAATTGTTGATCGTTCGTTGGATGATCCTAACGATGATTGGATCTATTATGCTAGTGCCGATGGTTCATGGTCTGCACAATATGAACATACTTTGGCTATTACAGAAAATGGTCCCCAAATTTTAACATCACAAGATGCTGCTGAGGATGAGAAGTATCTCAGTTGGGCACGTAAATATTTAAAAGAACATAATCAAATGAAATAACTAAAAAACAGCCCGTAAAAGGACTGCTTTTTTTTAATCTATTTTTGGATAACATCATTAAAAGCAATGAATTCATCAGTGGCAACACGATAGTATTTCTCTTCGTTATCACCTAAGTAGGCAATACGGTCGTATTGCCAAGATGAATGAGCTCCTAGACCACGGTTAGAAATTAATTTGGCATCAGAACTAACTAAACTGGTAAATTCTTTATCTTTGGTTTCAACAATACCGGATTCAACTTGGTAACGATAAACGGTTTTAGCATCGACCCATTCATTAGTAGCAACACGGTAGTAAATTTTGCCATTTACTTTAATAGTTTGATCAAATTTCCAATTGGAATGCTTACCCAATTCTTTATTGGTGATAAGTTTCATTTGCCCTTTTTCTAATTGATACAATTTAACGTATTGTTTCATAGTACCAACGAATCCATTCATTTTATCTGGATTAGGATTTGGAGCAGGATTAGGATTTGGAGCAGGATTAGGATTTGAAGTTGGATTAGGGTTTGGTTCGGGGGTAGTAACTGGTGGTTTAGTAGAACCTGAACCTTCATCATCTTCAATTAAATAATATTTTACTTTTTCATCAGTAGTAATAGTACCGTCTTCATTTATTTTGGCTTTAACGGTTTCTTTGTCAGGTTTGTAACCTTCAATTTGAGGTACTTTGACAAGGACAGTTTCACCTTTTTTACCGGTAACATTTAGAACTGTTTGTAATCCTAGATTGGAATTGATATGTACGTTAGAAGTTACGGTAGAATTGGCTTCTTCTTCGGAATAATCATCTGATTCATAGTAAATGTAGATATTTTGTTTACGACCAGCTAGCATAAAACGTACTCTCATATCGAGTGTATAATATTTTAAAGCTTGATTAAAAAAGTCTTCGGTTGTAGGCTCATCTATTCCGTTATTTACAACGTCGAAAATAGTTTGGTGGAAGGCTTTACCAGACATTGTGGATACTCCCATTTGTGGAAAGTAAGAGTAACTCATGTCGGTATATGTTTTATTGTTGTTTAGCTTGGCTGTTGCCGGATCTGGTAATTTTTCATCAGTTTGTTTAGGAATTTTTGTGAAAATATCAGCTGTAACACTCTGTTTGGAGAAAATTTTACCATCCAAATAAACATTTAAATTAAAAGTAGTAGGTTTTGCCTTTTCTAATTTGACAGTAAATTCGGCGTTATCTTTGTTAATCTTGTCACGATCAAATTCTTTAACAAGAGGTTCCTCTTCAAAACTAATGTCAGTCGGTCTTAAGGGGTCCGCAACATTAGCAAGATTATCTAAGTCAATAGAGACAGCGTCAAAATGTCCTTTTAATAAATAGCCCTTTTCAAGGGATTCTAATCTTTTAACTGTGAAATCTTGTTCAGAGGATTCAAAGGCTTCTTTATGGACTTTTTGATAAATTTCTTCACCAGTATCTTTGAAAACATAATGAACATTAGCGTCACCATTGATTAATTCATAGGTGATATGATTAACTTTTTTAGAATCATCTAGTAAAGAAAGCGTCTGAGTGTTATCGTCATATTGTAATTGCATGTCGGGACTAACACTCTCATAACTAAGAGAACCCTTCCAATTAGTGGTAATTTCTAAGTCATTGACTTGGAAGGTGGTTTATTTATTAGCTTTTAATTCAGCAAGTTCCTCATCAGTAAGATTAACAAAAATATCATCTAATTTGGTATTAACATCTTTATTTGTAGAGGGAACTACGATGCTGGTTTCAGCATTTAATTGATCCAAGGAAATTTTATCACCTAATTTAATTTTGTTAGTACGTGGTTCTTGATTATTACTACTTTTACCTTCCTGGTCTTTTTTGTTCTGAGTGACTTCAGTTTGGACAGTCTGTGCGTTAACAACTGTTTGTTGTACGACAGGGGCTGCGAAACCTCCTAAAATAATAGCTGATAGTAAGATTGTTTTCTTTTTCATAATAAACTCCTTGCGTTTTGTGGTAGGGAATTTTCAAACCTGTTGGTTTGTAAGTGGTTTCAGTATAACAGACAAAATCTAAGGGTAAGCGTCAAATAATGCGTTATATCAACAAACAATGATAAGTTAAAAATCGTTTTATGGAAGATTATTTTAGATTATGAGAAAAGAATTATAGAAACTAATAAAAATAGAAAAGAGATAAAGTTTCAGTAATAGAGTTGAATTACTGAAATTTCATCTCTTACGTTTTAGGAGATAGATTTTTAAAATTTTTGGTTTTTCTTAAATAATGAATAAAAATAATATTAATTAAAGAAAAATGTAACTCAAAAAAATGCCTACTTAGGAATGACAAAAATCTTGTTGGGCAATAAAGGAAGCGGTAAGTGGATGTTATCTTGCGAAGTATCAGACGATATTAAACTAGCGATACCAAGACCCAAAATTGACGGTCCCAAATTATTCAAATTGTTAGACGAGCAACGAGAATATTTTGAATATTATTTACCATGGTTACAATTAACTAAAGTGGCAAGTGATGAAGTTGAATTTTTACAGATGACTAACCGCCATATGGGAACGAAAGATTCATTGAATCTTGTAATTTGGTATCAAAATGAAATTGCTGGAATGATCAGTTTTAATCACTTTGACCATTTACGAGCCAGTGCTGATATTGGTTATTGGTTGGGCAAGAAGTTTCAGGGAAGGGGTATCGTGACAAGAGCAGTAAAATGTATTGCTAACTTAGGCTTTGAAGATTATGGCCTAAATCGTGTCATAATCCAAGCGGCTGTTGACAATGAAGCTAGTAATGCAGTAGCCAAGCGGGCCGGTTTTATTTTGGAAGGAACATTGCGCCAAAATGAGTTATTGGATGATGGCTTTCATGATGAGAATTTATACAGTTTACTTAGGGAAGATTTGCAGTAGCAACTTCAATCTTAATTTTTTTATTTGTTTAGAATTTTATTTAGTTGCAACATAAATTTATCAACAGTACTACCAGGTAATTTGGTAGTTAAAATACCATAAGGTACGTGAACGTCGGTTTTCAAAGGTATTGAAACTAAATTAGGATGGATTCTTTTCCAAGGTGTAACGGTAATCAAAGGGATATTCTCCTCAACAGCCTGATTAAAGGTATTCATATCATATCGACCGCTCGTTTCGACTACTTTTATTTGCGGATGGTCTTTTGCAATAATTCTTCGTAACTGATCATTAGTGTTACTGATTCCCATCGGAACACTCAATAATGATTGTCCTTTTAAGTCATTGAATGATATTTCACTCAATTTAGCTAAAGGATTGTCACTTCTGACGGCAATACCGAAGTCATATTGTCCTAGTTGTAAAGCCTTAAAAGACTGTTTTAAAGTGGCATTATCAAATGTACCAACAATTAAATCACAACTTCTTCCCAAGGTGGCGTACTCACGGTTTTGGGATTGGAGATCTTCTTGTAACTGCACGATGCGGATTTGAAAATCTGACATCTGTGCGGTTATTTTTTTCCAAATATCCATGAATGGATCAGCCGGATGCAAGATCGAGGTTCCCACAGTAATAATATTTTGGCCAATAATGGAAGATTTTCTTGTTTCTTCGATAGCGGTGTCTAACATATTCAGAATCTGTTTAGCATAAGGTAAAAAAGTCTGTCCTTCAATGGTGAGCTTTGTGCCAGTGGCAGTCCGAACAAATAGTTGTAAGTTCAATTCATTCTCTAATCGATTGATCTGCTTCATGACCGCTGTTCCTGAAATGAAACTTTGTTCGCCAGCTTTAGTAAAGCTACCGTACTCGCTGACTCTGATAAAAGTCTGTAATTGTGTTATATCCATGATATATTCTCCTATTGTTGCAAGTATAAACCTATGGTTGATACAACCTCAACTTTTAGATTCTTCAAATTCTTTATAACCCGGCTATACTAGTATTTGTAATTAAGAAGAAATCACAACGAAAAGAAATGGGGATGAACAAACAGTTTAAATATTTAATTAGAACAATGGTGTTTGTAGGTCTGCTATTATTTATCAGTTTTCGATACGGACCGAGCGATAATTCAACCGTTGTTCAGGGCAATCAAAGATCCACAGATGGCGAAAAATCGTCTTCAATAAAAATAATCACCGTCAAATAAATGCTGTTAGTTATCACCATGTTTTTAATAAGGAAAAATAGGAGGACATTAATATGTCAGTAGAAAATAAAGTAGTCGTAATTACAGGAGCATCATCAGGAATTGGAGAAGCAACTGCTAAGTTGTTAGCTAAGAATGGAGCAGCCGTTGTTTTAGGAGCTAGACGTGAAGAACGTTTACAAGAAATCAGTCAAAGCATCATCGATAATGGTGGCAAAGCTGCTTATCGAGTAACCGATGTAACAGATCCCGAAGATTTGAAAGCTCTAGTTGCTTTAGCTAAAGAGAAATTTGGGGCTATCGATGTTATTTATAATAATGCAGGTATCATGCCAACTTCACCAATCAGTGCTTTAAAGACTAATGAATGGAACGCCATGATCGATGTCAACTTGAAAGGTGTCTTAAATGGCGTGGCCGCTGTAATGCCAGATTTTACAAGTCAAAAACATGGCCAAATTATTACCACTTCTTCAGTTGCTGGTTTAAAGAGTTTTATCGGTTCGGGTGTTTATGGTGCAACTAAGTTTGCAGTCAGAAATCTAATGGAAGTAATCCGGATGGAAAGTGCTAAGGAACAAACTAACATTAGAACCGCCACGATTTACCCAGCTGCCATCAATACTGAGTTATTACAACACATTACTGATAAGAGTTCTAAACAAGGAATGGATAAACTTTATCAATCCGTTGGTATTACTCCAGATGCTATTGCTCGTGTCGTTAACTTTGCTATTGATCAACCAGAAGATGTCAATGTCAATGAATTCACTGTTTACCCAACAAAGCAAGGTTAGGAGAAAGTTATGAAAAAAGTTATTTTATTAGGTGCTACAAGTAATATTTCTAAATATTTGATTCCAATGTTATTGAATGAAACAGATTCACAAATAACTCTTTTCGCTAGACGTGCTGGACGAAGATTGACCGAATATGCTGACAATCCGCATATTTCAATCATTGATGGTGATTGGAACAATCTAGAGGATCTAAACTTTGCTATCAAAGGTCAGGACATTGTCTACATGGCCACTGGTCATTTTATCGATGCTAATAAAAATGTAGTCGCGGCGATGAAGAATAATCATGTAGAACGTTTGATTGTTGCCGGTGGTTTAGGTATTTATGATGAAGTTGCTGGAAAATTTGGTCAATGGAATGCGCGGATGATGGGTGATTATACAAGTATTAAAAAAGCCGCTGCCGTAATTGACGAAAGCGGTTTGCAATATACCTTTTTGAGGATGAGTTGGTTGTACAACCAAGATAATAATTATAAATATGAAATAGTTCCCCAAGGCCAGCCAATGAGAGGCACTCAAGTTACTCGTCAAGCAGTTGTCAAATTAGTCACTGATATAGTCAATGATTCCAAATTGTATGCCGCTCAAAGTATCGGTGTCGTAGAACCAAATACCGAGTGGGATAAACCTTCATTTTATTAAAAAGGAGTTGTTTACATGCAAGTTAAGGTTAGTTTGAATCAAGGATTTTTACCAGATAAATACACTAAATATTCAGAAATAAAACAAAGTGATCAGCCGGTCATCTCGTTTCCAATTACTTTGAATGCAAAAGATACGAAATACTTAGCTATTTCACTGGCTGACTATGATGCCGTTCCCAGAACTGTTTTCCCATTTATTCATTGATTAGTTACGGATATTCCAGTGACTGATGAATATATCCTGGCCCAACGCCACCAGACAAACTGCACAACTATACGTTAACGGTTTATGCGTTGAATGAAACAATGAAATTATCAAATAAGTTTTTCTATAATGAATTTCGAGAAGCATTAAAGAACAAAATTATTGAACAAACGGAATTGACTTAACGGCCAAAAATTAATGGGGGCATAAAGTATTATGAGTACAAGTGAAGATGAAGTAAAGAATGGACTATTCGCTATTGGCGATGAAAATTTAAAATTTCAAAAATATTTTACTGGTTTGACTTATCACAATTCATTAGTAAAAGATCCAAATGTGAATGTGACTGTCAGTAACGTTACCTTCAAGCCAGGTTCACGTAATAACTGGCACATTCATCACAATGGTTATCAGATCCTTTTGGTAACTGGCGGTGAGGGCTGGTATCAAGAAGAAGGCAAAAAAGCTCGTCTGTTGCATCCAGGTGATGTAGTAGTAACGCCTGATGGTGTTAAGCACTGGCACGGGGCTACTAAGGATAGTTGGTTCAGTCACATTGCAATCACTGCTGGAACACCAATTTGGGAAGAACCAGTTTCAGATGCAGATTATGACCAACTCTCCAAGGAGGACCAAACCGATGACTAGAATAAAGATAACTTTAAACGGACAAGAATTAACCGCAGATTTTAATAACAGCGATACTGCTAAGGAATTAATGAGCAGAATGCCCTTATCAGTGAAAATGATGAATCTATATTCACGTGAAATGACCTATCGTTTTCCCAATGCATTGCCTGCTAAAAAGGCGAAAACAGATGGTTATGAAGTTGGTGATATTGGATATTGGAAGCCACTTCACAGTTTAGTGATCTTTTACAAACAGACAGGCGAAATAATCGATCAATTACAGATTGTTGGACATATTACGGACAATATTAATTTCTTTAAATCCACCGGTGACTCCATAATTGAATTCAAGTTAGAAAAATAGAAGGCAAATAAAATGAATAATTTTGATGGAAAAGTAGTAATTGTAACAGGTGCTAGAACTGGTATTGGTTTGAGTGCAGCAAATTTGTTTGCTAAAGCCGGTGCGGCAGTGGTCTTAGTTGGAAGACATGAACCTAAAAAAGAAGCTAAAAATTTAGCCGAACAAGGATATGAAGCTGTTTCTTTTGAAGCTGATGTTTCAAAGGAAGCAGACACTAAAGCTATGGTTGATTTCACAGTTAAGAAGTTTGGTCATTTAGACTTTGCTTATAACAATGCCGGCATTCAAAGTCCCGTTACTAAGACAGAAGATCTATCTTTGGAAGAATATGACAATGTTTTAAACATTAACTTGAAAGGTATTTTTCTTTCGATGAAATATGAATTAAAACAAATGAGTAAACAAGATTCAAAAGGAGCTATCGTCAATTGTTCATCAATGGGTGGTCTAGTCGGAATTGCCGGACGTACTGCCTATCATGCATCTAAACATGGTGTTCTAGGTTTGACCAAGAGCAGTTCTTTGGAATATGCCAAAGATGGCATCCGCATCAACGCCGTTTGTCCTGGAATCATTGAAACGCCTATGGTTGCCAGAATGGATCAAACTGAGAAGTCTGCAATGGATGATCTTACCAAAGAAATTCCAATTGGTAGATTAGCTCGTCCTGAAGAAGTTGCTCAAGTAGTTTTGTTCTTATGTAGTGATGCCGCTAGTTACATTATTGGTCAAGGAATTCCTGTCGATGGTGGTTATACAGTTCATTAATCAGGAGAAAATATGAAAAAAATATTAATTTTAGGAGCAAATGGTAAAATTGCTCGAATTGTTGAAAAGGATTTGTTAAATAATCCGAAATATCATCTGACTTTAGTTTTAAGAAATGTTAGAAGACTATTCAAGTTCTAAAATGCTAAAAATATTACTTTAATTGACGGTGATGTTGATGATCGTAATTTGTTAAATGAAGTGATGTCAGACCAAGATATCATTTATGTTAATTTGAACGGTAACATGGAGAGACATGCAAAGAATATCGTTGAGTTAATGCAAAAAAGTAACGTTAAAGATTTAATCTGGATCACGGGATCAGGTCTCTACCATGAAACACCAGATCCATTTGGTAGCTGGGTTGAGAATTATGTTGGTCATGAATCAAAAGAAGATACTCGTTGGGCCGCTAAAATTATCGAAACTAGCGATTTAAGTTATACGATTATTCGTGCCGCATATATGACAAATGATGATGAAGTGGATTATGAATTAACTCAAAAAGGTGAAGCATTTAAAGGTACTATGATATCTCGTAAAAGTATCGCTGATTTGGTAGTCAAGATAATTAATCAACCGACCGATTATTACCGGAAGAGTCTAGGTATTAGTAAACCTGGGACTGATGACATGTTAGATGAAATTAGGAAAATTGAACATGATTTTTAACTGTTGTTTAGTTTGAAATTTATAACAAAATTCAAAAAATATGATGAAAAAGATTCTAGTGAAACTTTAGCATTAGCTCTTTGTAAAGGAGACCTTGCTATTTTAGTTTTGTGTTCTGTAAACAACAAATAATGTAAACCTATGCGTTTTATAGAGACTCTAAAAGAGAATAATCAAAAAGCTCTGTTTCCGTGGTATAGTCGATAACTATCCAGTAGAAACAGAGCTTTTATTCTTCATTTATTTATAAAATACATTGTAAAAAAAATTACAGATAACAGAGAAATATAATTAATTATTTTTCTTAGCAGGTTTCCAAATACCATAGATAACACCAGAAATTACAGCACCGATAACAACGGCTAACAAGTAAAGTAATGGTTTGTTAGCAAGTGGTGTAACGAAGATACCACCATGAGGAGCAGGAACATTAACGCCCCATAGTTGTGTCAAACCACCACCGATAGCAGAACCGATAACACTTGATACGATAACGTGTAATGGATCTCCAGCAGCGAATGGAATAGCACCTTCAGTAATGAATGATAAACCTAAGATATAGTTTGAAAGACCAGCTTGTCTTTCTTGTTCAGTAAACTTGTTCTTCCAGAATGTTGTTGCAATCGCAATAGCTAGAGGAGGAACCATACCACCAACCATGACGGCAGCCATCAAAGCGCCATCTTGAGTTGCAGTAAATGTACCAATGGCAAATGTGTAAGCAGCCTTGTTGAAAGGACCACCCATATCGATAGACATCATACCACCAAGCAATGTACCTAAGATAACAGCGTTACCAGTACCCATTGATTCTAGGAAGTGAGTAATGGCAGCATTGACAACGGCGAAGATTGGATCAACAGCGAAGTACATGATAGCTCCTGTAAAGAGCAACCCTAGTACTGGGTAAATCAAAATAGTTTTAAGACCAGCTAGTGAATGAGGTAAATTCTTGAGCCATTTCTTTAAGAAAACAACAACCCATCCAGCAATGAAACCAGCTAGAAGACCACCGATAAAGCCGGCAGGACTCTTGGAACTAACTACAGAAGCTGTAGCTTGTGATGCCATATAACCACCAACAAAACCAGGTAACAAGGCAGGACGATCACCGATTGAAACGGCAATATAAGCAGCTAAAACAGGGATCAAGAAACTAAAGGCGTAGTTACCAACGTTATTAAAGAAGAGGAACCATTGTGAGTGAGCACCAACGGAGTTTTCTAATAAGAAGGAAATAGCCATCAGAATACCACCACCAACAACGAATGGAAGCATATTAGAAATACCATTCATTAGATCAGCATAGATTCTTGACCAAAGTGACTTCTTTTCTTCACTATCTTCCTTTTCTTCGGTAGCACCACCTTCGGCATGGAAGACAGGAGCTTTTTGTTCAACAGCTAAGTTAATCAATTCTTCAGCTTTATTGATACCATCACTAACAGGACGGTTAACTAGGTGTTTGCCATCGAAACGAGGCATATCAACTTTTTTGTCGGCAGCGATGATAACACCATCAGCACGGTTGATTTCGTCGGCAGTTAACTTGTGCTTAACACCTTCGGAACCATTAGTTTCGACTTTAATGTCGATACCCATTTTTTCAGCTTGTTCTTTTAGAGCAGCTTCAGCCATGTATGTATGAGCAATACCAGTAGGGCAAGCTGTAACAGCGACAACATAAGGTTTCTTTTCGTCGGAATCACTAGCTTGAGCAGCAGCTGCTGCTTTAGCTTTTTCTTTCTCTTCGTCAGCCTTATCCTTAGCCTCTTTTTCCTTCATGGCCTTATCAAATAATTCTTGAACTTCGTCAGCTGTTTTGGCAGCTTTTAAGTTCTTAACCAATTCAGGATTAATTAGAAGTGAGGATAGTGCAGCAAGAGCCTGCAAGTGAAGATTATCAGCACCATCTGGGGCAGCAATCATAAAGAATAGGTAAGCTGGTTGGCCATCTAGTGATTTATAATCGATACCTTTAGCACTTTTAGCAAATAAAACTGTAGCACGTTTAACGGCTTTATCACGAGCATGTGGCATGGCAATTCCTTCACCAATACCAGTACTTGTTTGAGCTTCACGCTTTAAAATATCTGCTTTATATAATTCTTTGTCATCAATAACGCCGACTTGATAGTACTTATCAACCATTTCTTCAATGGCTTCCTCTTTAGTAGTAGCTTTCAAGTCCATAATCATGGCGTCTTTTAACAATAGTTGCTTTAAGTCCATTATTAAGAGTCCCCCTCAATTAGATTTCTATAATAGAAATTTCCTTATAAACTTCGTCGATCTTTTCTTTAATAGCTATGTCTTGACTGAAGGCAGTAGCTGATCCGCAAGCAGCACCCATATGGAAGCTCTCGATAGGATCGTTTGTTTCCATGAATGTACCAGCAAATCCGGCAATCATAGAGTCACCAGCACCAACTGAATTGATGACAGTGCCTTTAGGAGCATTTGCCTTGTAGGCTTTATCCTTAGTAACTAGCAGGGCACCATCTCCGGCCATAGAAACCAAGACGTGCTTAGCACCCTTGTCCAAAAGCTTTCTAGCGTAAGTAATGATTTCTTGCTCATCTTTGAAAGTAACCTTGAACAGATCAGCTAGTTCATGATGATTTGGTTTTACGACTAATGGATGTAGTGGTAAAGTATCCAACAATGCTTGACCAGTAGTGTCAATGATGAATTCAGCACCTTGTTTTTGAATCTTTTCAGCAATATCTAAATAAAAATTAGTATTAAGATTTCTGCAAAGGCTTCCAGCCATAACAACGATATCGCCTTTACCAATTTCATTTAAATTATTCATGAAGTTTTCTTGCTCATCATCGCTGATGACAGGACCAGCACCATTAATTTCAGTTTCTTCATTTTGTTCAGTAGCGTTAATTTTGACGTTAATACGAGTGTCTTCTTTAACTCTAGTGAATGAAGTCTTGAGATTATGTTGAGAAAGTAATTCTTCAAACATTGAGCCTGTGGCTCCACCAATAAATCCTAATGCTGTGGAATCTATATTAAGTTCCTTCATAATTCTAGAAACATTGATTCCTTTTCCCCCAGGAAGTTTAACATCGTTTTGAGTACGATTAACTTCGCCAGTATTTAAATTCTTCAATTGTAGAACGTAATCAATTGAAGGATTAACTGTAATTGTATAGATCAACTAGATTGCCTCCGTTATCTTAGTAAATTTTTTCAAAGCATTCGCTTCTTTTTCTGATAGCCTACTTGTTATTAATGGAACTTCATCTAAAGTTGCAAAACGACTAAAACTAACTTGCGAAAACTTGGAACTATCGGATAGTATATAGGATTGATTCGATTGCGTGATTGCCAAACTTTTAATGGCTGCCTCTTCAGGATCTGGTGTCGTATAACCAGCATCAATAGAAAAACCATTAGCGCCGAGAAAAGCACGATCAAAATGATACCTTTCAAGTGTTTGAATAATGTTTGCACCAATCAATGCTTTTGTAGATGATTTTAACTTTCCCCCAGGAAGAAATGTGTTCACGTTGTAATCGGCCAACATCGAAGCGTTATCGACACTATTGGTAATGACTAACAAGTCGTTATGTTCTATTAAGTAGGGAATCATGAATTGAATGGTAGTTCCGGAATCTAAAAAAATTACTTCATGATTTCTAACTAAACTTGCGGCTGTTTGACCGATCAGTTTCTTTTCATTGATATGTACAGCTGCTTTTTGAGAAAGCGCTGGTTCCTCGTGTAATGAAATGACGTTTTGAGCACCGCCGTGGATTCGTAATAACTTGTGACAATTCTCAAGATCTTGCAAATCACGACGCAAGGTAGATTCGGAAGCACCCGTTAATGGAATTAAATCGTGGAGTTTGACAATATTATGTATTTTTAATTGTTCTAAAATAATTTGTTGTCTTTCTTCAGTAAGCACTTTCATCACCTCGCAAAAAATATAATACCTCCATATTCATTCAAAATCAATCATAAAAACTCAAAATCTCTCAAAAACTTCCAAAAGATATTAACCAATTAATAAATTTCTGGACAATCAATTATACTTCAAAGTATTATGAAGTATGTTTTTGTGCTAAAATTTAGAAATGATAATTAAGTTTAGAAAGGGGGATTTTAATGTTTGTAGATAACGTTAAAATCACCGTAAAATCTGGTAAGGGTGGAGACGGCGCTGTTGCCTTCCGCCACGAAAAGTATGTACCACTTGGTGGACCTTCAGGTGGAGACGGTGGTCGCGGAGGCGACATAATTTTAAAGGCTAATGAAGGTATGAATACCTTAATGGACTTTAGATACAAGAGAATTTTTAAAGCTCAACCTGGTCAAAATGGCCAAATCAAGGGAATGTATGGTCATAAGGCTGATCCAGTTTACATTGTCGTTCCTACAGGAACATCAGTTTACGATGAAGATAGTGGTAGATTAGTTGGAGATTTGACTGAGAATAACCAAGAATTAATTGTTGCCAAAGGTGGCGATGGTGGTCGTGGTAATATTCACTTTGCTACCTCTAAGAACCAAGCACCAGAAGTAGCCGAAAACGGTGAACCTGGTCAAGAAAAACATTTGAAGCTTGAATTGAAATTGATTGCTGATGTTGGTTTGGTCGGATTCCCATCAGTTGGGAAGTCTACCTTATTATCTGTAGCAACTTCAGCTAAACCTAAGATTGCGGCATATCACTTTACTACCTTGTCTCCTAATTTAGGGATGGTTAAGTTGGAAAATGGACAAGATTTTGTTATTGCCGATTTACCAGGATTGATTGAAGGAGCTTCTAATGGCGTTGGTTTGGGAATTCAATTCTTACGTCACGTTGAAAGAACTAGAGTCATCTTACATTTAGTTGATATGGATCCTAACAATGGCCGTGAACCTTATGAAGATTATTTAGCTATTCGTAAAGAATTAGGTAACTATGATGCAAATGTTTTAAAACGTCCAGAAATTATTGTGCCAACTAAGTTAGATATTCCCGGTTCTGAAGAACGTCTGGCAGAATTTAAAAAGAAATTAGATACTGATGTTGATATTTTTCCTATTTCAAGTATTCAACATACTGGTGTTAAAGATCTGATGAATCATACTAGTGAAGTATTGTCCAAAGCAGAACCAATTCACTTTGATGTACAAACTGATGATTCGAAAGAATATAACTTTGAACCAGAGAAGAAACAGTTCACCATTGAGAAAGATGCTGAACATAGCTTTGTGGTTAAAGGTGATCGAGTTGAATTACTTCTTCAAAGAACTAATTTGGATCATCAAGACGGAATTATGCGTTTCGCTAGACAATTGAAGTCAATGGGTATTGAAGATGCTTTGATTGAGGCAGGGGCCGAATCAGGTGATTCAGTTACAATTCTTGACTTTACTTTTGAATTTATTTAGGGGTTAGAAATAATGAATAAATCACCGAAAAGAAGATTTATTACTGGATTTGATGGACTACGTACTTTAGGGGTTATAGGTGTTATTATGTATCACTTAAATCCTAATGTTTTTTCCGGTGGATATTTGGGAGTTCCAATTTTTTTCCTGATATCTGGATACTTAATCACGGATCATTTTTTTAATACTGTTGATTATGGTGGTTCATTTTCATTAAGTAATTTTTATCTAAGAAGAGTAAAAAGATTGTACCCAGGAATGCTATTCGTACTGTTGGCATCGGGTGCGTACATTGTTTTGTTTTTAAAGAACCTGCTATACCATTTCGATCAGATTTTCGTGACAAATGTTTTGAATGTTTACAATTGGTGGCAAATTTTTAATGGTCAATCATATTTTGAACGATTTGCTAACAATGAGTCACCGTTTACACATTTATGGACATTGTCTATTGAAGGTCAATTTTATATTATTTGGCCAATTCTGTTGATTTTGTTTAGTAAATTCCATGTTAAAAAGGGTCGCATTTTTGGGTTTTCTATGATTGTTTCCATTGCATCAGCAATTTGGATGGCAATTTTATTTAAGCCGGGCGTTGACCCAAGTAGAATTTACTATGGTACTGATACTAGATTATTCTCAATCCTTTTGGGATGTGGTTTGGCATTAGTTTGGCCTGCCGAAAAATTAAAAGAGGGTCTTAAAAAGTCCGATAAATGGAAATTGAACATTGTTGGTTTATTGTCATTAGCCTTAATGCTGTTGATGATTTTTACAATTAAAGATTCTGATCCATTCCTTTATCGTGGTGGTATGTTTATCTTCTCTGTTACAACATGTATCTTTATTGCGGTTGTGGCCCATCCAGATTCTATATGGAATGGCTTGTTATCGAACAAGGTTTTCCATTATGTGGGTTCAAGAAGTTATGGATTATACCTATACCAATTTCCTGTTATGATCTTTTTTGAATCTAAATTCAAAAATGTTGCAGATCATCCGATTTTATATCCGGTGATTGAAGTTATTTTAATTATCTTAGTAACTGAATTTTCATTCAGGTTTGTCGAACAACCTTTGGCACATGCTAAGTGGAGTGATGTTAAGAACTTCTTTAAATCTTCAACAGGGATTCAACGTGTATTGGCTTTAGTAATTGCTTTGATCAGTATTACAGGTTGTTACAGTGTGGTTAAGGCCGTTAGTGCACCAAATCCTAACGTTAACCACAGCCAATTGGCTAATAAGATTAATAAGAATGAAAAAGCTAATAAGAAAAAGAAACAACAAGCTATTGAGAATTTGAAAAAAGCTAAAAAGAAACAAAATGCAACAGGTAAGATGTCGGCGGCTGATTATGCTAGATATAAAAAGGCTGCTAAAGATCATCCAATTAATACTGAATTCGAAAAGTATGGTTTAACACAGATCGACTTGCAGAGATTAAAAGATGTACCATTAACAGCTGTCGGTGATTCAGTTATGGCTGATGGATCAGATAATTTCTTGAAATTGTTTGATGATAAGAAAGTCGTTGTTGATGCAGCAGTTAGTCGTCAATTAACTGCTAGTCTAGATATCTTACAAAAGTACAAAGATCAGGGTGTCTTAGCACCTAATGTTTTGATTGGTTTAGGAACTAATGGACCATTCAATATGCAACAACTTGGACAAATCATGTCGTTAGTTGGTCCACAACGCCATGTTTACTGGATCAATGTCCATGTTCCAACTAGACCATGGGAAAAGACAGTTAATGGCGTTTTAAGCCAAGCTCAAAGTAAGTATAAGAATTTAACCGTGATTGATTGGAATGGATATTCTAATGGACATACTGATTGGTTCTATGATGATAATGTTCATCCAAATCCGGACGGTTCAATGTATTACACATCCTTCGTGGCTAAGGAAATTTTGAAGTCATTGGATAAAAAGTAGAAGTAGAATAGGAATTTTTTATGGAATTAGAATTTTTAGGAACAGGCGCTGGCGTTCCATCAAAGGGTCGTAACGTTTCAAGTACAGCTCTAAAAATGCTGGATGAAAGAAACGAAGTCTGGCTGTTTGATGTCGGCGAAGCTACACAGCATCAAATTTTAAAAACGGCGATTAAGCCAAGAAAGATCACAAAGATATTTATCACTCATTTACATGGGGATCACATTTTTGGTTTACCTGGTTTATTATCTAGTCGTTCTAATCAAGGTGGAAATTCACCTTTAGAAATATATGGACCAGTTGGAATCAAGTTGTTTGTTGAGACCTCCTTGAAGGTAACCGGTAGTAGATTAAGTTATCCAATCAAATACATTGAGATGAAAAATGGCGGAGAAATCTTTAACGACAAAACTTTCACTGTATATGCAGGCGAATTGAAACATCGGGTGACTTGTTTTGGCTATCGTGTAGTTGAGAAACCAAGAACTGGTGAGTTATTAGTGGATGATTTACAAAAGTACAATATTCCCAATGGTCCGCTTTTCGGTCAATTGAAGGCAGGTAAGACGGTTACTTTAGATGATGGTACGGTTCTAAACGGTAATGACTTTATTGGTCCTGATAAGCCAAGTAAAGTTGTTACGATCATTTCTGATACCCGCTATACTCCGGAAATTGATAAATTGTCGCAAAATGCAGACGTAATCGTTCACGAATCAACTTTTTCTAACGATGAAAAGAAACTAGCTTATAATTATTTCCATTCGACTGCTACACAGGCGGCAGAAGTAGCCAAAAGATGTCATGCAAAAGGATTGATTTTGACACATATTTCTGCTAGATATACTGGTAGAGGTGCTTTAGTTTTGCAAAGAGAGGCACAAAGAATCTTTAAGAATACTAAAGTAGCTAGTGATTTTGATTTGTTTGAAGTTCCATTCAAATAGAAAAGAGGATGACTATGGTTGATTTATTGAATCAGACAGTTTTGGTCACAGGAGCATCTTCCGGAATTGGTAAAGATGTAGCTATTAATGCTGCCAAGTCTGGTGCTAATTTGATATTAGTAGCTCGTAATGAGGATAAATTGTTGCAGGTAAAGAACGAATGTATCCGTGTAGGCGCAGAGGGTGCTCATCATGAGTATTTGAGTGTTGATATGAGTGACCCACAACAAATTACTGAAGGCGTAACAAAGGCTTTTGAAATCACTGATGATATTGATGTCTTAGTTAACGCTGCAGGTTTTGGTGACTTTTCTCATTATTTAGAGACAGACTTTGATAAGATTGAAAAGATGTTTCGCGTGAACGTTTTAGGTTTAATGTTAATGACAAGATTAGTTGCTAGCAAAATGATTGATAATGGTCGCGGACATATTTTTAATGTTGGATCAATGGCTGGTAAGATCACGACTCCTAAGTCGGCAGCTTATGCAGCTACTAAAGCAGCTGTAATCGCGTTTTCAGACGGTTTAAGGCTTGAATTGAAACCACTAGGTGTATTTGTAACAACTATCAATCCAGGCCCTGTAGCAACCAATTTCTTCTCTGTAGCTGATCATAACGGAAATTATCTTGATTCGGTGAAGAATTTTGTGCTTGATCCGAATAAGTTAGCCTGGGAAATAGTTAATACGTTTAATAAAAATAAACGTGAAATTAATCGTCCTCGTTATATGGAATTAGCAGCAGTACTTTATAAATTAGCACCAAGTTTAGGGGATTATTTTGCTTCAACGCTTGGAAATCGCAAATAGAGGGTTAAAAAATGAGTAACAATGGTAAACAATCAAGATTCGTCATTGGATTAGTTATAGCTTTGATTGTGGTAATCTTTGCTGTGTTGAATGTAGATCCAGTTACAGTCAGTTTTGGTTTTACAAGAGTGAAGTTACCATTAATTATTTTGATTATTGTCTCATTACTTTTGGGAGCAGTGATCACATTGCTTTTAGCTAATACAGGAAATAAGAAAGAAAATAAACTTAATCGTCATGCACAAAAACAAATTTCCAACGTAAAAGTGTCACATGATAACCAAATTGCGGACGCTTTAAAGGAAAATAATGCAAAAAAGCAAACAAAATAGGATTTTTGCTTGCTCTAATGTTTTTATGATAGTATTATATTAAACGTTAGATTTGATTAAGTAATATAAATAAAGGAGTTTTTAAATATGGCAGTTCCAAAGAGAAAATCATCAAAACAAAGAAAACGTCAAAGACGTGCACATATTAAATTGAACACACCAAACATGCAATTCGACGTTGCTACTGGTGAATATCGTTTAAGTCATCACGTTTCACCATCAGGTATGTATAAAGGTGAAAAAGTTATCAGTGATAACAAAGAAGCTTAATTAAAAGTCAAGTCAATTGGTCTTGGCTTTTTTTTAATATTTTTAATTAGATGGGGAAACAACTATGAGAAGATTAAAGTATTTATTGTTGTTGGTTATTCCGCTATTCTTTTTAATGCTCTCAGGGTGTTCAAAATTAAGTTTATCAACGACTAAGAAGTCATATAGTGCAGATGGTTTAGTTGCTGTGGTTAAGGGTCAGGCTAATAATTATAAGAAGCTGACTTATACAATTAATGGCGAAACTAAGAAAGTAGCTGTAGACGGTGGACATTTTGCTATCTCTGTACCTGTTTCAGCAAGTGATCAGAATGTAAGAATCAAAGCTGTTAATGGTAATAATGGTAATAAGACAGAGACTAAGTTAGTTAAAGTGAAAAAAGCTAAGGCACTTGAAGATTACTTGACTTTTGCGCAGTCGTATAATTATACATTGCTATCATTAGGACAACAAAATGATCAATTGCAATTAATTTCTAAAAATGGAATTATTACGCATAAGAAGAATGATGGAACGAAGTGGTATTACAACGTTCAAAATAACCAATTAATGGGAATTGCAACAAAGTTCTCTTATAAAGATCTTAAATCTAAGACTGGCCAAAAGAACTTCGCTACAGATTTGATGATTGTTTCCAAGTTATTGGGAGCTGATGGTAAAAAAGTTTTAAAGGATTTTGCTAAGCAAACTAAAAATGCTGATAAGAATTCTACTAAAACTTCAATGAATCCAATCACTTCTAAGGGAATTAATTATAATATTAATTTGACGACTAAAGATTTCTATATGTACATTACTAAGTATTAATTTACTTATAAAATAAAAACTTCAACTCTGAAAATTGAGTTGAAGTTTTTTAGTTACATTTTAGAAGTTTTAAAAGCACAAAAAAACGCTTAAACTGAATTAAGCATTTTTTTCGGTCTTTGTTTCCTTAACAGAACTGTCGAGCATCAATGGAATTACACTGAAGATGACAGCGAATACTATACTAACAATGATAGAATAATTTGTATTGTAAGTTTGTTGGTTTAGGGCACCACCTATAAAACCGGCAACTTGTCCCAACATGATTGACCAGAAAATTACAGCAATATATCTCATTTCTTCCATCTCACTTTCTCAAGTAGTTTAGCACAAAATGGATTTTTACCCAATAAACTTCTGCTTGATTTTGATATAATTTTAAACAAAGGGGGCGGTAAATTGCAAGCCCAATTACAAGTCATTAGTAGTTATAGTTTATTACATAGTCCGGCCAAATTGACCGAAATAGTCGATCAAGCTAAGAAACTAGGTTATAAAGCTATTGCTTTAACAGATATTAATAATTTATATGGTTCGATAGATTTTTATAAATATGCTCGTAAAGCCGGTATCAAACCTATTATTGGCTTAACAGTTGAAACGCAGGGGTTGATTGATAACCAAAATAGTTATCCTCTGATTCTGTTGGCAAGAAATAATAGTGGCTATCAAAATCTTATTAAAATCTCTTCAATGGTCATGTCGGCTAAAGAGTCATTGGATTTAATAACTTTAGAGTTATACCTGAAGGACGTTTTTGTGATTACTCCGGCAAGTGGTGCAGAAATTATTGCAATCGACGATAAAAGAGATTATATCCAAAAGTTATTGGAATTAATTGATAAAGAAGCACTTTATTTGGGAGTAGGAATTTATTCTGAGCAGCTTGATAATGTCCGAGTTATTAAAGATGTATCTAAATTGAATGGCCTTAAAATGGCAGCCTTAGGCGATGTACGCTATATTAAAGCTGACGACCATCTAGCTTACCAGGTAGTCAATTATTTGCGTACAGGGCAGCATTTCGACAATTTGGAGCAAGTTGTGGAAACTGGAGATCATTATTTACGTCCAGCAACTGATTTTATGTCTGATTTTTCGGAAGTTGATATGACAGATGCGGTAGAAAATACCGGTTATATTGCTGATCAGTGTAATGTTGAGATTGAATTTAAAGAGACAGAATTACCTGAATTTGAAACGCCTGATGGAAAGTCTTCAATACAATTCCTAACGGAATTGACACAAAGAGGTTTGAATAAACGTCTAGTAGGCCAGATTCCTAAAGAATATGTTCAAAGATTAGATTATGAACTTGGTGTCATTGATAAAATGGGCTTTTCCGATTACTTCTTGATTGTTTGGGATGTTATTAAACATGCCCATGAAGTTGGAATTAAAACAGGACCTGGACGTGGTTCGGCAGCAGGTTCGTTAGTCTCGTATTGTTTGGGAATTACTCAAGTTGATCCAATTAAGTATGATTTGCTTTTTGAACGATTTTTGAATCCTCAACGAGTGAATATGCCGGATATCGATTTGGATTTACCAGATAATCGACGTGATGAGATGGTTATGTATATGCATGACAAGTATGGTTCCGACCATATGGCACAGATCATCACATTTGGAACTTTGGCTGCTAAGATGGCGTTACGTGATATTGCTAGGACTTTTAGTCAAACACAATTTCAAATGTCACAGTGGTCGAATGCCATTCCTAAAAAATTAAATATAACTTTGCAAGAATCTTTTGATGAATCCAGTGCTTTGAGAAACTTGGTCAATAATTCACGTGAAAATGAGTTGATCTATCAAGTGGCTAAACGAATCGAAGGTATTCCACGTCATTATTCCAAGCATGCTGCAGGAATCGTTTTAAGTAAGAAAAAGATGACCGATATTGTGGCCGTTCAACTAGAAGACGATGGTATCAATTTAACCCAGCAGACTAAGAATAACGTTGAAAGTGTTGGATTGTTGAAGATGGATTTCTTAGGCTTAAAGAATTTGACCATTCTAGATAAAGCCATTCAAATAATTTCACGCGATTATGGTCGAGAATTTATTCCAGAGAAGATACCGTTAAATGATCCTAAAACATTAAAATTATTCCAAAGAGGCGCTACTGACGGAGTTTTCCAGTTTGAATCAGATGGTATTAGAAGTGTCTTAAGAAGGCTTGTACCGACTAGTTTTGATGATATTGTGGCAACTAATGCACTGTATCGTCCAGGTCCGATGCAAAACATTGCTACATTCATTGCAAGAAAGCATGGTCAAGAACCAGTAACTTATCCAGATAAATCTTTGGAAGATTTATTGCGACCAACTTATGGTATTTTGGTGTATCAAGAGCAAGTTATGCAAGCATCGTCACAAATGGCTAATTTCTCGCTGGCAGATGCGGATATCTTGCGTCGAGCTATTAGTAAAAAGAATGAGAAGTTAATTGAAGAGAACCGACAAAAATTTATTAACGGTGCTATTGGTCAAGGGCACAGCAAAGAGTCAGCTGAAAAGGTTTATCAATATATTGAGAAGTTTGGTAACTACGGTTTTAATAAATCACATGCGGTTGCTTATTCAATGATTGCTTTTTGGTTAGCCTATATCAAGGTTCACTTTGCAGATGCTTTTTTTGCTTGTTTGCTGAATTCTAATTTAAATAATGAGAATAAAGTTTCGACCTATGTGCAGGATGCCAAAGATCAACAAATTAAAATTTTAAATGTTGACATCAATCAGAGCTCCTATGAGTTTAGTTCGACTAATAAAGCGATTCGGTTCGGTCTATTAAGCGTCAAAGGAATGCGTCGTGATTTGGCTCAGTCAATTGTTGAACAAAGAGAAAAGAATGGGCCGTTTACGAGCGCTTTAAATTTTTTACAACGAATAGATCCGAGATTCGTCAAGAATGATTATTTGGAACCTTTGATCTTAGCAGGGGCTTTTGATTCATTCAATAAGAATCGCAAGGAATTACTATATGATTTTCGAGATTTAATTGAAAGCATTCAATTGGCAGGTAGTAATCTGTCATTGTTCGATGTCTTGGATCCCAAAAAACATGAAGTCGATGATTTTACCTTGACGGAAAGATTGAACCAGGAAAAAGAATATTTGGGTGTTTATGTTTCAGGACATCCAGTTGAGCGATACCGTAGTAAGTTATTAAATATTTCCACAAAAAAAATATCTGAACTGAAAATGATTCAAAATATTTCTGTAAAAATTTTGGGATTAATTAAAAATTTACGAGTTATTCGAACTAAAAAAGGTCAAAGAATGTGCTTTATGACAATTGAGGACGAGTCCGGTAGCATCTCAGTAACAATTTTTCCTAAAGTTTTTCAAAGGATTGAAAATATGGAATTAGATGGTAAAATTTTCTTGTTCGATGGTCACAGTAATGTAGGTCAACGAGGTGACTTAGAGTTTATCGCTGATCGACTAAGTGATCCTAAACAATATACGGTTCAATTACCAAGTGAAAAACTTTATCTTCGGGTTACAAAAAGCCTTGATACACCTGATAATTTGGAGAAATTATATCGTTTGATCGAACATTATCCTGGAAAAATGCCAGTCATTATTTATCGGGAAAAGAAGAAGCAAGCATTACTATTGAAATCTAATCGTTGGATAAGCTTTAATAATAATGTGCAGAGTCAATTGAAAGATTTCTTAGGCGAAAAGAGTGTTTTCTTAAAAAAAGACTAACAAATTTGCTTAAAAAACGTTTTCAGCTCTACAAAGTAACCTATAAAAATGTTATATTTGATTAGGTTTTGTTTTAGAAACAAATAATTTTGGAGTGTGAACAAATGAAGCGTATTGGTATTTTAACCAGTGGTGGAGATGCCCCTGGTATGAACGCTGCTATTAGAGCAGTCACACGTAGAGCCATTGATAAAGGGCTTGAAGTGTTTGGTATCAATTATGGATATGCTGGTTTGGTTGCTGGTGATATTTTCCCACTAACAAGCGAAGACGTATCTGACCGTATTCAACGTGGTGGTACATTCTTGTATTCTGCAAGATATCCTGAATTTGCTAACGTAGAAGGTCAACTCAAGGGTATTGAGCAATTAAAGAAATTTGGAATTGATGCATTAGTTGTTATTGGTGGAGATGGTTCTTACCATGGTGCATTGCGTTTAACAGAGCATGGTTACAACGCAATTGGTCTACCAGGAACAATTGATAATGATATTCCATTTACTGACTTTACAATTGGTTTTGATACAGCTGTATCTACTGCTGTTGATGCCATTGATAAGTTGCATGATACTGCTAGCTCCCATGAAAGAACATTTATTGTTGAAGTAATGGGTAGAGGTGCTGGTGACGTGGCTCTTTGGGCTGGTGTTGCCGGTGGTGCTCAAAAGATTATCGTTCCAGAACGTGATTTTGACATCAAGGAAATTGCTGAAGAAGTTAAAGAAGGCCGTCAAAACGGTAACAAGAACATGATTATTGTTTTGGCCGAAGGTGTTATGCATGCTGATGACTTCAAGAAGGAATTAGATAAATATGGTGATTTTGATTCACGTGCTACTGTTTTAGGACATGTACAACGTGGTGGTTCACCAACAGTTAAGGATCGTGTCTTAGCAAGTAAGATGGGTGCTTATGCTGTTGATTTGCTTCTTGACGGCAAGGGTGGTCTTGCTGTTGGTATCGAAAACAACAAGATTACTTCTCATGACATTCTTGATTTGTTCGATAGCAAGCACAAACCTGATTTATCACTATATGACTTAAATGAATCTTTAAGCAGATAATTTAAGCATATAACGTTTTAATTTGTTACAATAAACGATGAAAACAAGAAAAGGGGATTCTCGATGAAAAGAACTAAAATTGTAAGTACACTTGGACCTGCCAGTAACGATGTTGACACAATCGTTAAGTTGATTGAAGCCGGAGCTAACATCTTCCGTTTCAACTTCTCACATGGTGATCACCCAGAACATAAAGCTCGTATGGAAATGGTACACGAAGCTGAAAAGATTACAGGTAAAACTGTAGGTATCGTTCTTGATACTAAAGGTGCTGAAATCCGTACTACTGTTCAAGAAGGTAACAAGTTTGAAGCTAAGATTGGTCAAACAATCCGTATCTCAATGGATGACTCATTAACAGGTACTCCAGAAAAGATTGCTTCTACATATCCTGGTCTATATGATGATACACATGTTGGTGGTCACGTATTGATCGATGATGGTCTTGTTGACTTGAAGATTACTGAAAAAGATGACAAGAACCGTGAATTGGTTACTGTTGTTCAAAATGACGGTATGATCGGTTCAAGAAAGAGTATCAATGCTCCTGGTGTTGAAGTTCGTCTACCAGGTATCACAGAAAAAGATTCAGATGATATTCGTTTTGGTTTGGAACAAGGTATTAACTTCATCTCAGCTTCATTCGTTCGTAAAGCTCAAGATGTCCTAGATATTCGTGCAATCCTTGAAGAAAAACACTGTGAATACGTACAAATCTTCCCTAAGATCGAATCACAAGAAGGTATCGATAATATCGATTCTATCCTTAAAGTTTCAGATGGTTTGATGGTTGCCCGTGGTGATATGGGTGTTGAAATTCCATTTGAAAACGTACCATTCGTTCAAAAGGCTTTGATCAAGAAGTGTAATGCTCTTGGCAAACCAGTTATCACAGCTACACAAATGCTTGATTCAATGCAAGAAAACCCACGTCCTACACGTGCTGAAGTTACTGATGTTGCTAACTCTGTTCTTGATGGTACAGATGCTACAATGCTTTCAGGTGAAAGTGCTAATGGTGACTACCCTGTTGAAGCTGTTGCTGCTATGGCTCGTATCGACGAACGTACAGAACAACAATTAGACAAGAATAACTCACTTGCAATCCAACGTTTCGAAGATTACAAGGGTTCAAACGTTACAGAATCAATCGGTGAATCAGTTGTTAGAACTGCTGAAGAACTAAACATCAATACAATCGTTACAGCTACTAAGTCAGGTTACACTGCACGTATGATTTCTAAATACCGTCCAAGTGCTGACATCCTAGCTCTAACATTTGATGAAACTACACAACGTGGTTTGACAGTTAACTGGGGTGTTGATCCAGTTGTTGTTGACAAGCCAGAAAACACTGATGAAATGTTTGACTTAGCTGCTAAGAAAGCTCAAGAACTTGGCTTTGCTAAGGAAGGTGACTTGATTCTTGTTGTTGCCGGTGTTCCTGTTGGTGAAAGTGGTACAACTAACTTAATGAAGGTTCAACTAATTGGATCAACATTGGTTAAAGGCCAAGGTGTTGGTGAAGAATCAGTTGTTGGTAATGTTGTAGTTGCTAACTCAGCTGAAGAAGCTAACAAGAAGGTTAACGAAGGCGACATTCTTGTTACAAAGATGACAGACAAGGATTACCTACCAGCTCTTGAAAAAGCTAGTGCCGTTGTTGTTGAAAACGGTGGTTTGACATCACATGCAGCCGTTGTTGGTATTGCTATGGGTCTACCAGTTGTTGTTGGTGCTAAGAATGCTACATCACTTGTTAAAGATGGTGACACTGTTACTGTTGATTCAAGACGTGGTGTTGTATACAAGGGTGCTTCACGTTCACTTTAATTTTTAAATGAAGTAAACACGTTTTAAAACATAAATTGACTGAAAGAAACTGACGAGTTTCTTTCAGTTTTTTTGTGTTTGCGGTAATATCATATTAATAGAGATACTGAGGTGAAAAATTGTCAAATAAAGATGTTTTAGTATTTGAGATCGAACAGGCGAAAGGAAAGCCTCGAGATATTAAAAAGAAGAGGGATTATTGTCCTTTCTGTGATAGAGAAAACTTAACTAATATAATTGAACAAAAGGGTGATATGATTTGGTTAGAAAACAAATTTAAGACTCTTAAGGATACTAATCAGACGGTATTAATTGAATCAAGTGATCATTATGGTGATATTTCTAATTATTCAATTGCTAAGAATCGAGAAGTTTTTGAATTTGTTTATCACTGTTGGAATGAAATGATTCAGAGTGAGAAATACAAGAGTGTTTTGTTGTATAAGAATTTTGGCCCCATGTCGGGTGGCTCATTACGTCATCCACATTTTCAAGTGATAGGTTTAGATAAAGTTGATGGTTATAAGCATATCGAAGCTGAAAATTTTACTGGAATGAATGTATTTAATTCAAAACACATTAATGTTAATGTTTCGGAAAAACCAATCATGGGATTTGTAGAATTCAATGTAGTTATCAATAATCCTAAATACATTGATGATTTAGCTGAATTCACACGTGTAACAGTTAAATATGTTTTGGATGACCTTTATGGTGGTAAGTTTGACTCTTACAATTTGTTTTTCTATAAAATTGGACAAAAGATCATTTGCAAAATTGAAGCTAGATATGTAGTTTCACCATATTTTGTAGGTTATCGTCTGTCGCAACGCGATGGTGATAAGCAGGTGAGAGGTATTGCGGCTGTTTTATTGCAAAGATTGCAAAAAAATGCTCATAGTTCAGAAATTGAAAATCCAGAATAAATTAAAAGATAAGGTTTTTTAAACTTGGTTGTAACTAATACCAACTAATATATTTGAAATATGCTGTTGTCCACAAAAAAACTATGGTCCACTGGAACGTGGTGGATACGACTTCAAGCTATGAGGCCTACAAATTTTTACCACCGCTTGGTCCTTAGTTCTAGTATTATCTGGTGTTTTAAATCTACGAATATAGAAGCTTTAAATCAAAAGAACGACTTCCATTAAGTATTCAAGATAGATCCTTTACTTGAATTTCTTAATAGAGGTCGTTTTTACTTTACAAAATTACGTATTAAACACATTCACACTTTAACCAGAGTTGAGTAGGAATCACTTTTTTATATTAGCTTCGGAGTAAAAATGTTATGTAACCCTAAATAAAGAACAATTAAATCTATTCAATCCAATTGTTCTTTTTAGCAATATTTAAAGCTTCAATCCGAGAGTGGGTACCAGTTTTACTGAGAATGGAAGAAATGTAATTTCTGACTGTTCCATTGGAGAGAAAAACACTGTCGGCAATTTCTTGGGTTGATTTTCCCTGAGAAAATTCCTTCATAATTTTCAATTCCTGAGGGGTTAAGGGATTCTTGACTGCTGTTAAAATAGTTGAGACCAAATTTGAATCGTAAATAGTTTGACCATCTAAAATCTTATGAATTGTATCAACTAGCTTATCGGTAGGGCCATCTTTTAATAAATATGCATTCACTTGAGCAGCTACGGCCAGTTCAAAATAGATTTTGCGAGCAAAGGTTGTAAGAATAACGATTTTTAAATCCTGCTTTGTTAAACGAAGTTCCTTAGCAACCTCTAAACCAGTCATTTGAGGCATCTCAATATCTAGAATTGCTACGTCTGGTTTTAAGGAAATTATTTCTTTAAGGGCTGTTTGTCCCTCGGTCGCATTTCCGATAACGGTAAAATCATCTTCTAAATTAAGAATCGCGGAAAGAGCTGAGTTAAGCATTTCTTGATCTTCAGCGATATAAATGGATGTCATAATTACTCCTCTTTTGGAACAGATATTTTTATCAACACGCCGTGTTTGGATTCTATTTCAATTTTACCATCAATTTTATTAAGACGCGTTTTCATGCCAGTTAAACCAAATGTTTGACGATTATTCGACTTTTGGAAACCTATTCCATCATCTTGAATTCTTAGTAAGTAGTTGTTTTGATCTTCCTCAAAGATGAGGTTCATCATATTAGCTTTGCTGTACCGAATGACATTTGTAGTAGCTTCTTTAATGATGGCAGATAAGACGTGTTGAACCGCTTTCGGCCAATCAGCTGATATTTCTTCGTTGACCGAATGTTGCCTTATGTCAGCAACATGTAAATTATTTTCTTCCTCAATCATGGCACTGGCAATAGTTTTTCCGTTGAGATCGGCAACTATTTTACGAACTAAATTCAAATCCTCACGAGAGGTTTTAGAAATATCTTGCAACTGCTGTTGAGCCTTTGTAGGATCTTTATCGATTAATTTAGAAGCAAGTTCAGCCTTGAGGGTAATGATGGAAAAGGATTGACCAATGTTATCGTGTAAGTCTTTGGCAATTCTGTCACGTTCGTTCTGTTTAATAATGGATTCCAGACGTTTGTTGTTTTTCTTAGTTTGATAGTTACGGCGATAAGTGTTGGCCAATGATCTGGCTGCAAGAGGTGAACCTATTGTAAAAGTTAAAGTAATAATTACACCTATGAATCCATAACTATTCATCACTGGACTAAAAAGTACGAATGATGTAATGCAGCTTAGCGAAATTATTAGAAACATAGCATAATATTGAAAGAATTTTTTAGATTTTAGCGGTAATGAACCAATTTCCCATGCAGTGTAAATGAAGAACGTACCGCCACCATCAGGAAATAAAATGACAAAATAGACGGCAATAGACAATTGTACGAGAAGATCTAGCCACAGATAGGGATTAATCCAGTAGCCATCACGATAAAATTTGAGAAAGATGATCATTAAAATTAAATGCCACCAATTAAAATGTGGCTCATGAGCCAAAAGCTGGGCTATCATAAGAAATAATGAAAAAACCCAAAAGTAGGGCATAAAGCCCAGTCTTTTTGGGAATAAAATTTGTCTCTGTATGAAGTTCTTCATTGCGTAACAAGTCCTTTTTCTTTTTGAATTTTGTTTACTGTAAATAGAATCAAGAAAATAATGAAGGACCAAATCAACAGATTAATAAAAGGACCAATATGTTGAGTCGTCTGATGTAGAATATTTTTATCAATAACGGATAATTGATAAGTGGGCATTACTTTACCAATGTTTTGTAACCAAGTAGGCATGATATTAATGGGCCACCATAATCCACTTAGAATTGCCAAAGGAAATACTACCAAGTTTGTTAATAAATTAACAGTATTAGGTTTTCTAGCAAATGAAATTAGTACACCAATTAGAATTAATAATATGGTACCTAGAAGATTGATTGAAATTAATTCAAATAGTAGTCCGATTGAGATACTGACATGATTAACGATCATTGCTACTGTAGTAAGTGCAATAGAGGATACTAGATTCAAAGTGATAAGAACAATTGACATGGACCCATAGTATTGAAAATTTGAAAGGGGACTTAGCATGACAAATAATTTGAAATTAGACATTTGGTCTTCTAAGAGTGTATTTGCTGTAGTGATAATCCCACCTAACATACAGGCATAAATCATCATACTAACTAAATAGTCTTTATTCCAAACTTTGAGATAGCTAACAGGCACATTACTTACGAGAATTTTAGTATACAGGATATAAAAAACGATTGGTAGTAACATATCAAAGAAAAAGAAGGCTTTATTTCTGAGGACTATACGTTTGAAGTTGATTTTAGTTTGAAAGATAAATTTATTCATGATTATTCTCCTTGTAGTTAAGTAATAGCGTGTCCAAAGTACTTTGTTTTACTTGTAAATTGTCAATTGCTTTTAAGTAAGGTGTTAGTTCAGTGATTAATTGATTAACATCGTTAGTAATAATTTGAAAATGATGTCCAATCAGATTGATTGAGATTACATTTGCTAAATTTTCGAAGTCAATTTGATTCAATTCACTGTCGAATTCAACCAAACTTTGGCCTTCACGACTACGAAGTTGTTTGATTGTACCGTCGAAGGCAATAGTTGAGTTCTGTAAAATTAAGAATCGGTCTGCAATGTTTTCTAATTCTTCTAAGTAATGGCTAGTAACAAAAATTGTTTTACCAGATTTTTTCAATCGATCAATTTCTTGCCAAAATTCATTTCGGGCGTTGCTATCCATGCCGACCGTAGGTTCATCAAGGAAAAGTATTTCAGGATTACCAGCTAATGCTAATGCAAAAGCCAATCGACGCCTTTGACCACCGGAAAGTCCAGTCATTAGATTGTTTTGATGATTATTTAGACCAGAGATGTTCAGGAGTTCTTCGTATGAAAGTGGTTTGTCGAAATAACTACGGGTTAGGCTAATAATTTCTTTAACAGTAATTCGATGCAATACGATATTATCTTGCATCATAACACCGGTAATTTGTTTCCAATTTTCATTAGTTAGAAATTTAATCTGACCAGAGGTTTGAGGAATTAGATTTAAAATAATATTGATTAAAGTAGTCTTTCCGGCACCATTTGCACCAACTAAGGCAATGATGGATGATGATTCAATTTGAAGATTGATATCTTTTAAAATAACTTTTTTGCCAAAGGATTTGTTTATATGTTGAATTTCTAAAATAGTCATATGATTAACCTCATCTCTTAATTGAATAACTTTATTTTAAGAGAATTGGCTGTACAGCAATAGTAAGCAATGTCATTAATTTATATGACAAATGTCATGTTTTTTGTATTATTAAATGTTTTACGAAAACATAAACATCAAAAAAATCTCCAACCCTAAAAAAGTGGACCGGAGATTTTAAAGAACTATTATGCTTCAGGTTTATAATCTTTATCAATAACTAAAACAGGTTTGATTGTCTTACCACTAATTGAATCAGCATCAGCTTCGTTAATTTGATCAAAATCATAGAATTTTTCAGTTAAATCAAATGGGAAGACACCCATCTTGTAGAATTCAATTAGACGAGGGATATCAATTTGAGGAATTGAATCACCCATATTGACACCGACAATCTTCTTATCGTCAACACAGAGATTATTCCAAGTACTCAAAGTGATGTTATGTGGAGTAACGGCAATAGTTGCAGTTGTACCACCTTGTGTTAAAGCAGCGATTGAATCTTTCATAACTTTTTCAACACCGGTTGTATCAACGGCCCAGTCGACACCTAAACCATTAGTGATTTTCTTGATGGCTTCAACAGCATCTTCATTTTTGCTATTAACGGTATCAGTAGCACCCATCTTTTTAGCTAGTTCCAAACGTGAATCAACAATGTCTACAGCGATAACTTTGACACAACCTGAGATTTTACCAGCCATCATTGCAGCCAGTCCAACGGCACCTGTACCAAAGACAGCAATTGTATCACCGGGTTTTGGTTGAAGGGTATTGAAGACTGTACCACTACCAGTTACGTAGCCACAGCCAAGAGGTCCTAATTTTCTTAAGTCAAGGTCATTAGGAACCTTAACAGCATTTCTCTGTGAGATTACTGTATGAGTTGTGAATGAAGATTGATTAAACATATCACTAACGTGATGACCATCTTCAGTGAAGTGATCAGTGCCATCAGGACGTGTTCCTGAAAGATTTGATTTAGCATAATTGCGACATTGTGTTGGTTTGCCCTTTAAACAATTGTCACACTCACCACAGGAGTAGAAGGACATAATAATGTGATCACCAGGCTTGAAGTTCTTAACGTTTTTACCGACTTTTTCAACAATTCCAGAACCTTCATGTCCTAAAATTACTGGGAAACTAAATGCGGCATCACCTTTACGTAAGGCTTCATCAGAGTGACAAATGCCAGATGCAACAACTTTAACTTGTAGACCGTCGTCCTCAAGATCGGCCAATTCAACGTCATCTTTAATAACAAATGGATCATTTACTTTATCAACAACAGCAGCTTTAATTTTCATAACAAGAAACCCCCTTCCATAAAATAAAACATTTTTGAAAACGCTTACTAAATAAGAAATTATTTCACAATATTTAAAATAATTCAATTAGGTTTTAAAAAAATTGTTATTAAAGAGCTATATTTTATAAGTTTTTATCGTGAAAATAAAATCGATCTCATCACAAGATAGTACGATTTTTAAAAAGAGAAATTAATTTATGAAAATATTAAAATCTTAAAAGTATTATGTAACGTAAACTGGTAAAATGTAATAGCAAAGAAAATTAAAATAAAGAGTATGGTGAATATGGATATAACAGAAATGTATGGTCAAGTATTGACGGGTACTGTGACTGATTTAAATAAAGATGAAGCTTTCGTTCAAATCGACGGTAAGACGTTCGCTTTAGACTTAAATGAATTAACAGAGATCCCTGAATTGGGTGATGAGATCAATGGTTTTCTCTATGAGAATCAGGCTCACAAAAATAAAATGACGACAGTAATGCCCTTCGTTGTACAAGGCATTTGGGACTTTGCTGAAGTAACTGAAGTTAGAACCGACTTGGGTGTGTTCGTTAATATTGGTTTAGACGATAAAGATATCGTTGTTTCTTTAGATGATTTACCTTTTGAACATTCTGAATGGCCTAAAAAGGGCGATAGTTTAATGGTCAAATTGGATATTGATCACAAGGGAAGACTTTGGGGTAAATTAGCCGATATTGAACTTTATACGCAAATTGCTCGTAGTCCTGGTGCTGATGTTAAGAACAAGGATGAGGAGGGTACAATTATCGCCATTAGAGAGAGTGGTGCCTTTGTTATGACGGAAAGTTATTACATTGGCTTCATTCATGTAGAAGAACAATCACAACCATTACATATTGGTCAACATGTTAAGGCTCGTGTCATTGGTACTAGTCACCGTCGTTTGAATCTATCAATGAGACCTCGTGCTTATGAGGAAATTACTCCAGATGCTCAAATGATTGTCGCTGTTTTGGAACACTCTCGTGATAAGAAAATGCCTTATACCGATAAGAGTGATCCTGATGATATTAAAGAATACTTTGGTATCAGTAAGGGTAGCTTTAAACGTGCTTTGGGAAATCTTATGAAACAAAAGAAGATTGAACAAAAAGATGGCTACACTTATCTCAAATAGAGGTAACAATATGAGTGAGAAATTATCAATTAAGAATCAAAAGATGATTGATACAATTGCCGACTATGCTCATTACCTTCGTTTGGATCGAGGACTGTCACAGAATACAATTGTTTCATATCAACAGGATTTATTGGAATTCAGTAGTTTTTTGGAAAAGAAGCGAATACCATTTTATCCAGAAGATCATTTTGTTGTCACACAATTTTTTGTTAGTCAAGATAAAGAAAATAAATCCAAAACTTCACAGATGCGGATGTTTTCTTCGTTGAGGCGTTTCTATCAGTGGATGGAAGTTATTGATAAGATTCACGCTAATCCGATGAATGAACTAGATGCTCCCAAAAAGGGAAGTCACTTACCAGTAGTATTGTCGATGGATGAAGTAAATTCGCTGATTGAGTCGCCAGATGTTTCCACACCCTTGGGTATTAGGGATCGAACTATTTTTGAGGTGATGTACGCGACTGGTTTACGTGTCAGTGAATTAGTCAATCTGAGTATGGATGATTTGCATTTGGACTTGGGATTGATCAAGACCTTAGGTAAGGGAAATAAGGAACGGCTATTGCCAATTGGCGATACGGCTATTGAGTGGTTGAAAAAATATTTTGCAGAAACTAGAAAAGATTTGGTGGCTAAATACGGTCAACAAAAAGAAGTCTTTTTGAACTTTCGTGGTAAGAAATTAACTCGTCAATCAATTTGGCGTATGATCAAAAAGTATATTGCTCAAGTTGGAATTAAAAAGGACGTTACGCCGCATACTTTACGACACTCATTTGCCACCAACTTATTGGAAAATGGAGCTGATCTTCGAGTTGTCCAAGAACTATTAGGACACTCTGATATTTCAACGACACAGATTTATACGCATGTTAATCAAACAAGAATGAAGCAGGTCTATAATAAGGCCTTTCCAAGAGCTTAGATAGGGGGATAGGGATGCTTAGTAAATATAGTGATGAAAATAAGAAGATTGCTATGGGCTTTTTATCTTATATCAGTGACCTCAAGGATTTGAACAATTTGGAGCAAGAATTACAGCTTTATTCTGAAGATGAAAACCGTCAGTTATATCTTTGGAAAAGCAACATGGAAGACTATTCAGGTATTGTGGCATTATCATTCTCGGATAATACTGTCTTTATCGAATACGTTTCATTGAATCCTTCATATCGTTCACAGAGTAATGTTTTTAAAATTTTTGATGACATTCAACAGAAATTTCCTAATTTAGTAATTTTAGGGAATTTCAATTTGAGTAAACAAATTCAACAGTGGCGTCAAAATAAACAAAAGTTAGAAAAAGATATGAAGGAAAAAGAAAACAGCTAATGCAAAAATTGAATTTAGTTTTAACTGATTTTGAAGGTCCAATTGATTTATTATTGCATTTGATTAAAGAATCAAAAGTCGATATTTATGATATTCCGATTGCACAAATTACGCAGCAATATATTGATTATTTGAAAAGTATGAAGGTTTTACAATTGGACATTGCAGGAGACTATTTGGTTATGGCGTCAACTTTGATGTCAATCAAAAGTAAAATGTTGTTGCCGCAGGCACCGGATGAAATCGAAGATGAAATTCAAGAAGATCCGCGTGATGAATTAGTTTCTCAACTTTTGACTTATCAAACATACAAACGAGTTGCAGCTTATTTTGAAGAAAAAGAACAAGTTAGAAAGCAACAATTTGATAAGGAAGTCAGTTTACCTAAAGAACAATTAGATCAATTTTTAAAACCTGGTTCGGTTGTTCTGGATGATTTAGCAGCAACGTATTCTGAATTGTTACGTGCTCAGAAGAATCATCAACCAGAGACTGAAACCATCGAAAATGAGACTCTATCGATTGAAGATGCAACTAATAATATTATGGGCGAATTGAGATTGGCTAAAAAAATGACTTTTAGAGCCCTTTTGAAATTAAATAATAATATCGAAGAAATAGTTACAGACTTTATGGCCATCTTGGAATTAGCCAGTAAACAATTGGTTTCAGTTAGTCAAGATGGTTTCCAAAGTGAACTATTTATTGAATTGAGGAATTAATGTGTATCAAGCAAAAATAATGGCATTATTATTTGTGGCCGGAGATCAAGGTATTAAAGAAAAGGATCTCGCTGGACTTTTAGAAATAGATAGTGCAGCCTTAAGACAGAATATTGAAGAGTTAAAAGTAAAATTAATGACCGACGTCGATTCTGGGGTCGAGTTAGTTGAATTTAATTCGAATTATAAATTGGTTACTAAAAATGAATTCAATGAACTATTAACCAAGTACTTTAAAACTGGGTTGGCTACTAAGTTGAGTCAAGCAGCACTCGAAGTTTTGTCGATTATAGCTTATCGTCAACCAATCACTAGAATTGAAATCGATGAGATTCGTGGAGTGCAGAGTTCTGGAAGCTTAAATACTTTATTGATGAGAAAATTAATTAAAGAAAATGGGAAGAAAGATGTTCCTGGTCATCCTAATCTTTATGTAGTAACTGATGAGTTCTTCGATTATTTTGGAATCAAGAATTTAAAAGAATTACCAAAAATAGAAAATTTTGAGGATAGTTCCGATATAGGAGATATAAATGGAGAAAGTTAGATTACAAAAATTCATGGCTGATGCTGGGGTAGCTTCTAGACGTAAATCAGAAGAATTGATTGCCAAGGGTCATGTTAAAGTAAATAACAAAGTAGTTACAGAAATGGGTATCAAAGTTGATCACAGCGATAAAGTCGAAGTTGACGGGATGCCTCTAGAAACAGAAAAGAAACGTTACATTCTAATGTATAAGCCTCGTGGAGTGATTTCAGCCGTTAAGGATGATAAGGGTAGAAAAGTAGTTACTGACTTATTGGAAGAAGACGTACAGGAACGTGTTTATCCAATTGGTCGTTTAGATTACGATACTTCAGGTTTATTACTATTAACAAATGATGGTGAATTTGCTAATCATTTGATGCACCCTCGCTACCATGTAGATAAGACTTATATTGCTAAAATCGAAGGTATTTTAGAGACTGAAGAGATCAAAAAGTTGGAGTCTGGAATTAAGTTTAAGGACTACACAACTTCTCGTGCGAAAGTCAGAGTTATGTCTAAGGATAAGAAGAAAAACTCTTCAATTGTTAGGATAACTATTCATGAAGGACATAATCATCAAGTTAAGAATATGTTCGATGCTGTTGGTCATAAGGTTGAGAAATTGGCTCGTGAGAACTATGGTTTCTTAACTCTAGACGGTTTAGTTTCTGGTAAGTACCGTGACTTGACAAGACAAGAAGTTGCTCAATTGAAGCAAGATAATCGTTAATTTGATTAAATGGTTTTAAAGATTAAAAACTCCACAGTTGCCTTATATCAGGCGTTCTGCTATATTGAGTGTATAAAATTAAATAATTGGTTTTCAGGGCAGGGTGAAATTCCCGACCGGCGGTATAGTCCGCGACCCAGCATTGCTGGTTGAATTGGTTAGATTCCAATACCGATAGTAAAGTCTAGATGAAAGAAAACAGAAGGTTAAGGTCTGTTTTGGTGTGCCCAAAATAGGTCTTTTTTCTTTGGAAATCAATTGGAGAGGTTGATTTTAATGGGGAAAAGTTTAGATAAGATGCATGAAATAATAGGAGTAGCTGTTTTTGCAGCACTGGGAACAATTCTGATGTTTTTCGAGTTTCCAATTCTGTTTTGGTTACCTTTCTTGAAGATTGATCTAAGTGATGTGGTGACGCTGATTGGAACTTTTGCATTTGGTCCCGTAGGTGGAGTTTTGATTGCATTACTAAAGTCAATGGTGCACGTAATTGTCACTGGTAGTGGTGTAGCTGGTTTGATTGGTAACGGATCTGCTTTTGTAGGTTCGGTTGCTTTATTATTACCTTTCAATTACTTCTGGAAGAAAGATAAAAAGGTTATGGCAGTGATAGCAGGAACAGTTGTAATGACGGTTATCATGTCGTTATTGAACTACTTTGTTGTGATGCCCCTTTACATGAATGTGATCGGAATGAAACTAAATATGAGTTTGGCCGAATATGTGGCAACAGGTGTGGTACCATTTAATATTGTCAAGGCACTGATTATTTCAGCGGCTACGATGATTGTTTATCCACGTATCAAAGGGCATTTCTCAATAAAATGAGAAACTAACAGAATTTTATAAATCTTTAAAGAAAAATTTTAAACTTTTATGATATGCTTTAAGAGATAGAAATTAGGAGGTTGGTTTTTAATGGCCGATAAGGATAAAAACAATATGTCTGGCGATTCTCGCGTTCCTAAATCCACACAAGGACTTGAAGGATCCGTTAGTCTCGAAGATTTGAAGAAATATCATCTAATTAGTGATGGCACAAGTGATGTGGTTACACCTACTAGTGCGGTTTCTGACGATCAAACTTCTAATGATGCACCTGTAGAAGAAAATACTGACGACTCATCAATGAATGAGAATCAGGAATCTGTAGACCATCTTCAATCTGAAGAAAGCCAAGATCATTTAAGCGAAGCAAAACAGGATAATAATCCGGAACCAAATTATGACGATAATAATTATGACTCAGCACCAGAAGACGATCAGTCTGTTCCTGAAGCACCAATACCTGCACCAGTAGAATCTGAAGCAACTGATCAATCTGAACCAGCTGATTCAGTTGATGATGAGGCGGAAGATGATTCCAAGAAGAGTAGTAAGCCTTGGGAAAACAGTTTTGACACTGATACTGATGATGACGGACATGTGTCACGTGCTGTAACTAAAGAAAAACAACGTGGTAATCATACTTTAGTTGTTACTTTAGTTATTGCTTTAATTATCATTATGTTTACACCAGTGGTTATTAATGCTGTTAAAGGTAGCAGTGGCGGTGACTTGGATAGTACCCAATCTGCTAAATCAGTAGAGAACAAAGACAAGTCAACCAAGAAAAAGAAGAAATCTACTAAAAAGGCTACACCTAAGAAAAAGGCTGCCAAGAAGACAACGACTAAGAAGTCAACAAGCAGCAATAATTCTTCAAGTAGCAACAATAGTAGTAATAACTCTGCTACAACGAATGAT
This sequence comes from Companilactobacillus paralimentarius DSM 13238 = JCM 10415, assembly GCF_001434985.1. Classification (GTDB taxonomy): domain Bacteria; phylum Bacillota; class Bacilli; order Lactobacillales; family Lactobacillaceae; genus Companilactobacillus; species Companilactobacillus paralimentarius. Next base: position 57,692 of record NZ_AZES01000018.1, on the reverse strand, counting down.
GATAGTTCTAACTCAAATGCTACAAATGATGGCAACAGTACTACTTCAAATAGTAGTGATACTACAGCAAGTGATAACAATACAGCTAATTCAACAACAAGTTCGGATTCACAATCACAAGCTAACCAATCAAATAGTACTGATAGTTCCAACGGTTCTAACACTTCAAGCACTACTTCAAATAGTAATGCCAATAGTGGAACTTCATATTACACAGTTAAAGCCGGTGACAACTGGTTCAGAATTGCTTACAACAACAATTTAACAACGGCTCAATTGAAGAGTATGAATGGTAATGTTGGTACATTGACACCAGGTACAACATTAAGAGTAAAATAGATAAGTAATTAAGGGTCTCTGACAATTTTGTCTGGGCCCTTTTATTAAGGAGAGAAAAGTAAATGCAAATTGCAATCGATGGACCAGCTTCAGCTGGTAAAAGTACTATTGCCAAATTAATTGCTAAAAACTTAGATTTTGTTTATTGTGATACTGGTGCGATGTACCGTACAGTAACATTACTTGCAAAAAAGAATAATGTAGGGTATGGTGATACTTTCAATATTTTGAAGTTAATGTCTGAACATAAGATCCATTTTCTTAATAAGGAAGATGGTCAACACGTTTACTTAGATGATGAGGACGTTTCAGATGCTATTCGAACAGAAGAGATAACTAATAACGTTTCTCAAGTCTCAGCAATCAAGGAAGTTAGAACGGAATTAGTTCAAATGCAACGAGACATGGCAAACGACATTAATATCGTAATGGATGGTCGTGATATTGGAACGACTGTTTTGCCTAATGCCGAAGTAAAAATTTTCTTAATTGCTAGTGTAGAAGTACGTGCGCAAAGACGTTATAAGGAAAACCTTGAACGTGGCATCGATACACCTTTGAAAGAATTGCAAGATGAAATTGCTGCTCGTGATTACAAGGATTCACATCGAGAGATTTCGCCATTGAAGAAGGCTGATGACGCTATCGAAGTTGATACATCAGATATGACCATTGAAGAAGTTGTTAAAAAAGTTACAGAAATTGTTAATGAACATAAGTAGGGAGGCAGATTATGTCTGTTCCAGTAGTTGCGTTAGTAGGGCGCCCCAATGTTGGTAAATCTACTATTTTCAATAGAATAATTAATGAAAGATTATCTATTGTTGAAGATACACCAGGTGTAACTAGAGATCGTATTTATTCACGTGCTAGTTGGCTTGGAAAAGAATTCCGTTTAATTGATACCGGTGGTATTGAAATGAGTGGAGAAAAAATGTCAGTTCAAATCAAGAATCAAGCTGAAATTGCGATTGATGAAGCTGATGTTATTGTCTTTATTGTTAATGGACAAAACGGTGTTACTAAAGAAGATGAGGATGTTGCCAAAATCCTTTATCGAACTAAGAAACCGATTGTCTTAGCAGTTAATAAAGCTGATAATCCAGAACAACGTGAAAATATTTATGACTTTTACTCACTAGGCTTTGGCGACCCTAATCCTATTTCTGGTTCTCAAGGGACTGGTTTAGGTGATTTGTTGGATGAAATCGTAAAAGCATTTCCTAATGACGATAAAGATGTAGAAGATGAATCAATTAAGTTTAGTTTTATTGGTCGTCCGAACGTTGGTAAGTCATCTTTAGTTAATGCTATTCTAGGCGATGAGCGTGTTATCGTTTCCGATATGCAAGGAACGACACGTGATGCTGTCGATACTAAGTATCATGATGAGAAGCTCGATAAAGACTTTACAATGATCGATACTGCTGGTATTAGAAAACGTGGTAAGATCTATGAAAATACAGAGAAATACTCTGTATTGCGTGCGTTGAGTGCGATTGATAAGTCTGATGTTGTTTGTGTTGTTTTGAACGCTGAAGAGGGTATTCGTGAACAAGATAAACGTGTAGCTGGTTATGCTCATAATGCTGGTAAAGGTGTTATCATCGTTGTCAATAAATGGGATGCTTTGAAGAAAGATACCCATACTATGCAGGACTTTGAAAACCAAATTAGAGCTGAGTTCCAATACTTGTCTTACGCACCAATTCTCTTTACCTCAGCAATTAAGGGACAACGTTTAGACCAAATTCCAGAACTAGTGACACGTGTCTTCGATAACCGTCACCGTCGAATTCAATCAGCTGTTCTGAATGATCTATTGTTGCGTGCTACTTCAATTGCACCAACACCATTAGTTAATGGTAAGAGATTACGTATTTACTACATGACACAAGTGGCTATTCAACCACCAACGTTCGTTGTCTTTGTCAATGATAATGAATTGTTGCATTTTTCATACGAACGTTTCTTGAAAAACCAATTACGAGACACATTTGACTTTGAAGGAACACCGATTAAGATTTTGCCTAGAAAACGTAAATAGGGCCTAAAACGGTGCTATTTTACTCGCTTTTATAAATATATTTATATTTAAAGAAAATTATCGTAAAAAACGGCTTAAATGCTTGCCACATCGACATTCCTATGGTAGTTTTGTAAATAGAATAATGAACGCATTCAAATAGTTCATGTGTTCTAAATTTTTTACAAATTTCGGAGGTATTTTTACATATGGCAAATAAAGCTGAACTTATCGATAGTGTAGCAAGTAAAACTGGTTTGACAAAGAAGGATGCAACTTCAGCTGTTGATGCAGTCTTTGAAACAATCCAAGAAAACTTATCAGAAGGCAACAAAGTTCAATTGATCGGCTTTGGTAACTTCGAAGTACGTCAACGTGCTGCTCGTAAGGGTCGTAACCCACAAACAGGCGAAGAAATTAAGATTCCTGCAAGCAAGGTTCCTGCATTTAAGCCAGGTAAGGCTTTGAAGGATTCAGTTAAATAATTCTTTTTTAAATTAGGGGCGGTCATTAGACCGTCTTTTTTTACGCAAAAATATGGAGGTAACAATTTGAGTAAAGCAGATGAAGTTATAGAAACAATTGATGATGGTGACTTTTCAAAAGTCGACGCTTTAATTCAAGAATCAATTGCTCAAGATGATGACCAAACTCAATTTTCACTAGCGGAGACTTTGATGAGCCGTGGTTTATCTTTCCAGGCCAAGACTGTCTATGACCATTTATTAACGATGTATCCAACTGAAGGGCAAATTTTGTCTCGGTTAGCTGAGATTTCTGTGTCTGATGGAGATACTGATCAAGCTTTAAGCTATATTTCTCAAATCACACCTGATTCGTCAGCTTATGCCGAAAATTTGCTGGTTTCAGCCGATATATATCAATCCCAAGGTTTGTATGAAGTTAGTGAGCAAAAACTATTAAGTGGTATCAGAGAGTTTCCAGATGAAGAGGTTTTCAAATTTGCTTTAGCCGAAGTTTACTTTGACGAGAACAAATTCAGTAAAGCTTTGACGTATTATGACATGTTGCTGGATATGGGAATTAAGAATTACTCTGGTATTTCGATTGTCCTACGTAAGGCTAGTTCTCTTGCCGGGGATGGTCAGTACGAGGAAGCTATTGATGTTTATGAAGATTTGAATGCCATCGAATTAAATGAAGATGCTCAATTCCAATTGGGCTTTTTATACAATCAAGTTAAGAATTATAATAAATCCATCAGTATTTTGGAAAAATTATTGGAGACAAATCGTGATTATCCGACAGCATATTCAATTCTGGCTGAGGATTATTTAAATATTAAGAAAAATTCTGATGCCTTTAAGTATGCACAATTAGGTCTGAACCTGAATGAATTAGATGATAATCTTTATCAGATTGCTTTTGATGCTGGGACTGCAGAAGATCCAACAGGGGCAATCAAGATACTTGAAAAAGGAATTAAAACAGTAGAAAATCCATTGCCTTTGGTAATTAAACTGAGTGATTATTACGTAACTAAAGGTCAATTTAAGAGTAACCTTGATTTATTGAATGGCCGTGACATCAGTAACAATCCTAAATTAGTTTGGAATCTAGCTAAGTCAGAATTTGAAACTGATGATGTAAAGAAGGCTCAGGAGAATATTTTACTAGTTCTCGACGATTTTAAGGATAACTTGGATTACTTATCCGATTTAATTGAAATCCTTCGTAGTACGGGTAATAATGATGTTCTCAAGCCAGCTATCCAACTGTACTTGAAACAAGATCCTGATAATGAAGAAATGCATAATCTATTGGATCAAATTTAAAAATTAATAATAACCTCACTAGGATGTACATTAATCTTAGTGAGGTTATTTTTGGAATTTTAACTGCATTATAAGGTCTTTATTTAGTAACATTCATGATTGGTATATAATAAATAAAGACTTTTATGATTATGTGAGGTAAAAATATGCAAATCAAACAACTTCCTGAAGATTTTAAACAGGCGTTACCAGTATTAGAAGAAATCGAGCAAGCCGGATTTGAGGCTTATTTTGTTGGGGGAAGTGTGCGTGACCATATTTTAGGATTACCGATCCACGATGTCGATATTGCTACAAGTGCTTATCCAGAGGAAATTAAAAAAATTTTTAAACGCACGATTGATACTGGGATTCAGCACGGGACTGTTACGGTATTATTAAACGATTCGTCATATGAAATTACCACTTTTAGAACAGAATCGGGTTATCAGGATTATCGTCGTCCAGATAAAGTGACTTTTGTGAGATCATTGGCTGATGATTTGAAGCGACGTGATTTTACAATTAATGCTTTAGCGGTTGATTTAAATGGTAATGTAATCGACAAGTTTGATGGTTTACAGGACTTAGATAAGAAAATTATCCGTGCAGTTGGTCGTGCTGAGGCTAGATTCCATGAGGATGCTTTAAGAATGATGCGTGCGGTTAGATTCCAAGCTCAATTAGATTTTCAAATTGAAGTCCAAACGGCTCAAGCAATAGCTGACAATGCACCATTACTGTCTAAAATCGCGATTGAACGTATTCGTGAAGAGTTTGTCAAATTATTATTGAGTCAATCATGGAAAACTGGTTTTTCTGATTTTCTTAAATTAAATTTGAGTGAGTATTGTCCTGGTTTTAAAGATCAACGTGAAGAATTGGCTGAACTATTAAACGCTGAAGGCACTTTTGTTGATGAAGATGCTGCTTGGACAGCAATTGGATATGCTTTAAACATGAATCATCCCAAATTTAACAGTTTTTTACGTGATTGGAAGGTTTCTAACAAAGTTCGTGAGGCCAGTGTGAATAGTTTGGATATGCTACATTTATTTGAGAATCAAGATTATGATTTGTGGAATATTTATAATTTTGGCTTAGATAACTTTGAACGAGTAATTCAACTCTGTCAAATGCTTCAAATTGAATTTGACTACACTGGTCTAAAACAAAAAGTAGGACAAATTTCTATTAAAAATAGTCATGATTTGGCTATTACAGGAAAAGATATTTGTGAAATTTTAGATGTAAAACCAGGCCCAATTATTGGAAAATCAATGTCGCAAATAGAGCGTGCTGTCGTGGAAGGAAACGTTTACAATAATTTTGACGAATTAAGACATTATTTGTTAAGTAATCAATAACCCTGTGTTATTATGAAATCAGTAAGTATTTTATGATTGAAAGGGTGGTAATATGACTAAGCATGTTTTTAAAGAATTGAAATTCTACTTCAGAAATGATGATACTTGGACAGTTAATCATGGGGAAATGAGTGATGTTTGGATTTCTCGTGTAACAACAAGTTATGGACGTATCGCAGGTGGACGTATGCAAGAGATTCACCCATGTAAACGTTTTAGAATTGAAATTCTACCTGCAGCTGACTACATTAAGGATACTGATGTTTCTACAGCTGCCTTGGCAGATGGTATGTTCAACCGTATTATTAAGTATCAGGATATCGAAAAATGTGACATTGTTTTTGAAGATGATGAAGGTAAGGAACCAATGGAGATTTACTTCCCATTCAAGCAAAAGGATGCTGAAGGCTTAGACAATGCTTATCAAACTTCAACAATTTCAAGCAAGAGTGGCAACCTGTTTATTTCAATTGATCCAGAAAATACGGTATATGATTTATATAAAGAAGAACTATAATTAAATGTACGGGACATTGGTTGATTTATTTTGACTTATGTTCCGTATTTTATTGAGAGGAATTAATATGGGGAATTTAAAAATAGGGTCAATGGTAAAAATTATTGATCAAGAAGATGGTATGAAAGATCAAATTGGAGCCGTAGTTTATTTTGATGAAAAGCGTGAAAAGATTTTAGTCAGATTTGGCGGAGTCCAGCAGCTATACTACGCGTTGGATCAATTAAAAGAGTACTAAGAGGTTTTACAATCAGCGGCTGACATGTGATAATAAATATTGATAAGTTTGATACCTCTATCTACATCGGTAGAGGAATTTTTTATTTATAGTGGTGAAAATTAATTGAAAACCTTAAATATAACTAATGCATCAAAGTCCTTTGGAGAAAGAACACTCTTTAAGGATGTTACTTTTACAATTAACGAAGGAGACCGAATCGGTCTTTTGGGTCTAAATGGTACTGGTAAGACGACACTTTTGGACGGTATCGTTAATAATAGTGATTTGAATACAATCACGGTTGATAAACCTAAGGATTATAAAATTTCTTACTTGAAGCAGCAACCAGATTTGGATGATGATTCATCTGTTATCGATGCTGTTTTTAATGGTAGTGGCGAAAAGTTCCAATTGATTCGTCAATATGAAAATTCTTTGGCTAAATTCAATGTCAATTCGACTGATACTAAAATCCAAAATGAGTTCTTCAAGTTGCAGGAGCAAATGAACGCGTCTGAGGCTTGGCAAATGGAATCAGATGTTAAGTCGATTTTGAATAAACTGGGTATTACAGAATTAGACAAGAAAATCTCAGAATTATCTGGTGGTCAGCAAAGACGTGTAGCTTTAGCCCAGACCTTAATTTCTGAAGCTGATCTTTTAATCCTTGATGAGCCGACTAACCATTTGGATTATGAAGCCATCGACTGGTTACAGACGTATTTGAGTAAGTATAAAGGATCTGTTTTGTTTGTAACTCATGATCGTTATTTCTTAAATGAGGTTGCTACAAGAATCTTTGAAATTGAAAATCGTAATATAACTGAGTACGACGGTAACTATGAGAAATATCTTCAACAAAAAGCCGATAATGAAGATATCTATGCTTCAGAACAACATCACAAGACACAACTTTACAAACAAGAATTGAAGTGGATGCGTGCTGGTGTTAAGGCCCGTGGAACAAAGCAACAAGCTAGAAAAGATCGCTTTACTAATTTGAAGGAAGATCTACAAGACAAACCTGATGTTCAAAAAGAAATGTCGATTGATATTGCGCAACAGCGTTTAGGTAATGATGTTTTTGATATTAAAAATGCCAATTTAAAATTTGCTAAGCACATTATTCTAAACGATTTCAGTTATTTAGTTTCACGTGGTGATCGTATTGGAATAACCGGTTCGAATGGTTCCGGTAAAACAACTTTTTTAAATGCCATTGCTAAACAAATTCCACTTGATGCAGGTGAAATTAAAACTGGCCAAACCGTAAAGATTGGTTACTATACGCAACATACTCGAGATATGGATCCTGATAAACGTGTGATCAGATATTTGGAAAGTATCGGTCAAGGAGTGAAGAATACTGATGGAGAACATATGTCAGCTTCACAAATGCTAGATACTTTTAAATTTGATCATCAAATGCAGGGGGCTTTTGTGCGTGAACTGTCTGGTGGTGAAAAGCGTCGTTTATACTTACTAGCTATTTTGATGGATCAACCAAATGTACTTTTACTTGATGAGCCAACTAATAATCTAGATATTGAGACTTTAACAATTCTGGAAGATTATTTAAGTAGTTTTAAAGGGACTGTTCTGGCAGTATCTCATGACCGCTATTTCTTGGACAAAATTGCAGACAAACTGTTGATTTTTGAAGGTCAAGGTCAAATTGAAGAAAGTTATGATTCTTATTCGGCTTACTTACAAAGAGCGACGGCTAAGAAGCAAGCTAAGCATCATGAAGTTAAGGAACAAAAGCACGTCGAGGCTAAACAGAAAGCGGAACAAGAACAAAAAGCAGAGCCTAAGAAAAAATTGACTTATGCAGAACAAAAAGAGTATGAAAAACTAGAACCTCAGATCGACAAATTAGATTCTGAAATATCTGCTTTACAAGATGAATTGAATAATCCAGATAATGGCTATGAAAAACTAATGGATTATCAAAGAGAACTTGATGAAAAGAACCAAGCTGAAGAAAAACTGATGGAACGTTGGGAATATTTAAGTCAATTTGCCTAGGAGAAGAAAATGCACAACGAACAACAATATTTAGATCTTTTACAATATGTTTTGAATCAAGGTCACAAAAAAAGTGATCGTACAGGAACGGGAACAATTAGTACCTTTGCTTATCAAATGCGCTTTAATTTACAAGAGTCATTTCCTATTTTGACAACTAAAAAAATTCCTTTTGGTTTAATTAAGAGTGAATTATTGTGGTTCTTGCATGGTGATACCAATATCAAGTACTTATTGGAGCATCACAATCATATTTGGGACGAATGGGCTTTTAAGAACTATATTGAAAGTGCTGATTATACTGGACCCGATATGAGTGATTTCGGACGTCGCAGTTTAGTGGATACTGATTTTGCCAAAGAGTATAAGGTTCAAAAAGATAAATTTGATCAAGCCATATTAACTGATACAACCTTTGCTCAAAAATTCGGTAATTTAGGGGATGTTTACGGGGCTCAGTGGCGTCATTGGCAAAAACGTGATGGTGGTTTTATTGATCAAATTGCCAATGTAATTGACCAAATTAAAAAGACTCCTGATTCACGTCGACTAATTGTTAGTGCCTGGAATCCTGAAGATGTACCTACGATGGCTTTGCCACCATGTCATACATTGTTCCAATTTTACGTAAATGAAAATAAATTGTCCTGTCAACTCTACCAAAGAAGTGGGGACCTCTTCTTAGGGGTACCGTTCAATATTGCAAGTTACGCACTTTTGACGCATTTAATTGCACGTGAGACGGGATTAGAAGTGGGAGAATTTATTCATACATTGGGTGATGCTCACATTTACTTGAATCATTTGGATCAAGTTAAAGAACAACTTAGCCGTAAACCAACTATGGGACCACAATTAGAGATTAAAAGTGATAAAAGCATTTTTGAAATAGAGGCTTCAGATATAATCGTGAACGACTATAATCCACAACCTGCCATCAAGGCACCGGTAGCTGTTTAGGAGGAAATGTAAATGATAAGTTTTGTTTGGGCTGAAGATAAGAATCATATCATCGGTGAAAAGGGACACTTACCATGGTCTTTACCTAATGATTTGCACCATTTCAAAGATGTGACAGTCAACCATCCTATCGTTATGGGACGAAAGACTTTTGAAAGTTTTCCTAATGGTCCTTTACCTAAGAGATTAAATATTGTTATTTCTAAAAATCCTGATTATCAAGTGCCTGACTCTGTGATTCTTATTAATGATAAGGCCGACTTGAAAAAATATATACAACCTGACGACGAAGTTATGGTTATCGGTGGGAGTGGTATTTTTAAATTATTTCAAGATGATGTTGATAGATTGTATCTGACTAAAATCGATCATGAGTTTACAGGTGATACTAAGATGTGTTCAATCGACTATAGTAAGTTTAAATTAGTCGAAAAAAAAGAAGGACAAATGGATGATAAGAATATCTACCCATATACCTTCGAGACTTGGGACAAACTTTAAACTACATAGAAGTATACTGAAAAGTACATCAAAGCCGTGCCTATCATGACAAAAATGTGCCAAATTACATGAATGTATCTAATGTTCTTTATTAAATAGAGACAGGCTCCCAATGTAAAAGCAACACCACCAGCAACTAATAGAGCAATACCAGTTCCACCAATTGCGTAATAGAGTGGTTTCATGGCGACGATAATAGCCCAGCCCATAAGAACATAGAGTAATGTTTCAAAGTACTTAAATCGACCGACATTAAAGATTTTGTAGAGAATACCACCAATGGCTAACAACCAAATGAATGATAAGATAATGATTCCAAATGTGGAATGTAAAGCAATCAGACAGTAAGGCGTATAGGTACCTGCAATCATCAAAAAGATTGAACTGTGGTCAAATATCTGAAAAACACCTTTAGCTTTAGTGAAGTATAAACTGTGGAATAACGTTGAGCTAAGGTATAAAAAGAATAATGTGAATGCATAAATAAAATAGGCTGTAATGTTCAAAGGTTTTCCCTGTTGGAATCCTTTGATTAATAGGAATATGGCACCAATAATTGCTAAAATTATACCGATGCCATGAGTGACAGCACTGAAGACTTGATCTGTGATCAAGTAAGTTCTAGAAAAGTCGTGTTTTTTTGTCATGTTAAAACCTCAATTATTTGGACTGTTTACTATAATTATTATAAACGTCTCACAGGGCTTTTCATATGATTATGGTATTGTATAACTAATAAAGATTTGGCATATTTATTTTAGTAAAATGATTAGTTATTTATCATTAGACCCTATTAAGTTTGTTATAATAATTAAAAGAAATAAGAAACAAGACCCTATGAAAGAGGGATAAAATGAGCAAAGTAAAAATCCTTACCGATTCATCGGTACAATTAACACCAGAGGAAATAGAAAAGTATAATATTAGTGTCGTTCCTTTGACAATCAGCATTGATGAAAAAACTTATGTTGATGGCGTTAATATCACACGAGAAAAATTCGTTGAAGAAATGGATTCTTCAAAGGATTTGCCTAAGACATCTCAACCATCAATTGGAACGTTTATGGATGTCATTGATAAGGTTCCTGATGACTATACAGATATTTTAGCCTTGATTATGACGCCGTCTATTAGTGGTACCATTAATGCAGCTAGACAAGTTGAAGATATGGTTGATCGCAATATGGAAGTTATTGATACAGAATTTACAGACCGTGCCCAAGGCTTCCAAGTAATTAGAGCCGCTCAAATGGCCCAAGAAGGTAAATCTGTTGAGGAAATTAAACAGGCTTTAGACGAACTTCGTGCGCATACTTATCTTTACATGGGTGTAACAAGTATTGAAAATATTCTACGTGGAGGTCGTTTGAGCAGATTTGCCGGAACGCTTTCAACCTTATTGAATATTAACTTGGTTCTAACAGTGAAGAATAATAGTCTAGATATTGTTAAGCGTGGTCGTGGTCGTAAGACAATTGAAAAGTATATGAATAACGTAATGGAAGAAATCAAAGGTTTAAAGAATATTAAAGCTGTAGGAATTTCTTATGTTGATAAAATGGATTATGTTAATGAGTTAAAGGCCAAATTGGAAGAGATTATTCCTGATGTGCCACTACTCATAAGAGTAACAAGTCCAGTTATTGCTACACATGCTGGTTCTGGAGCCTTTGCAATTGAATTTTATACAGAGTAAAAGCTGATGAATGCATCAGCTTTTTTTTGAAAGATGGATTAATTAATGAAGAAGAAAAGTATTTGGATTATAATCATAGTTTTAATATTAATCGTAGTTGGCGGTGGAGCCTATTATTTCACTAACAATAAGCAAAGTGGACAGTCTACTACACAAGTAACTAAAACAACCAAGAAAATAGTAAAACCAAAGAAAAAAGTTATTCCTAAAAAGAAACAAATTAGTATTGTTGCAGTTGGAGATTCACTGACACAAGGGGTCGGAGATTCTTTTAAAGCAGGTGGCGGCTATGTAACTCGTTTACAGTCTAAAGTGCAAACAAAGTTTAATGTTCCTACACAGTCACACAATTATGGTGTTTCCGGTGATACAAGTAATCAGATTATGGCTCGTATCAAATCTGACAAAAAGATGCACCAAGATTTACCCAAAGCTGATATCATCACCGTGACAGTTGGTGGTAATGACTTTATGCATTTATTGCAGCGTAAAGGAATTGATCTAACTGCAGGTGATATTGCTGATGAACAGGTTAAATTTGATAAAAGATTAAAACAATTATTGACTGATTTAAGGAATTATAATGATTCAGCCCCAATTTATTTAATAGGTATTTATAATCCTTTTAGTATCTATTTATCGAATGTAAAAAATGCTAAAATAGCATTCATTAACTGGAATAAAGCATCTGCTAAAGTAGCCAGTGAATTTAATAAAACCTATTTCATTGATATCAATAATCTATATCAAAATAAGACTATTGATAAAAAAGTTAAGAAGACAGGAACTAACCCTTATCTTTATAAGAAAGATCATTTTCATCCCAATGGGACTGGTTACGATATGATGACTCAAAGAGTGTTCGATGAAGTTAGTGTTACGAAAAAGGAGTGGCTTTTTAAATAATTATGAAGAATAAGAATTATTGGAAATATGCATTTATTGCTTTAGTAGCAATTCTAGTAGTGGGTTTTGGTTATTTAGGTACTAAGGTCTTAAGTTCACCGTCGGAGAACTACCAAGTTAGTTCTAAGATCAATAATGATGATAAAGTTTTTACTGTTAATATGAATAAGAGTGAGGCCAATAAAATGGCCCAGTACTATTTAAAAAATACTTTGAATAATGGTAAAACTGAATATCAATTAGTTTTGAAAAAAGATGCTGAATTGTCTGGTGCAATTAAATTCTTGGGTGCCAAAATCCACTTCACAATTTTGATGCAACCATATGCTAAGACTAACGGGGATGTACTCTTAAAAGCTAAAGAAATGAAGATTGGGGACTTATCGTTGCCAATTTCCTTTGTAATGAATTATATTAAGAATAGTTTTAAGACCCCTGATTGGGTAAGCATTAACGGTAAAGACAAGACAATGTTGTTGAAATTTACTAAATTTACTACCAAAGAAGGATACGGTATTCGTGCAAAGAATATTGATTTGAAGCATGATAAATTATCATTTGAGGTAATGAATACAAAGATCACCGACAATCAATAGAAGGGAGTAAAGATGCGAAGAAGTTTTTATGAATTTTTGATGACACTGAGAAATGCGGACAGTGTTGAACCAGATGCAGAATTTGCAAATAATGCATTTCACGATCAATCTTTTCCTAAGCATGAGGAGAATTATCAAAAGATTTCAGACTATTTAGAATTGAATGCAGGTTATTTACCCAGTATGTCAATTTTTGATGAGGTGTACCAAAAGTATCAAGAAATAGATAGAAAATAGGTGAAGACAATGGCATTACAGTGGTATCCAGGACATATGAACAAAGCGAAGAATCAAGTCCAAGATCGGCTTAAATTAGTCGATATCGTACTTGAAATCGTTGACGCAAGATTACCTTTTTCATCCAGAAACCCCGTTTTGGAACAAATAATTGATCAAAAAAAACATATTATTATTCTTAATAAGTCAGATTTGGCAGATCCAAAAGTAACGGCTGACTGGAAACTCAACTTTGAACAAGAAGGTACTAAATCAATTGAGCTAGATGCCAAGCACAATAAGGGCCTAGGTAAAATCAAGAGTCTGATTCGTTCAGAGTTGTCAGATAAGATTGACCGTTATGAACGTAATGGTGTGCAAAATTATCGAATCAAAGCAATGTGCATAGGAATTCCTAATGTCGGTAAGTCGACTATTTTGAACCGTTTTGTTGGGAAGAATGTTGCTATTACAGGCAATAAACCCGGTGTAACTAAGAATCAAAACTGGCTAAAAACTAATATTGGAATCGATTTACTCGATACTCCAGGTATTTTGTGGCCTAAGATCGATGATCCCAAAGTAGGAATGAAATTAGCTTTGTCTGGTGCAATTAAAGATAAAATCTATGCACCGGATGATGTAGCCATTTATGCGCTTAATTTTATGGAAACTCATTATATGGATCAATTGCTTGAAAGCTACAAATTAGATAAGTCGGATATTTTTAATCATACAACGCCAGAAGTTTTAATGGATCTAACGAAAAAATTTGGTTATAAGGATGACTACGATCGAGCTTCCAGAAGAATTATCGACGATGTTAGAAAGTTGAAATTGGGACGTCTTACATTTGATATTCCTGGGGAGTTTTATGAAGAGTAAATATACGATTGCTGAAGCAAAAGATATTCTGAAACAAACTGATGTGAGTGAAAAGCAACTGAATGAATTTTCACAAGATGAACGTAGTGGGATTAAAAAATTATTAGAGCAATATTATAAGAGACAATTGAAACAAAAAGCATTGATTGAGAAATTTCACAAAAAAGAATTTCTTGAAAAACCATTTTGGGATCATGGGTTAGCAGTAGCGGGAGTCGATGAAGTGGGACGTGGTCCTTTGGCAGGTCCTGTCGTTACGGCTGCTGTTATTTTGCCAGCTGATAATACTTTGTATGAAGTTGATGATTCTAAAAAATTGTCGATTGCAAAACGTAATGAGCTGTATAAGTTAATTTGTGCACAAGCAATAGATATCAGTGTAGCAGTGGGTAGTCCACAATTAATTGATCAGGAAAATATTTATCATGCAACAGAATTGACAATGGGAGATTCAATTAATAAGCTCTATTTAAAGCCTGATCATATCTTAGTTGATGCCATGACGATTCCTGTTGATATACCTCAAACAAAGTTGATTAAGGGTGATTCTAAGTCGTTAAGTATCGGTGCTGCTAGTATTGTTGCCAAAGTTTCTCGTGATAAGTTAATGACGATGTATAGCAAAATCTATCCAGAGTTTGGTTTTGAAAATAATGATGGTTATGGTACAAAACAACACTTAAAAGCTTTAGATGAGTTTGGTCGCACTAAGATTCATCGTTTGAGTTTTTCCCCCGTTAGAAAAATTTCTAAATTATATTAAAATAGGAACATCACTTTCGTAATTTAAGTTAAGGGAGTGATGTTTTTATTATGAATGAATTAACTGGTTTTTTAATTAAGTGTCGTTTAACAGGAATGATTTCGAATCAAATAATGCTAAAAATTATAAAAAAATCTATAAATAGTGCTAATCTAATAACTGAATCCTTTAATTTATTAAAACAGGAGTGGGGTTTAGATAAGTTTCAACGTTTCCGTTTCCTATTTGATAAGCAAAAAACAGGTTCGTTAAAAGCTGTAAATTATTTGGATTTTGAGTATCCGGAATTGTTAAGAACGATTTATAATCCGCCCGCACTCTTGTTTTTTGAAGGGAATATTGCTTTACTTAAAACTGAATGCATCGCGATCGTTGGTGCTAGACAAGCATCAGATTATAGTTTTCGTTGCATAAGTGGTCTTGTCCCACGACTTGTAAATCGTTATACTATTGTGAGCGGTTTAGCTAAGGGAGTTGATTCTTGGGCTCATCAGACCGCATTAAAGAATCAGGGACAGACGATTGCTGTGATTGGTAGTGGTTTGGATGTGACTTATCCTAAAGAGAATTTTCACTTACAGGCGGAAATTATGAAAAAGGGTTTAGTTATTACCGAATATCCACCAATGACGAAAATCGAACCTTGGCATTTTCCTCAACGAAACCGGATAATTGCTGGTCTCAGTCAAAAAGTCGTTGTTACCGAAGCAAAAAAACGTAGTGGCTCTTTAATTACTGCTGATTTAGCTTTGGAGAATAATCGGGATGTTTTAGCCATTCCCGGTAGAATCGACGTTAACCTTTCGGCTGGTTGTAATAAGTTGATTGAGGAGGGAGCCATCCCTTTGATCAATTTCAATGACTTATAAACGATGTTTGAAAGATAAATGTATCTTTTGAATTGACAAAATAAAATTCTGTGATTAATATATTGAACAGTTTTAATTGATTCATTTTGGAAAGGAGCACTTTGCGTGCCATCAACACAAAAGAATTTGGTGATTGTTGAATCACCATCAAAAGCAAAAACAATTGAGAAGTATTTGGGACGTAATTATCACGTAGTTGCTAGTTTAGGTCACGTTCGTGATTTACCTAAGAGTCAAATGGGTGTCGATATTGAACATGACTATGAACCAAAGTATATTTCTATTCGTGGTAAAGGCCCAGTTATTAAAGATTTAAAGAAGGAAGCAAAAAAAGCTAAGCGAGTTTATCTGGCAGCCGATCCGGATCGTGAAGGTGAAGCTATTGCTTGGCATGTTTCTCACTTATTAGGATTAGAAGATGATGGTAAGAATCGTGTCGTCTTCAATGAAATTACAAAAGATAAAGTTAAACAAGCATTTAAGACTCCAAGATCAATTGATATGAATTTGGTTGATGCTCAACAGGCCAGACGTGTATTGGATCGATTAGTGGGTTATTCAATTTCCCCAATTCTTTGGGCTAAAGTTAAAAAGGGACTCAGTGCTGGACGTGTTCAGTCGATTGCTTTGAAACTTGTAATTGAAAAAGAAAATGAAATCAAGAGTTTCGTTCCGCAAGAATATTGGACGATTGAATCAACATTTAAGCATGGTAAAGATAAATTTAAAGCTAATTTCTATGGACTAGATGGAAAGAAAGCTGAATTAAAAAATAATGATCAAGTTCAAGAAGTATTAGGTCGTATCGATAAAAAGAACGATTTTGAAATTGATAAAGTTACTAAGAAGGAACGTAAAAGATTCCCAGCTGCTCCATTTACAACAAGTTCTTTACAACAAGAAGCTAATAAGCGCCTAAACTTTAAGACTAGAAAGACCATGATGATTGCTCAACAATTGTACGAAGGAATCAATTTGGGACGTAAAGAGGGTACAGTTGGTTTAATTACTTATATGCGTACTGATTCTAAACGTATTTCTAAAGTTGCTGAAGCAGAGGCTTCAAAGTTCATCCATGAAGAATATGGGGAACCATTCGCAGCTATTAAGGAACGTAAGGATAAAAATCAAGAAGGGGCTCAAGATGCCCATGAAGCTATTCGCCCTTCATCTACTATGAGAACACCTAAATCTTTAAAAGATGTCCTTAGTCGTGATCAATATCGCTTGTACGACTTAATTTGGTCAAGATTTGTTGCCAGTCAAATGACACCAGCTGTTTTTGACACTATGACAGTTGATCTTTCTCAAAATGGAGTCATGTTTAGAGCTAATGGTTCTAAAATGAAGTTTGAGGGATATCGTAAGGTCTATCAAAGTACATCTGAAAAAAGCAAAAAGGATAATATCTTGCCAGAGATTGCTGAAGGTGATAAGGCTAAATTGCAATCCAATGATCCGGCTCAACACTTTACACAACCACCTGCAAGGTTTACTGAAGCTTCATTAGTTAAAGCTCTGGAAGAAAATGGTGTAGGACGTCCTTCAACCTATGCTCCAACTATTGATACAATTCAGAGACGTTATTATGTTAAATTGAACGGTAAGAGTTTTGAACCAACTGAACTTGGTGAGATCGTTGACAACTTAATTCAAAGTTACTTCCCAGATATCGTTAATATCGACTTCACCGCTAATTTGGAAGATGAATTAGATAATATTGAAGAGGGTAAAGAAAATTGGGTTAAAGTAGTCGATCGTTACTACAAACCATTTGCTAAGGAACTTGAATCTGCTGAAGATAAGATTGAAAAAGTTCAAATTAAAGATGAACCAGCAGGTATGGATTGTGATATCTGTGGTGCTCCAATGGTAATTAAGATGGGACGCTATGGTAAGTTTTATGCCTGCTCACGTTTCCCAGATTGTCGTAACACTAAGCCAATTGTCAAAGAAATTGGTGTGATTTGTCCTAAGTGTAAAAAGGGTCAAGTTATCGAAAGAAAATCTAAGAAGAATCGTATTTTCTACGGTTGTTCAAGATATCCAGATTGTGATTTTGTTTCATGGGATAAACCAGTTGGACGTGATTGTCCAAAAGATGGTCATTACTTAGTCGAAAAGAAGGTTAAGGGTGGTCGTCAAATACTCTGTCCAAACGGTGATTATGAAGAGGACATTCAAAAATAAATGATAGAACAAGAATTAATCGATAAATTTGTTGATAATTTAATGGTTAATCATCATTACTCAAAAGAAACAAAAAAATCTTATTTAGAGGATATAGATAATTTTGTTTCTTTTTTGTCTAAAAATGGTGGTTTTACTGGATTTACAAAAATTGGACGAGTCGATGTTGAAACTTATTTAACATATTTAGATGAAGAAAACTATGCCACCGATACAGTGGCACGAAGAATTTCAGCATTGCGATCGTTCTATAATTTTTTAGTGAGAAATAAATTTATTAAACAAAATCCATTTGATTTAGTACAGATACGTCACAAAGGGCGCAAGTTACCACGGTTTTTTTATGAAAAAGAGATGGAAGAATTATTCGATGCAGTTAAAGGCGATGATCCTTTATCTCAGCGAAATTCAGCTTTATTAGAATTGCTCTATGCCACTGGCATGCGTGTGAGTGAATGTGCTAATCTAGTACTAGACCAGCTTGATTTCGCTAACAATATTGTTCTGATACATGGTAAAGGGGATAAAGATCGCTATGTTCCCTTTGGAAGTTATGCCAAAAGTGCGTTAGAGAAATATTTTAATGACGGTCGCAAGGAATTGATGCAAAAGAATCATCAGGATCACCAATATGTTTTTGTAAATAGTCGTGGCAAAGGTTTGACAAGTAGAGGAATTGAGTATATCTTGAATCAAATTATCAAGAAAACCAGTTTAACAGCTGATATTCATCCGCATATGATTCGTCATACGTTTGCTACTCACATGTTGGAACATGGTGCTGATTTGAGAACGGTTCAGGAATTATTGGGACATGCAAGTTTGTCGACGACACAGATATATACGCACGTCACAATGGAACATTTGCAAAAAGATTATAAAAAATATTTTCCAAGATAGAAGGTAAATAAATGACTACAATAGTTGCTGTAAAACACAATGGACACACCGCAATCGCTGGTGATGGTCAAGTTACATTAGGTGAAAAATATATTATGAAGGGCTCAGCCCATAAAGTGAGACGCATTTTTGATGATCAAGTTGTCATTGGATTTGCTGGTGGTGTAGCAGATGCTATTACACTCCAAGATTGGTTAGAAAAGAAATTAAAGGCTTATTCAGGTAATTTAAAACGTGCTGCGGTTGAATTGGCACAAGATTGGCGCAAAGATCCAACTCTACAAAAGCTTGAAGCTATGTTAATTGCTATGGATAAAGATAATCTTCTTTTAATTTCTGGTAGTGGTGAAGTTATTGAACCAGATGAAGATGTTGTAGCAATTGGTTCAGGTGGTAATTTTGCACAAGCGGCTGCCATCGCCATGCAACGCCACGCTAAAGATATGGACGCCCAAGAAATGGCCGTTGAAGCTATCAAGATTGCTTCTTCAATCGATATCTTTACCAATGAAAATATTATTTCAGATAAATTTTAATTAGAGTGAGGATTAATAAATGACAGAAGTATTGACACCAAAACAAATTGTTGCTCAATTGGATAACTATATTATTGGTCAAACTGATGCAAAGAAAGCTGTAGCGATTGCTTTATATAATCGTTACCGTCGTATGCAGGTACCTGAAAAGTTACAACAAGAAATCACACCTAAGAACTTAATGATGATTGGACCTACAGGTGTTGGTAAAACTGAAATTGCCCGTAGATTAGCTAAGATTGTTAATGCTCCTTTTGTTAAAGTAGAGGCTACTAAGTTTACTGAAGTTGGTTACGTTGGTCGTGATGTTGAATCAATGGTTCGTGACCTAGTTAGTGTTGCTGTTTCAATGGTTGAAAAAGAAAAGATTGATGATATCAGACCAGAAGTTCGCCGCAATGTTGATAAGAAACTGGTTAAATTATTAGCTCCTGGTGTTAAAAAAGAACAGAAACAAAATAATAATGATTTCATGAGCATGCTTAACAACATGCAAAATGGTGGAGGCCAAGCTTTAGGTAATATCTTTAATAATGCCGATACAGTTGACGACGATCCTGATGCTAATGCTGAGGTTACAGATGATATTCGTAATCAACGTTTGTCAGTTAAAGAACAATTAGATAAAGGCTTACTTGAAGATGAAGAAGTAACTATTAAGGTCGAAGAATCTAAAAAAGTTGGTCCTATGGATGATCAAATGGGACAAATGGGTCTTGATATGAGCGGTATGATGGATTCATTAATGCCTAAGAAGACTATTACTAGAACTTTACCTGTTAAAGAAGCACGTGAATTGTTGATTCAACAGGAATCTCAAAAACGTATTGATCATGATGAAATTTATCAAAAAGCTATTGAAAGAACTCAAAACAACGGAATTATCTTTATTGATGAATTTGATAAAATTGCTGCCGGAGATAAAAAGACTTCAGGTGAAGTCTCTCGTGAAGGTGTTCAACGTGACATTTTGCCTATCGTTGAAGGCTCACGAATTAATACCAAGTATGGTCCAGTTGACACTGACCACATTCTCTTTATTGCTAGTGGTGCCTTTGCTGAAAGCAAGCCAAGTGATTTAATTGCTGAATTGCAAGGACGTTTCCCAATTCGTGTTGAATTACAAGACTTGACTGAAGATGACTTCATTCAAATTTTGACAAAACCAGACAATGCTTTAACAAAACAATATGTTGCGCTTACAAGAGCTGATGGAATACATTTAACATTTACTAAAGAATCAGTTGAAGAGATTGCAAAAATTGCTTTTGAGTTAAATAATAGTAACCAAAACATTGGCGCAAGAAGACTTTCAACTGTATTAGAGAAGATCCTAGCTGATATTCTCTATGAAGGTCCTGATATGCAAATGGGAGATATTACTATTACGCGTGAATATGTTCGTGAACAAGTTGGTAAGATTGCCAGCGATCAAGATCTTTCACGTTACATTCTATAGGGGGCAATTATGACAGTCTATCAATTAAAAAATGATTTTTTAACAGTTAAGGTGGAGTCTCTAGGCGCTGAAGTAATCAGTGTCAAGAATACTAAAGGGGTAGAATTCATGTGGCAAGCTAACCCTAATGTTTGGGGAAGACATGCGCCAGTATTATTCCCAATTGTTGGTCGTTTAAAAGATAATCATTATTATATTGACGATAAAGAATATCATATGACACAACATGGGTTTGCTAGAGATCAAGAGTTTGCACTCGATTCTCAATCAGATTCTAAATTGGTCTTGAGTCTAACAACAAGTGAAGCTAGTTTAGAAAAATACCCATATCACTTTAAGTTAAGAATCGTTTATCAATTAGTTAAGGAAACACTTCAGATTTCTTACTTAGTTGATAGTTTGGAAGAATCAGAGGATATGTACTTTTCAATTGGTGCACATCCCGGATTTTCAGTGCCTTTCGAGAAGGGGTTGAATTATGAAGATTTTACTGTCAAAGTTGACCCTAAGGAAACTAGAACTTTGATTCCGATTAATGGTGAAACAGGAAATATTGATCTTAACAATGAAAAGAAAGTTGATAATCAAGACTTTCCATTGAGTCATGAAGCTTTTGTTAATGATGCAATTGTTTATCGGTTGAATGAACCAACACAAGTGACGATTTCAAGTGATAAAAGTGAACATCAAGTTATTCTAGATACAGGTAACGCTAAATTCTTTGGTATGTGGTCCTCATATCCCACAGAAGGCAATTTTATGTGTATTGAACCTTGGTGGGGGATTGCTGATAAAAACGATAGTGACAATCAATTAAAGACCAAATACGGTATTAACCGTTTAGCACCTAATGAACAGTTCGAAGCATATTTCAGCATATCGGTGAAATAAGAATAAAAGTCCTAATGCCATTAAGGTATTAGGACTTTTTATGTACAACGTTTAATAGAGTGGCGATAAAAGAATTAAAGGTACAATTTCAATCTATTTTTAAAAAGGTATCCTGAATAAGGAAAATACTTTACTCTAGGATACCTTTTTAAATTAATTTTTTATTTATGGTTGCGTCTTTGACGATATTGAGCTCTAGTAGGCATGGAATTAGATCCTTGATTAGAAGAATAATTATTAACTTGGCTCTGATGTTTTATACTACTATTACTGCTAATTTTATTGGCAATAATATGCCAAATCAAGAAGCCAAAACCAATAATAAATCCAAGTATGATCCAAACTAGTAAATCCTGATATACTTTATCAGAGTTTGCTAGACCAACGATTCCAAATAGTCCTAATATAATTGCATTAGCTATGTCCCCACCAAGACCGTTTTTCTTTCTAGTAACAATGTATACAATTCCTGTAGCGAGAAAGCCAATTGCCATTATAACACCGGCAGATCCACTGGTATTTCCCTTATTCTCAACTGTATTAACAAATCCAGCGGCCATACTTTCGAAAAAAATAAATAGAGATAAAACAATCATAAGTATGCCAATGACTAATTTAGTAACTTTCAAGATTTAACCCCCCATACGTTATCTTTATAAGAATATTGTATGACATAGTGAAAATGATATACAGTGATTTACTTAGGTCATTATTTTAATCCTGTTTGGCTTTTACCACTGACATTACCATTAGTAAAATTGATTGTGCAGTTAGCACCATCTTCGCCGTCTAATCCAGTTGTATATTTATATATTGTGTTTGTAGTACCATCAACATTTGTTTCAGAGTAATAATTAGGTTTGCCAAGTGTTTGAGTAACTTGATCAGTTGTTTGATCGTTATCAATTTTGGCATAATCGACTAGAGTAATTTTAGAATTTCGATCAACCATAAGGCCAGAGATAGTTTTTTCAATAGCGTGATCATTATAAAATTGTACGATCAGTTTGGAATTCTTAGTACCGTTAGCGATTTTAGACCATGTTTCCATATTAGTCTGTTTATCATTTACCTTGCTTACAGTACTAGTTTTAGATTTACCAAAGAATTTCGTTAAAATATCTAAAGATAGACCGTCCTTGTCACTGATATAAATGCTATTGTACTGTTTTAAAGTTATCCCTGAAGTGGTTACTGATTTTTTCTTCTTTTTGGGTTTGGTCTTTGAAGTAGTAGTTTTCTTTTGAACATTCGAAGTATTTTCCTGGGAATGAGAATATAAATAATAACCGCCAGCACCTCCACCAACAATTAAAAGAATAATTATGATCCAAAACCACCATCTTTGATAGAAAGATTTTTTAAGACCATTTGAACGACGATATTCGGATCTACTAGGATATTTTTTATCCATTGTCATGTTCCCCCTAAACGGTGCTAATCACTTTAATCATATTTTATCAGTAACTAGGGCTTTTGAGGATTAATTTAAAGAAAATGAAAGAAAAAAACGGCCAATTTAAATGGTCGTTTTTTAGAATTAGTAATTATTTTTGTTGTTCCTTTTGTTGTTTCTTATATCTCAAACCAATTGGAACTAAATTTTCTTTTCCTTTGAGTAGTCGCTTGATATTGGGAATATGACGTACATAAATAATAACAGTAATAATGGCGGCAACGGTAGTTAGAATCCAATCGTGAAGGAATAAGGTGGCAATCGTAAAGAATAATATCGTGGTCAAACTAGCAACACTGACCATGCTGGTTGTATAAACGATTGTGGCAAGAAAAGCAAAACAGATGACAAATAGTAGAGGATTATAAGCCAAAAGTATTCCTGCACTGGTTGCGACAGCTTTTCCACCACGGAATTTAAGGAAGATGGAGAAACAATGTCCGATAACGGCAAAAATACCGATGAATAAAATCCAGTGACGATCGAGATTAAAGAAGACTGGCATCAATGCACCTAAAGTTCCCTTTAAAATATCGATAACTAGGACAACTGTTCCGGCAAATTTGCCAAAAACACGATAAGCATTGGTAGTCCCTACGTTTCCACTACCGTAATCAAAAATATTTTTATGAAAGAAAACTTTTCCAACGATATAGGCAGTTGGAAATGAGCCAATTAGATAGGCTAATATTGCACAAATGAGAAGTTTCATCAAAAAATCACTCTCTTAGCTTTATTTTTTTGGTATATTGTATTTCTATGGTGCTTTTATTAGAGAATTATAAATACCAACCTAGACATTATCCACTATTTTGTTAGAAATTAAAAGATTTCTTATGTGCGAACATATATTCGTGTTAAGGTAATAGTGTTATAATATTGAAATATTGCACTACGTAGTAAATGAAAAGGAATGATATAAATGCCAAAATCATCTTATGATGATTCGTCAATTCAAATCCTTGAAGGATTAGAAGCTGTACGAAAAAGACCAGGTATGTACATTGGTTCCACTGATTCACGTGGATTACATCACTTGGTATATGAAATTGTCGATAATGCAGTCGATGAAGCTCTATCAGGATTTGGTAAAGAAATCAACGTTACTATCAATGAAGACAGTAGTATTACTGTCGTTGATCATGGACGTGGAATGCCAACAGGGATGCACGCTAGTGGTAAACCAACTATTGAAGTAATTTTGACGGTTCTGCATGCTGGTGGTAAATTCTCAGAGAATAGTTACAAGACGTCTGGTGGACTGCACGGTGTTGGTTCTTCAGTTGTTAATGCTTTGTCAGAATGGATGACCGTTCGAGTTGTTCGTGATCACAAAGTTTATGAAGAACGTTTTGAAAATGGTGGTCATCCAGTTGGAACTTTGAAAAAGACAGGTACTACCAAGGAGGATAGCGGAACGACTATAAGCTTTAAACCAGATGCTACTATCTTTCAAACAACAAAATTTAACTATGATACATTAGCTGAAAGATTACGGGAATCAGCTTTCTTGTTAAAGGGCGTTAAATTCACTATTACTGATAAACGTGGTGAAGAAGAGAAACAAGATATTTTCCATTACGAAGATGGTATTCAATCATTTGTAAAGTATTTGAACGAAGGAAAAGATGCTTTAGGTGGTATTTTCTACGTTGAAGGTACTAACTCTGACATTGAAATTGAATTTTCTGGTCAATATAATGATGGTTATTCGGAGAACATCATCTCGTTTGTTAATAATGTTCGTACTGCTGATGGTGGGACACATGAAGCCGGAATGAAGTCTGGATTGACTAAAGCCTTTAATGATTATGCTCGTAAGGTAGGATTGTTAAAGGAAAACAGTAAGAATTTGGAAGGTAGCGATGTTCGTGAAGGGCTATCAGCTATTATTTCAGTTCGAATTCCTGAAGAGATTCTTCAATTTGAGGGTCAAACAAAGGGCAAATTGGGAACTCCTCAAGCTAGATCAGCTGTTGACCAACTAGTTTATGAACAAATGAGCTTTTATCTATTGGAGAATGGTGAACAGGCTCAAATGTTAGTCAAAAAGGCTTTGAAGGCCCGAGAAGCTCGTGATGCTGCTCGTAAGGCTCGTGAGAGTACTCGTAGTGGTAAAAAGAATAAAAAAACTGATGGTTTGCTTTCTGGTAAACTAACTCCTGCTCAATCCAAGAATCCTGATAAGAATGAATTGTTTCTTGTCGAGGGTGATTCAGCCGGTGGTTCTGCAAAACAGGGACGAGATCGTAAGTTCCAAGCTATCTTGCCTTTGCGTGGTAAAGTTTTAAATACTCAAAAAGCCAAGTTAGAAGATATTTATAAAAACGAAGAAATCAATACTATGATTTATACAATTGGTGCCGGTGTTGGTGCCGATTTCAAATTAGAAGATCGTAATTATGACAAAGTTATTATCATGACTGATGCCGATGATGATGGCTCACATATTCAAATCTTGTTGTTGACTTTCTTCTATCGTTACATGCGTCCGTTAGTTGAATCAGGACATGTCTATATTGCTTTGTCACCACTTTACAAGCTTCAAAAGGGTAAAGGTGCTAAAACTAAAATTGAATATGCCTGGACTCCAGATGAACTTCAAAAAGACATCGAAAAGATGGGTAAAGGTTATGAATTGCAACGTTTCAAAGGTTTAGGTGAAATGAATGCCGATCAACTTTGGAAGACAACAATGGATCCAACAAATCGTATCCTAATCAGAGTTAACATTGATGATGCTGCTTTGGCTGAACGTCGTGTAACAACTCTGATGGGTGATAAAGTTAAGCCTAGACGTGATTGGATCGAAGATAATGTTCGTTTCAATGGAACTGAAGAAGGCGACAATATCTTGGAAAAAGTTGATGATGATACTGATCCTATCGATAGTAAACTTGTCGACGATTTATTGAATAAGGAATAGGTGATATATAGTGACTGAAAATTCTCCTAAAATTCAAGATATCTCGCTCGAAAAAATCATGGGAGATCGATTTGCGAGATATTCAAAATCAATTATTCAAGAAAGAGCGTTACCAGATATTCGTGATGGTTTGAAACCTGTTCAACGAAGAATTCTCTATTCAATGTTTTTGGATGGTAATACTTATGACAAAGGTTTTCGTAAGTCAGCCAAGGGTGTTGGTAACGTTATGGGTAATTTCCATCCCCATGGTGATTCCTCAATTTACGAGGCAATGGTTCGTTTGTCTCAAGATTGGAAATTGCGTAATCCTTTGATTGAAATGCATGGTAACAATGGTTCGATGGATGGTGATCCACCAGCTGCTATGCGTTATACTGAAGCACGTTTAAGTAAGATTTCAACTGAAATGTTACGTGATATCAACAAAGATACTGTTGATGAAGAATGGAACTTTGATGATACTGAAAAAGAGCCTAAGGTTTTACCAGCACGTTTTCCTAATTTATTAGTTAACGGTGCTACCGGAATTTCAGCTGGTTATGCTACAGAAATTCCACCCCACAATTTAGGTGAAGTTATTGATGCCACAATTAAAATGATTGATAATCCTGATATTACTTTGGACGAATTGATGAAGATCGTTAAGGGACCAGATTTTCCAACTGGTGGTATTTTACAAGGTAAGCAAGGGATTAAAGATGCCTAT
Source organism: Companilactobacillus paralimentarius DSM 13238 = JCM 10415 (assembly GCF_001434985.1). Classification (GTDB taxonomy): domain Bacteria; phylum Bacillota; class Bacilli; order Lactobacillales; family Lactobacillaceae; genus Companilactobacillus; species Companilactobacillus paralimentarius. The sequence continues at coordinate 30,961 of NZ_AZES01000018.1, read as the reverse complement.
ACAAGTGGTCGAGGACGTGTCTACATTCGTTCTAAGACTTCGATTCAAGAGATTCGTGGACACAAGTCTCAAATCGTTATTACTGAAATTCCTTACGAAGTTAATAAGGCTCAACTAGCTAAGAAGATGGATGAAATTCGTGTTCTTAAGAAAGTTGAAGGAATCGCTGAAGTACGTGATGAGAGTGATCGCCAGGGATTATCAATTGTTGTTGAATTGAAACGTGATGTTGATGCTAATGGTATCTTGAACTATTTGTTTAAGAACACTGATTTGCAAGTTTCGTATAACTTTAATATGGTTGCCATTGCTGACATGCGTCCTCAACAGGTCGGCTTGATTCAAATCCTGAAGGAATATATTAAACATCAAGAAGAAGTCGTCCTACGTCGCAGTAGATTTGACTTGAATAAGGCTAAGAAGCGCCTTCATATTGTTGAAGGGTTGATCAAGGCTTTATCGATCTTGGATAAAGTTATTAAGACTATCCGTTCAAGTAAGAATAAGTCTGATGCTAAGAACAATTTGATTAAGAGTTATAAATTTAGTGATGAACAAGCCGAAGCTATCGTTTCTTTGCAGTTATATCGTTTAACTAATACTGATGTAACGGAATTAGAAAAGGAAGATGCTGAGCTTCATAAGCAAATCGATCATTTAAACGGAATTATTGATAACCACACTACTTTAATGACATTGATCAAAAAAGAATTGACACAAGTGCGTGATACTTATGCCGATAAACGTCGTACTAAGATTGAAGCCAAAGTTGCTGAAATTGAAGTTGATACAAAGGTTATGGTTGCCAGTGAAGACGTTCGCTTATTGGTTAGTCATGATGGCTATGTTAAACGAAGTAGTCTACGTTCTTATCAAGCTTCCGACGCTGGTGATAACGGTCTGAAGAATGAAGATTATCCAATTATTGATGAAAATGTTAATACATTGGATCACGTCTTTATTTTCACTGACAAAGGTAATTTGATTTATCGTCAAATTTTTGAAATTGAAGATAGTCGTTGGAAGGATACCGGTTCACATCTTTCTCAAGAGATTGGATTGGATACAGATGAGTCAATTCTCAAGGCTTTTGTTTTCAAAAAATTGGAAGAAACTGGTAATTTCTTGATAGGAACTAGCGAAAATTATATTAAGCAAGTGGCATTCAGTGATTTGTTACCAGGAAGAACATACAAATCTAGAGCTTCCAAGTACTGTAAGTTGAAGTCCGATACTTCACGAGTAATGGATGTTTATTATGTACCAAATGATTCTAAACAATTGGTTTATGTCTTTACAGAGCATTCTTATGCTTCAGCCTTTCCAATTGAAGAAGTACCAGTTGTTAGTGGAAAAGCAATGGGTGTTAAATTTGTCAGTTTGAAAGACGATGATCAATTGGCTGGCTACTTCTTAGCAGCTAACGACAGTGATAAAATTGCGGTCTTGACACAACGTGGATCATATAAACAAATGAAATTATCTGAGATACCCGTAACTAGTCGTGCTCGTCGTGGTGTTTTGACTCTCAGAGAGTTAAAGCGTCAACCACACCGAATCTGTTTGGTAACAAATATTAATAATGATATACAACTATCGATCATAACTGATTCAAATAAAGAGATTGAAATTGATCCAGCAATGCATCAGAATGCTGACCGTTATTCTAATGGTTCCTTTATTATGGATCCTGAGACGGATGGTATTCCACTTAGATTTGTGAAAAAAATGTTAGAAAATAAGTAATATGAATGACAGATTTTTGTTTTATATAGTATTATTATCTTATTGATTACATTATTTTTTACTTCCACAAACTAGGAGGATCTTCTTATTGTTAGATGAGAAATCGAGACGTGTTTTTAGTTCTAAAGCATTAAATTATTTTGATGAGTTAACTAAGAATATGAGTTATACAAAAACTGCTCAATTGTTAGGAATCACGCAGCCAGCATTGACACAACAAATCAAAAAAATTGAAAAAGTTGTTGGTGCACCGCTGTTTTATAGTATTGGTAAGAAGATTTATTTAACCGATGCAGGTACTCTGCTTTTAAAAGCAACACATCAGATGTTTGACTTGATCAATGATGTAACTGATCAGATTCAACAAGAATCCTCGGAAAGATCCGGTACAATTAGTATTGGACTTTTGTCGACTGCCGAATCGGTTGTAATTGAGGATTTTATTGTTGAATACAATCGAGTTAATCCTAATGTCATCATTGACTTAAACTTACTAACTCGTAAGGAACTTTGGGATAATATCCAAAATAATAAAATTGATCTAGCCATTATGTACTTGCCGGATAAAAGTATTAAGAGTTGGAAAATATATCGTTCTAAGAAGATTATGAGCGACAATATTATGTTAGTTCATGATGATGAAAAGATTAATAAAAAGAAAAGTGTTAGTTACAAGGATGCTACGGCTAAGCCGTGGGCTACTTATTTGAAGAGCTATTATTTTTATGAATTGATTAGTGAGAGATATCGAGATGCATTGGTTGACTTTCCTAAAGTAATTGCTCGATTCTCGGCACCTTATCAATTATTAAAATTTGCACAGGAATCATCCGGAGTTTATACGGTTTTACCATTGAGTTTTTGTATTGCACATCAATCAATGTTTAAACTTTATCAAACACCACTTGAACCAGCTATAACAAGTGATTTATCATTTGTATATCGAGGGGATAAAGAAAAGATTCCAAGAATTGAAGATTTCCTCAATGAATGGGATAATTTCTTAGATAAGATGAGCTATGTTGATCGTCTTAAATCTTCTAGATAAATATTAAAAAGGGGCGCACAAATTCATGCCAAAAGAAAAAGAATTAGTTTTTGGACACAGAAATCCTGATACAGATGCAGTTTCAGCAGCTGTTGCTTATTCATACTTACAAAATCAATTAGGATATAATACTGAAGCAGTTGCTTTGGGTGAACCTAACTTGGAAACAAAATTTGTTTATAATCATTTCGATGCTAAGTACCCACGTATTATCTCAGCCATTAATGGCGAAGTTAAAAAGGTTATGTTAGTTGATCATAATGAAAAACAACAAAGTGTTCCTGATATCGACGATGTTCAAATCACTCATGTTGTTGATCATCATAGAATTGCTAACTTCGAAACAAAATTGCCTCTATATTATCGTGCAGAACCACTTGGCTGTGTAAGTACAATCATCTGGAAGATGTACAACGAAAATGACGTCGAAGTTCCTGCTAAGATTGCTGCTTTGATGGCTTCATCAATCATTTCCGATACTCTATTATTGAAATCACCTACAACAACTGATGAAGATAGAGCTGCTTTGAAGAGCTTAGCTAAGACAGCTGGTATCGACTATGAATCATATGGTCTTGAAATGTTGAAAGCTGGTACAAATCTTGACAGTAAATCAACACAAGAACTAATTGATATGGATGCTAAGAGCTTTGATATGAAGGGTAATAGTGTACGTATTGCTCAAGTTAATACTGTTGACATTGATGACACCCTTAAACGCGAAGCAGATTTTGTTAAGGATATTAAAGCTGAAAGTGCTGACAAAGGTTACAATTTGTTCGTATTGCTAATTACAAATATCCTAACAAGCGACACAACTGGTATTATTATCGGTGACGATAGTGCTATCAAGACATTTGAAGAAGCACTTAATACTAAGGTTTCAGACAACAAGGCTAGTTTACCTGGTGTTGTATCACGTAAGAAACAAGTTGTTCCTCCATTGGATGCTAAATTCTAATTTAATATTATGATTTTAAAAAGATAAGAAATCCTTTTCGGGTTTCTTATTTTTTTTGTGGCTAGAATTTTTTGAAATCGTTATATTATAGGAAAGCAAACTATCAGAAATTCCAACATGCGTTTTCATAATAAGTTTTATAAAGAATATTTAAGAGATTTAAAGAAGTGCTATGGCTATCGGTCTTATTTGACTTATTAAAATTAAAATATTGATAATAAAATTAATGAAAATAAACATTTTCCTTGAAAACGCATTCTTAAGTTTGATATAATGGCAACATTGCTGAAAAATGCTTTTTTTATTTTAGAACTAGAGGGAGTTTTATAAAATGAATGTAGTAAATATTTTAATTGGCCTTATGCCAATGATCGGTTGGGGTGTCTTCCCAATTATGACTGGAAAGTTCGGAGGGAAACCAGTTAATCAAATTATTGGTGCTACATATGGTACTTTACTATCTGCAATTGTTGTGGCGGTCGTTATGCAAACGCCGTTGCTAACAGGTAAAAATTTCTTATTTACTTTTTTATCTGGTGCTTGTTGGTCTATTGCACAAAGTTTAGTATTCTATGCTTTTGGCGAAATGGGCGTTTCTAAAACAATGCCAGTTTCAACTGGTTTTCAATTGATCGGTACTTCATTGTGGGGTGTAATAGTTTTAGGTGAATGGCCTTCAGTAATGGCTAAGTTGATTGGCTTTTTCTCAATTGTATTAATTATTATTGGAGTTTACTTAACAACATATAGTGAGAAAAAAATTGCTGAGAGTGAATCAAGCGTCGTTAAGGGTATTTCTTTAGTATTAATTGCTACGATCGGTTATGTTGGTTATTCAGCGTTTCCACAGGCAGTGTCTGTCGACAGTTTTCAAGCATTCTTGCCACAAGCCTTAGGTATGGCAGTTGCATCAACTATTTTTGCCTTTATTACAAAGAGCAATCGCCAAGCTAAGCCATATAGATCTAAGAGCACTTATTTAAATATAATTAGTGGTATCTTCTTTGCTTTTGCTGCTTTGACATATTTGATCTCATCACGTAAAGATGTGAACGGATTAGCTACTGGATTTACTCTTTCTCAAATGAATGTTATTATCGGAACACTTGGTGGTATCTATATTTTGCATGAAAGCAAAACTCATAAAGAAATGATCATGGTTATTTCTGGTTTGGTTTTAGTAGTTGTAGCGGGAATTATCACAGCTTTTATATAAAAATTATTTAAGTCTTGATCCGAAAGGATTGAGACTATTTTTCTCCAGTATGTATACAAAAACATTATTGACAGCGCTTACACAAAAAGATATGATGTGCTCGTAACCTAAGTAAAACGATTTACTGATTTGAGGGGTGATTCATTTTGAAAGGAAATCGTAAGACAACAATTAGAGATGTTGCCAATAAGGCGGGTATTTCAGTCACGACAGTTTCTTTAATTTTAAACGGCAAAGGTGAACGATTCAGTGAAGAGACGAAGGAAAAAGTTCACAAAGCCCAAACTGAATTAGATTATTATCCGGACTATTATGCAAGGGGATTGGTTGGACAGAGAACTAATTCAATTGGGATTGTAATTCCAGATATTATGAATCCTTTCTTTGCTAGTTTAGGATTAAGTGTTGAACAGGCTGCTATCCCCAAGGGTTATTTTCCTCAAATCTTTAGTGTTAATGGTTTTAAAGAGAATATCGATTACTTTATTGAACAATTTGCTTCTGGAACGCAAAAGGGATTGATCTTAGCAGCTCCGGGAGCGTCTAAAGAAATTGTTGATAAATTATCGACACATAATAATATTCCCATGGTACTGACTGATCAAGCCGATTTGAATATTAATGATGATCGAGTTTTGATTGATGAGGAAGAATCAGGAGAAAAAATTGCGGAGCATATATTATCTTTAGGACATAAGCATGTTGCGTTTGTAATACCTGAAACGTTGACAATGAACTTAGTAAAACGTTTTACCGGATACGAAAAAGCTTTTGAAAGATATAACTTAAAGATTGAAAAGGAGTTGGTTTTTAGAGCAACTTTTGGACCAAAGGGTGGTGTTGAAGCAGCACATAAAATTGTTCAAACTAATGCGACAGCCATTATAGCCATTAATGATGATGTGGCAATGGGTGTTTACAAAGGTCTGAATTTATTAAATAAAAGAATACCTGAAGATTACTCGGTCGTTGGCTTTGATGATATTAGTTTAAATAAATATCTAACACCGAGTCTAACGACTATGGCTCAGCCAATAAATGAAATTGGTGAACAAGTAGTAGGGTTATTAATTAACCGAATCAAGAATCCCAGTAGTGCTAAGAAGACAATTATTTTAAATACCAAATTGAAAATTGGAGATTCTACGAGAGAACTAATATAAGAGGGGGACGAACCGATGAAAAAGGGTTTAGTTTTAAATACTCAAATTTCAGCAGTAATAGCTGATATGGGCCATTTTGATACTTTATCAATTGGAGATGCAGGTATGCCGGTACCCGCTGGAACTAAGAAAATCGACTTGGCTGTTCAGAAGGGTTTACCAAGTTTTATTGATGTTCTACAAAATGTATTGTCGGAATTACAAATTCAAAAAGTTTATTTGGCAGAAGAAATTAAGACACAGAATCCTGATCAATTAGCTAATATCAAAAAATTGATCGATGTACCAATTGAATTTATTCCACATGATGAAATGAAAAAGAAATTGAGCACTAATAAAGCTTTTATCCGTACTGGAGAGGCTAGTCCATATTCAAACATCATTTTGGAGAGCGGGGTCACATTTTAACCGGAGGTGATTTTTATGAAGATTGAAATGAAAAATATTTCTAAAGCCTTTGGTACTAATAAGGTTTTGGAAGGCGTTAATTTCACTGTTCAATCCGGGGAAGTTCATGCTTTGATGGGTGAAAATGGCGCTGGTAAATCGACGTTGATGAATATTCTTACCAGACTCTATGGTGATGACGGTGGAGAAATCTATGTTGATGGCAAACAAACACATTTTAGTGGCCCACTCGATGCAGAGCAACACGGAATTTCATTTATTCACCAAGAAATGAATAATTTTTTGGAAATGTCAGTTGTTGATAATATGTTCCTGAACAAGGAGATAAAGAACAAATTTGGCATTATGAATGAAAGTAAAATGCGTGAACAAGCCAGATTCTATTTAAACAAATTGGGTACTAAAATTGACGTTGATAAGCCAATTGGAACATTGAGTGTTGGGCGTCAGCAAATGATTGAAATTGCTAAATCTTTGATGACTAACGCTAAAATTATCATTATGGATGAGCCAACGGCAGCTTTAACTGAAAATGAAATTGCTCAATTATTTGAAGTAGTACGTGATTTGAAGAAGCAAGGTGTTGGTTTTATCTATATCTCTCATCGTATGGAAGAAATTTTTGAAATTGCGGATAAAGTAACTGTAATGCGTGATGGTATTTCTATCAATGAGTATTCAACTAAAGATGTAAACATGAAACAGCTGGTTAAAGACATGGTTGGTCGTGAAATTGGAGACTTTTATCCAGATCGTAATCCTCATTTTGGTAAGGTCTCACTTGAGGTTCAGCATCTGTCAGAGAAAGGTGTTTTCAATGATGTTAACTTTCAAGTTCACGAAGGAGAAATATTAGCTTTCTCAGGATTAATGGGTGCTGGTAGAACAGAGATTATGCGTTCTATCTTTGGAATTGATCCGCACAACGAAGGCAAAATTTTAATTGATGGCAAAGAAGTGCATATTCATTCTCCCCAGGAAGCTATCAAGAATCAAATTGGATTCTTAACGGAAAACCGTAAGGATGAAGGTTTGATTTTGAATGATTCATTACGTGATAATATTGCTTTACCATCAATCAATGGTTTTGTTAAACACGGAATTATTGACGATAAATCAGTAAACGATTTCACAAATATGTTGATGAAGCGCTTAACGGTCAAAGCTCAGAGTGCTGATGTTAGTGCCGGAAGTTTAAGTGGTGGTAATCAGCAAAAAGTAGTTTTAGCTAAATGGGTTGGTTCAGGATCTAGGGTACTAATATTAGATGAACCTACTCGTGGTGTCGATGTTGGTGCTAAACGAGAAATCTATGACTTGATGAATGAATTAACTGATCGACATGTTGCTATTATTATGATTTCAAGTGATCTACCAGAAGTTTTAGGCATGAGTGATAAGACTGCGGTTGTTTATGAAGGTAAAATCACAGGAATTGTTGATACAAAGACGGCAACACAAGAGTCGGTTATGACTTTAGCGACAGGGGGATCAAACGATGGAAGAACAAACTAAAGTCGCTGAAAAAGGCGAAAAGAGTACTTTCAATTTCAAAAAGTTTATTAGTAAATTAGGACCTTTGGTAGCCTTAATCATTTTGATTATCTTGGTTACTGCTCTAAGTCCGGGATTTATTCAACCTAGTAACTTATTAAATTTATTAAGACAAGTATCAATTAATGCCGTGATTGCTTTCGGGATGACCTTTGTTATTTTAACGGGCGGTATTGATTTGTCAGTTGGTTCAATCCTTGCTTTAACTGGTGCGGTGACGGCTTCAATGTTAGCCAGTGGTACTTCGGCAATTATCGCTTTATTAGTTGGATTCTTAATGGGTGGACTCCTTGGTTTTCTAAATGGAGTTTTGATTGCTTATGGTAAAGCTGCACCATTCATCGCTACACTAGCTACTATGACCATTTTCCGTGGTGCTACATATGTATTTACAAATGGTAATCCTATTACTGGAGCCAAGATGAATAATAGTTTTCTTTTCCAATTCATGGGCCGTGGCTACTTATTAGGTATTCCTGTTCCAATATTTATTATGGCAATTGTTTATTTAATTTTATATGTCTTGTTACATAAGACAACATTTGGACGTAAAACATATGCATTGGGTGGCAATGAACAAGCTGCTTACATCGCTGGTGTTAAGACAAAAATTGTTACAATGTGGATCTATACTATTTCTGGATTGATGGCATCATTAGCCGGAATTATTTTAACTTCACGTTTGAGTTCTGCTCAACCGGATGCAGGTACCTCTTATGAAATGGATGCTATCGCCGCTGTTGTTTTAGGTGGTACATCATTAGCTGGTGGTAAAGGTAGAATTTTCGGAACTTTAATTGGTGCCTTGATTATTGGTACATTGAACAATGGTATGAATTTGTTGGGAATTTCCAGTTTCTATCAACAAATCGTTAAAGGTATTGTAATTTTGATTGCTGTACTACTAGATAGACGTTCATCAAATGATTAATCATATTAAGGGGGATTTTCAGTTATGAAAAAATCTTTAAAACGTGTACTTTTAGCAGTTAGTATTTCTGCGTTAGCTATGTTTACTCTAGCAGGATGTGGAAAATCAGGTCTTGATTCAGGTGAATCAAGCGATTCCAAAGTAGAAACTAAGAAACCTAAGGATATTAAAGTAGGAGCATCACTTTCAACATTGTCTAATCCATTCTTCGTATCTGTTAAGAAAGGTATCAATGATTTGGCCAAGAAAAATGGAACGAGTGTTCAAGTTTCTGATGCACAAAATGATACGGCTAAACAAAATAATGATATTGAAGATTTGATCACCAAAAAGGTTGATGTCTTGATTGTTAATCCAGTGGATTCATCAGCTATTACACCGGCCGTTAAAGATGCTAATGATGCCGGCATTCCGGTTATTACCGTTGATCGTTCCAGTGATGGCGGCAAAGTTTTGACGTTAGTTGCTTCTAACTCTACAAAAGGTGGTAAGATGGCTGCCGAGTTTTTAATCAAAAAGTTAGGTAACAACGCTAAAGTTGCTGAGTTACAAGGAATTCCAGGAGCTTCATCAACACGTGAACGTGGTAAAGGTTTTGATAAATATGCTAAAGGTAAACTAGATATCGTTGCAAAGCAGACAGCGGGATTTGATCGTGCCAAAGGGTTAAGTACTACGGAAAATATTCTTCAAGGAAATTCAGATATTGTTGGGATCTTCTCACAAAATGATGAAATGGCTTTAGGAGCTGTTCAAGCCGTTAAATCAGCTAATAAAGATATTGCCATTGTTGGTTTCGATGGTGAAGAGGATGGTATCAAAGCTGTTAAGTCAGGTAAGATGGCTGCAACAGTTGCTCAACAACCAGAAGAGATGGGACGTTTAGCACTACAAGCCGCATATGATCACTTTAATGGTAAAAAGGTTAAAAAGAATATTGAATCACCATTGAAGTTAGTAACAACTGATAGTTTAAATAAATAGTAATTAACATGAATTAAAAGGGAATGTGAATTTACTTCATGTTCCCTTTTTTTGAAGGAGAGCAAAATGATAAATAAGGTAGTTGTAATTGGAAGTATTAACGTTGACAGCATCATGCATATTGATAATTTACCTAAACCTGGTGAAACCATCAAAATGAATTCTTTTTCAAAAGCTGGAGGTGGCAAGGGTGCTAATCAGGCTGTTGCAGCAGCTAGATCAGAAGCGGAGACTAGTTTCATTGGTCGCGTTGGGGATGACAGTAATGGAAAGCTAATGTTGAAACTTCTAAAAGAAGATCACATAGATACACAACATATCACCGTGGTTCCCAAGGAAGATACAGGACAATCCTACATTCTTTTACAGAAATCAGGTCAGAATTCCATTATTTATCAGGCTGGTGCTAATTCTTTGGTAACTGCAGAAGATGTTGATCAGGCTCAAGAGATCATTAAACAGAGTGATTTTATCGTGACGGAGTTCGAGACACCAATTCCTGCTGCTATTGCTGCTTTTAAAGTTGCCCATACAGCTCAGAAGGTGACTATTTTGAATCCCGCTCCTGCCGTCAAAGAAATTCCTAAGGAACTTTTAAAATTGACAGATATCATTACTCCTAATGAAACGGAAAGCGAATTGATTTCTGGTATTAAGATTACTAATGAAGATTCTTTGAAAAAATCAGCTGAGTTCTATCATAATTTAGGAATCAGCGGTGTCATTATTACTTTGGGATCAAAAGGTTCATTTGTTTCTCTCAATGGTAAGTCAGAACAAATTCCAGCTTTCAAAGTCAAAGCCGTTGATACTACAGCCGCAGGTGATACTTTTATTGGTGCGTTAGCGTCTGAATTGAATCCAAATCTATCCAACATTCATGATGCAATTGTTTATGCAAGTAAAGCTTCATCATTAACGGTTCAAAAATTAGGAGCCTTTCCGTCAATTCCAAAACGCGAATCGGTTCTCAAATAAACTAAAAAACACGTCGAAAATTAATTCGGCGTGTTTTGTTTATTTATTGATTTTATATCAGAGAGTTTATAAATTTAATTGATTTGTATCTCAATACTATACAAATTGGGAGGATATTTATTATAAGTAGTATTAATGAGAAAATCACATTTGTAATGTATATATCTAAGGAGAATATTTTTGCCAGATATTTTTGTCTATTTCTATCTGACGGCTATAATATACTTCCTTTTAAAAAGAATGTTAAATAAAATGTCTTGAAATTATTTTTGATATTTCCGTAATTTTGGTGGAGTATAGCTTTGAATAAAATTATAGATTTCTGTCAAAGAATCGCTGAATTATAATGTTTTACGAACCTCAGGTAGCATGAATCCTTGGTCAACCATATCATTGAAAAAACTTTCCAATTTGTCATAATAGTGGTTTACATTGTAAAAAATACAGGGATGTGTGCTGACACCGATAATGGTCCATGAAAATGTTTCGGAGATTTCCTCAAGTGTTCCAGGACCACCAGGTAAAGCAATATTAGCGATGGAATCTTGTAACATTGCCTCTTTACGTTCTGACATTGTTTGAACAATGTCTAATTTGGATAAATTGGCGTGTGCTAGATGACGGTCATAGAGTTGTTGAGTAATAATACCATGTACAAAGCCGTTATCAGATAAAACACTGTTAGCAACAATGTTCATTAAACCGTTATTACCACCACCATAAGTTAGACCATAATTATTTTGAACTAACCAGTGACCAAGGTCTTGGGCACTAGTAGTATAAATTTCTTGGTTACCAGTAGAGGCACCACAATAAACAGCAATATTTTTCATTTCTTAGCCTCGTAATTAAATATCAAAATTAGTTTCTCGCTTGAGTCGACGGTAGTAAAGAACTGAAGCAGTATCTAGAGCATCCAGGGCACGTAGTTGATCGTCAGAGAGTTCTTTAGTACTCAGGGCCAACAGGATAAAAGTTGTATAAAGTTTCTTAGGTGACAAATCTAAGCCTGTAGATTCACTATCACGTTTAAGGTCACGGTGTAGAGCAGGAACGGTCAGTAGCGGAGTATTGGCGGCCTTATTACGACTCAGAAAAAGATTTTGATCATCCCAAAATGACTTGAAAGGTTCAATATAAGTTTTATAAGTATCAAGAAATTTTTGCTCATCAGAATTAAAAGTCAATTGATTAAACTTACGATAAAAATTGGGTGCCAACGCTTCTTTGTAGTTAAAGCCTTTAGAAATAATTAGAATCAGTAATCTTGTGTAAACACTCAAATCTGATTTCAAATATTCGGGTAGTTTCAAGAAGACAACCGTAGGAAAATCAGTTTGCTTGGGGACTGTAACACTATTGATATTCAAAGTTGGTATTTCAGGTGTTTTTTTAACACTAAAGAGATACTTGAAGTAAACATTGAGGTTACTGATAACTTTGTTGATTGTGCTAGGACTGAGCTGCAAGTTTTCGAGCATAAAGTCCTTAAAGAGACGAACGTCCATCTCATGAACATCTTGAATGTTTTCGGATATTTTATATTCAGTATTGTGTTGAACCGTGTAATTGAAAAAGTCAGTCAGTGAGTTCAGATATTCTGTGTGTGCTTTATCGGAAATATGCCTAGTTTTTAAATGAGCTTCAAAACCAGCTAAATAGGGGATTTTTACCATGTGAGACCCTCCTTTTGTCAACATTATACCGTTAGTTAAAACGACTAACCAAATTTAGTCTAATTTTGACCAAATAAATAGTGGCAGTAATCTATGATCACTGTCACTAAGGGATGCTATTGTATTAATTGATTGTTACATCTAAAGCTTGGTCACCAGCTAGGACATCTTTTTCTTCGAAAGTACCCATTTCCTTAACAGCATCAGAATTGGTGATGATTGTCATAATTGAAGAATCCTTCTTAGCAGCTTTGACTTGTTCAAGATCCATTGTTGCTAATTTTTGACCAGTTTTAACGGTGTCACCTTCTTTAATAAACATTTCGAAGGGTTTACCTTTTAATTCAACTGTATCGATTCCTAAATGTAACATGATCTCTAGACCATGTTTAGAAGTAATCATTAAAGCATGCTTAGTAGGGAACACTGTACCAATCACACCACCGATAGGTGCTACAATCGTATTATCTGATGGAGCAACGGCAAAACCATCACCCATAAGCTTTTGTGAAAAGACTGGATCACTAACTTTATCCAAATGTATTAATTTACCATTTGCAGGTGCAACAAATTCATCAACTTTTTTTCTAGAGAACAACCCCATAATTAAATCTTCCTCCTTTTTTGCAGGCTTATAAAGCGCTTACAAAAACACATTAATTCAATTATAGATAAATATATTATATTTGCAAGTGCCTTTTTACTAATTTGAAAGTTTGAATTTACTCCAAGGCTTGATAAAGTCCAATAAAATTAACTCATCTTTACTTATACTACCGATTTTATTTTTTCTTTCTTCTTTGTGAGGTTCTAAAACAATTTGTAATTCGTTTTTATAAATACCAAAATTATCATTACCAACTAGAACATCGCCACGTTTGAATTCTTGAGTATTGTCGTGGGGAGCATTAGGAATGTCTTTGTAAGTGACACGTGGCATCGTTGAACGGATTACTAGATTATTTACATCTCCTCTTCTGAAATGCTGAGGAACTAAGGCAACTTTCTTTTCAATATCATTAATATCTTTAACAAAATCAATATGAAATTCAACTTGATATCGATTAAGATTAGCCATTGCTGCCAATTCGGCTTCTGAAGCATAAGCGTTACCGATAATAACGTCGTCAATCATATTAGTTGCGAATAGATGTTTAGTTTGTACTTCAATGGGCAAGCGTCGATCAATTTCTAGGGTAGGTAGTCCATCATTAACATTCCAAGGGCCCATGTTTCCTACTTGACTGGCAACGAAAGCAGCAGTATGAATATTAAACTTCTTGAATCTTTTACTACATTCCATAAAGAAGTCGTAAGGAAGTGCAGTTCCAACCTGTGGATAAAAATTATGACATCCATAGATATATGGCGTATTGGCTTGATAGCTCATAATATTGTTTAAATAATCTACATTATTACTCATATTCAATTCGATTATTAATCCATATTTATTGTAAGACAGTAATGCCTCAGTAGCTCCATCAAAACCTTGATCTAATCTAATACCTGAAACATGTAAGTCACTGAAAAACTTTAAGTCACTATAACTTATATTGAGTTGTTTAAAAATTCTAGGTGATACATCTATTATTGTCTGATAACCTAATTTATTTCCTACATCTACAATTTTTTGATACTTAGCTTTAGTTTCCTCTATGGAACCTTGAACTTCCAACATGCTCATAAATATTCTTGAAAAACCGTATTTATGTCCTAGCTCAAGGTATTTTTTATTATCTTCATACTTGCTATGATCAGGGTAGATTGATAATCCAAGTTTTCTCATAGTCATTTTACTTCTCCTTTTTATACTATTTTATTTAAAAAATAATTATCAAATTCAATTGTTCCATATAGGCCAAAAAATAGCCCCTCTAGAGTTGTTAGTAGATACAGTGATACTTTGTAGATTGGGGTACCAACTTAATAAATTGTTTAATAATGTTTTTTGGAATAAGTCATTGTTTAATAAAACTGATCCTGAAAAGGCTATTTTTGAAGGATATGGTTTTTGATACCTGGAGATGAGACCTAGAGCTTCTTTACTCAGTGCCATGGCTTGTTCTTTAATGATGGTTATTGCATCTAGATTCCCTTTGTCCGCAGCTTTAGCAATTGTCACTGCGATGGATGCTACTTGTTTTCTATCAAGCTGATAGAAATTTTTGACGCCTTCTTTTACGTCAGATGCGTTTAATAGATTTAACAATATATCTTCAAGTGAGGATATAAAGCCTAGGTCATGCTTTTTTAAAATTAATTGCATCGAAGCTGAAACAATTTTATATGCACTACCTGTATCGCCAAGGAGGTTACCCCATCCGCCATAACGAAGCATCTCTTTATTTTGTCTACCATATACCACTGATCCTGTACCTGAAATTATAAGAGTTCCGTCTTTTCCTTCTAAGCCATTTAAAAGTGCAAGTTTGGCATCACTTATAACATAAGTGGTTACTTTAAAATAATCAGTCAAAAGTTGGGATATTTCACTAGAATTTCCAGTGGTTTCTATTCCAGCGATGCCAATTAGAATATATTTACAATCAATTCTTTTTTGCTTTAGAAATAGACTTTCTATGACATCTTTTAAATTTTGGATTGTCTGTTCTGGATTTAAAAGGATGTTGCCTGGTCCAGATTCCGATTGTTCCATGATTTTACCATCTTGTGATAATGCCTGGGCGACAATATGTGTGCCACCACTATCAACACCGATAACATACTCCATAGTTGGATACTCCTTCTTAAGTAAACTGTATTTATTTTTAAACTTATACGTCCCAATTATATAATTATGAAATTTTTTTTCAACATTTAATTGAAATGTTTGATTTTTTGTTTTATAAATATAGTTAGAATAATAATAAAGAGAGGGAAAGTAATGGCAGTAATAAGTCTACTAAGATCCTCAAAAATATTAAATATGCAAACCAATGTTTCTGTTATATTACCAGATGAAATAAAATTTCAACAGAAAATACCAACAATCTGGTTATTTCATGGATTAGGTGATAATGGTACTGGATGGAAAAGAAAGACAAATTTAGAACAAATTGTAAGTAAATATGAAGTAGCTGTAGTAATGCCGAATATGGGACGAAGCTTTTATACAAATAGTATTTACGGGAATAACTATTGGGATTATTTGGTGAAGGAATTAATACCTCAAATGAGAGAGTATTTCCCATTAAGTTGTAAACCAGAATTTAACTATTTGATTGGTAATTCAATGGGTGGTTATGGAGCTTTAAAACTTGCCTTTAAATATCCTGATTGGTTTTCTAAGGTTGCTTTTCTTTCACCGGTTACTGATTTGTCGGTAGTACCAAGTATAATGCCAGACTATCAATCGGTATTTGGAAAAGATGGTATTAGTGATAGAAAAAATGATCTGAGATATATGTCTCAAAATGCTGATGCTAGCAGTTTAGAGAGAATACAATGGTACCAGGCCACAGGAAATAAGGATTTTATGAGAAAGCAAAGTGATTCTTTCAATGAATTTTTAACTACGAAAATACATCTCAATATTACTTATAGTATTGAAGAAGGTAAACATGACTGGGATTATTGGAATTCAGAAATAGAAAAGGTCTTTTTGTGGTTATCATTAAAAAGAAAGTGAGATTTTAATCAAAATGGGTAGAGTTACTGAAGGAAGAAATGCTAAAAGTATGCATATTGATACAATGTCTACACTTGAGGTATTGGAATTAATTAATAGAGAAGATCAGCAAGTTCCTAAGGTTATTAGTGATACTGAAGTTATTAAAAGCATTAGAGCAACTGTAGACATAATAGTTGATTGTTTAAAGAATAATGGTCGATTATTTTATATGGGAGCCGGAACAAGTGGACGTTTAGGTGTACTAGATGCTGCAGAATGTGTTCCTACATATGGGACGGATCCTGAACTAGTACAAGGTTTAATTGCCGGTGGATCAGAGGCAATGCTGGAGGCAGTTGAAGGTGCAGAAGACTCCAGGCAAAAGGGTGCAGAAGATTTAAAAAATCATAACTTGTCTTCAAGAGATTTTGTAGTAGGAATAGCAGCGAGTGGAACTACGCCTTATGTTATTGGAGGATTAGATTATGCTAAGGAGATTGGAGCACATACATCAGCACTTAGCTGTAATAAAGATTCATTAATTGGACAACATGCGGAAATATCTATTGAAGCCGTTGTGGGTCCGGAAGTAGTAACTGGTTCCACTAGAATGAAGGCAGGAACAGCCGAGAAATTGATTTTAAATATGATTTCAACAACTAGTATGATAAAGCTCGGTAAAGTGTATGGTAATCTAATGGTGGATGTTAAAGCAACCAACGTTAAACTAGTTGATCGTGCAAAGAGAATAATTTGTGAAGCAACCGGAGTGTCCAAAGAAGATGCCCAAAAGTATTATGAAGAATCAAGGCACAATCCCAAAGTTGCTATTGTAATGATTATGGGTAACTGTAATTATGAAATGGCCAGAAACATTCTTATGAAAAACGATGGGTTTATAGCAAAAGCAATAAAAAGTTTAAATAATTAAGGGATGTCCTATAAGGGTATCCCTTTATTTTTAAGGAATGGAAGGTAATGGTATGTCAGTTAGAGGAAGAATACTGAACTCACAATCGGAATTATCAGCAGCTGAAAGGAAGGTAGCAGAATTCATTTTGCAAAATCCTAATAAAACAATTCAAATGACCGCTGTACAGTTGGCTACGGCTAGCGGTTCTAGCCCAGCTTCGGTAATAAGATTGACTAAGCACTTAGAAATAGATAGTTTTACAACTTTAAAAATTCTTTTGTCATCTGACTTAACAAAGAATCAATCTGATCCCAAAATGAATGATGATATTAGGCCTAATGAGGATTTGAATTCAATCAAAGGCAAACTTTTAACTAGTGCGTTGGAATCTATTCGGGAGACAACGGATCAACTAAATAGAGGTGAGGTTACTAGGTTAGTGAAAGCGATAATTGGATCTAATCAGTTATTCTTATTTGGCGTTGGAGCCTCCAATTTAGTGGCAGAAAATATTTCACAAAAGTGGAATAGAATTGGGTATCCTACTGTGGCAGATGATGATCTAAATAGTTTGGTACCAAAGCTAGTAAATGCTAAGAAAGGAGGGATTTTGTGGGTGATTTCTAACTCAGGGGAATCACCTGAGGTCTTAATTGCCGCTAAGAATGCTAAGAAATATAATTTGAAGCTTGTATCTTTAACAAGATTTGGAAAAAATAGTTTGGCAAAATTATCAGATATTGCGGTACATACTTCTCAACCAAAAGAAAGTCCCAATAGAATTGCCGCCACTAATTCTCTTTTGGCACAATTTATGATAATTGATATAATTTTTTATTATTTTGTCAGTCAAACGTATGATTCAAGCTCTAAGGTGCTTATTGATTCACATAATGCAATTGAACAATATAAAAGAGGGTTACAGGGCTAATAAAAAAAATAATCAAAAAAATATGTTTTTTAAGTATTTTATTGAAATATAATTTCATCGTGATACAATTTAATTTGTAAACGGATACACAATATATATATTTTTTATAGAGGGGTGATTTTCCTTGGATAAGTTTATGAAGTGGGTAGAAGATAAAGTAGTTCCACCAATGGCAAAAATCGGTTCACAACGACATTTATTGGCCATCCGTAATGGTGTTGTTTCTACTTTGTCATTGATTTTGATTGGTACATTCTTCATGGTGTTTGTTAATTTGCCAGTTGAATCATGGAAGAACGCTTTAGCACCATATACTAATACAATAGTTTTGCCTTATCGTATTACTATGGGTCTAATGTCAATTTATGCAACTTTTGTTATGGGATCGGATTTAGCAAAATCCTATAAATTAGATGCTGTTACTGGCGGTATTCTTTCATTAGGTGCATTTTTCATGTTACAAGTTCCAATTAATATTTTGACTCCTAAGAAGGCACCAATTGGTTTTGTACTACCAATGAATTCTTTAGGCGCATCAGGTATGTTTTCTGGTATTTTAGCAATGATCTTTGCTGTTGAAATTTACCGTTTCTTTTCACAGCATCATATAACGATTAAGATGCCTGAACAGGTTCCACCCGCAGTTGCACGTAGTTTTGAGGCTTTGATTCCTGGAGCAGTTATTTTAACATCAGTATGGATTATCCGTGATATTGCTAACATTGATGTTAATGGTTTATTATTGAAATTATTCCAACCCCTAACAGAAATCTTGGGTAATAATTTGTTAGGTGCTTTACTACCTATGTTCTTTATTCATATTTTATGGTCATTTGGTATTCATGGTATGAGTATTGTTGGTTCAGCAGTAAGACCTCTATGGTTGATTATGTTGGATGGCAATGCCAAGGCTTTGGCTAATGGTACTTCAGCTACACATTTGCCATACATTGCACCAGAACAATTCTATCAATGGACAGTTACTATTGGTGGTGCCGGTGCTACGCTTGTTGTTGCATTCTTGTTCTTAGTAGTATGTAAGTCGAAGTTCTTAAAAGAAGTAGGTCGTTTCTCAATCATTCCTAGTATCTTTAACATTAACGAACCAATGATTTTCGGTGCTCCAATGATGTTAAATCCCTATATGTTCATTCCATTTAATCTTGTACCACTTGTATTAACTACAATAAGTTACTTTACGGTCAAGTTTGGTTGGGTTAATGGATTTACAACAATTCCTGCTTGGACTTTGCCAGCACCTATTGGTGGATATTTGTCAGCCGGAAATGACTGGAGAGTAGTTGTTTTAATTGCAGTTAACTTGGTTGTAGCAACAATTATTTACTATCCATTTGTTAAGGCATATGATAAACATATGTTGGAAACTGAACAAAATGGTGATTCCACAGAAAATGCTGATGCAAGTGCATCAGATACAAATGTTCAGAATGCTTAATTTAAAGAGGTGTTAACATGACTTACCTTAATTGGTTTATGACTTTTATCGCGTTTATTGCTTTATTATTTTTCTGTACACGTTTCTTAAAATGGGGTAAATCTCATGGTATTAAAATTAATCGTTGGGTTTGGGCTGCGGCTTCGTTCTTAGTAGTAGTTATTCCTAAAGCGGTTTTCCCCCACATGAATAATTTAATATCTATTGTCTTATATGTGTTATGTTCTATTTTTGCTTTGAATTTTATGATAGAGCAGCATGAATGGATAGTAAAATCTAAGGTATAATACTTCTTAATACAAAAGTAGGTCTATAGTTAATATAGATCTACTTTTTTGTCTAAAATAAGGAGTGGTATGAGTGCATACTTTATATTATGGAGATTTTAATTTTGGAAAAGATAAATATGTTCTTGCAAGGTCTTTAAAGGGACTGTCATTTGTAGGAAATAATTTTTCTCAATTGGATGATTTCTTTCCCAATGTGAAATTTATAAAAGATAGTGGATCGTTAGAAAGCTATTGGCGTCAGATAAATGAGTATTTATTAGAAGAAAGACAAGAGTTTACTTTAAAATTAGATATTTCTGGAACAAAATTTCAAGAATCAGTCTGGGAACAATTAAAAAAAATTCCGTATGGTCAAACGACTAGTTATACGGAGATTGCCCAGGCTATTGGTAATCCTAAAGCTGTTCGGGCTGTTGGATCTGCGGTGGGCAAAAACCCTGTATTAATTGTTATTCCATGTCATCGAGTTATAAACAAGAGTCAACAATTAGGTAATTATCGTGGTGGATTAGCAATGAAACGGGAACTGTTAACCTTAGAAGGAGCAATTAATTAATAATGGTTTACTTTCTTGTAATCAAGGGGTAAACTTACCTTTGAATTTAGGTGAGTAAATACTTACTCACTATACTTTTTCCCAGGGGTGACTATAGATGGCAATAACTATTATTTCCATAAACGATGTATCTAAGAGCTTTGATAAGCAATTAGTCTTAAAAGATGTCAATTTGAAGATATCAGAGGGGAGGATTATTGGATTGATTGGTCCCTCAGGTGCTGGTAAATCAACTGTCATTAAGATTATTTTAGGGATGGAAGTACCGGATTCTGGAACGACGATGATTTTTGATAAAAAGATGCCTAATCGAAAGTTATTGGGAAAAATTGGTTATATGGCTCAGACAGATGCTTTATATGAGCAATTAACCGGACGTGAAAATCTTAAATTTTATGCCGACATGAAGGGATTAACCAAACAAGATGCTGTAAAGCAGATTAAACACGTAGCACAGGTAGTTGATTTGGTAGCTGATTTAGATAAACGTGCTGGCGGTTATTCTGGTGGGATGAAACGCCGATTATCTTTAGCCATCGCTTTATTAGGTTTCAATCAGGTCTTAATTTTGGATGAACCGACGGTAGGTGTTGACCCAGCATTGCGCAAACAGATTTGGTCAGAGCTAGAAAAATTGAAAGAAGAAGGAAAAACGATTCTAGTGACGACACACGTCATGGATGAAGCCGAATTGACTGATGAGGTAGCTCTTTTGTTGGGTGGAGAGATTATTGCTGACGATACTCCTACTAAGCTAAAACAAACTTATCAAGTAGATTCAATTGAGGAAGTCTTTTTAAAAGCGGAGGCACAACAAAAATGAGAACATTGATGATTGCACAAAGGGTTATTAAAGAATTGTTTCGGGATAAAAGAACCTTGGTACTGATGTTTTTGGCGCCAATTTTGATATTATTCTTGATGAAATTAGTTTTTTCGGTTAATTCACAGACTGATGTTAATGTAGCAACGGTAAATGTTAATACTAGTTTGAATGAAAGTCTGGATAAAGCTAGCCATGTTTCAGTTTCTAAATACAATCAAACTAAACAAGCTAAGAAGGCTTTAAATGATAAGAAAGTCGATGCAATAATCAATTATCGTAATAATAATTTTTACGTTGAATATAGCAACGTCGACGCCAGTAAAACTAAAGCTATTAAATTGGCTTTAAACAGTACTTTACTGAGTAACTCAGCTATCCAAATGAGGCATCAGTTACAAAAATTACAACTAGCTTTAGGAATACCAGTAAATAAAGCTGTGTCAGCAAGTAAGCCGAAGATTTATAATAGTTATGTTTATGGAAGCTCGAAGACAAATTTCTTTGACAAGATAGTACCTATTTTAATGGGATTTTTCGTCTTCTTCTTTGTATTCTTAATTTCAGGAATGGCTTTATTAAATGAACGAACGTCGGGAACTTTGAGTCGTTTATTAGCTACACCAGTCAAAAGATCTGAAATTGTCTTCGGCTATATGCTCAGCTATGGCATGATTGCTATTTTGCAGACGCTGGTAATTGTTTTATTTACTGTATGGGCTTTAAATGTTGAAGTTGTTGGTAGTATTTTTTACGTAATTTTAATTAACTTCGTTTTAGCACTGGTCGCATTAGCATTTGGTATTTTGATGTCGACATTTGCTAAATCGGAATTTCAGATGATGCAATTCATCCCATTGGTAATAGTTCCACAGGTCTTTTTCTCGGGAATTATTCCGTTAGACACGATGGCTAATGGTGTTAAAGTGATTTCATATATCTTACCTTTGAAATATGCAGGTGATGCATTAACTGGAATTATTATGTCAGGAGATGGCTTTGAACAGATAGTAACACCAATCTTAATATTATTAGGATTCTTAGTCATCTTGACAATATTGAATGTCTTAGGACTAAAGAAATATAGAAAGGTTTGATTGGATGGAGAAAGCATTTCAGGATCTAGATGATTGGTTGGCAGTAGAGAAGATGCCTAATGGTAAAAAGCGGGTTCTACAGGCTGCTATAACACTTTTTTCTAAGCAGGGATACAATGGGACTTCAACCGCTCAGATTGCGGAGTTGTCAAAAATGAGCCAAGCAACGATCTTTAAATATTTCAAATCAAAGGATGATTTGTTGCTATTTATAGTAACGCCAATGATTAAGCATATTTTGCCAGGATACGGTAAATCATTTGCTCAAAAGTTACGGGATAATGGAGACGATTTAACTAGTTTTATTCATTTTATTGTCTTCAATCGCTATCAATTTCTAGTTCAAAACAAGGATGCAGCAATTATTTTGATTTCACAGCTTCTAATTAACGATGAAATTAAAAATATGTTGTTTAATGAAATTCAAACGATGAAAGATATATTTATTGATAATGTTTGGCAACCACTTGTTGCAACCGGTGAGTTGAGGGATGATCTTGATTTATTACAGTTCTTAAGAACCGTAATTGGACAAATTCTATTGTATTTCTTACAGAGCCAGCGTGTTTTACAAATTGATGATCAAAAACAGATTGAATCTGATTTAAATAAAATCGAACATACAATAATTTTAGCAATTAAAAAATAGTTCCATTTGCCAAGTGTGATATGCTTATTTTAATTGATTTTAAACAGTCTGAGGGGTAGTTTACCTTGAATTTAGAAGCCATTTTAAAAGAAGAATTTGGATATGATACATTTAGAATCGGCCAAAAAGAATTAATTGAAAAAGTTTTATCCGGTGAAAAGGCAATGGGGATAATGCCTACCGGTGGTGGTAAGTCGATTTGTTATCAGCTACCGGCCACTGTTTTACCCGGAGTGACCTTGGTCGTTTCACCCTTGATTTCTTTAATGAAGGATCAAGTTGACAGTTTAAATGAAGTCGGTATTCCAGCAACCTTTTTGAATAGTACCGTTGAATGGCATGACCGTGAAGAGCGTATGCGCTATATTGAAACTGGGGCCGTCAAATTACTATTTGTAGCACCTGAAAAAATCGTTAATGATGAATTCTACAGTTGGTTATCACAATTAGATATTTCTTTGATTGCTATTGATGAAGCTCACGTCTTATCTTCTTGGGGTCATGATTTTCGTAGTAGTTATTTAGAAATGATACCGTCTTTGAAAAAACTACCTGGAAATCCAGCTTGGCTAGCATTGACTGCTACAGCTACCCAACAGGTTCAAGATGACTTGGCAGGCATCTTAGATATACCAGAACAAAATATCGTTAAAACTGGCTTTAAACGGTCTAATTTGACCTTAAAGATTGAACATGGTGTTGATAAATTAAAATTCGTTTCTAATTATCTTCAAAGTCATGCAAAAGAGTCAGGAATTATTTATGCTGGTCGACGTGAAGATGTTGATAATCTATATAATTATTTTCAAAGTAAAGGCGTTCGTATCGGACGTTATCACGCCGGTTTGAGTGATGAAGAACGGCATCAACAGCAAGAAGATTTTCTCTATGATCGAACAGATGTCATTGTTGCCACAAACGCCTTTGGAATGGGGATCAATAAGACTAATGTGCGTTATGTTTTGCATTATTCCATTCCTGGAACAATTGAAAATTATTATCAAGAAGTTGGACGTGCAGGACGTGATGGATTACCAGCCGAAGCAGTATTGTTGTACGCACCAGCTGATTTGAATTTGCATCGTTTCTTTATTGATAAGTCTTTAGGTGATGACGACTATAAATTAAGCTTAAAGAATAAGTTATTTAAGATGAGTCAGTATGCTGAAACCGAATCCTGTTTAATGAAATTTATTTTGGATTACTTTGGCGAAGAAAATACTGAACCGTGTGGCAAGTGTTCCAACTGTTTAGACGACCGTGAAATTGTCGATATCACTTCAGATGCTCAAAAAGCATTGAGCTGTGTTGTGAGAATGGATCAGAAATACGGTAAAAAGATGGTGACAAGAGTTTTAGTAGGAAAAGATGACGTGGCTAATGATTGGCATCATTTTGAAAAATTATCTACCTTTGGCATTTTTAAGGACATTACTTTGAAACAAACTAGCCGTCTATTGGACTTTTTAACAGCAAACGGCTTTTTAAAGAGTAGTGGGGGAAAGTATCCCATTTTATTGCTGTCTGACAAGGGCTTAGATGTCTTGAAAGGAAAAACTTCGGTTGTTAGAAGAAAAGAAGAGAAGGTAGTCGCAGAATCGAAGTCAATCGTTGCTGATGGCAGTTTCGATGAGGCACTCTTTGAACAATTGCGTAAATTACGTTTGAATTTAGCCCGTGAACAGGGTATAGCACCGTTCATGATCTTTTCCGATAAAACTTTGAAGAATATGTGTCAGAGTATGCCAACAAACAGTGA
This sequence comes from Companilactobacillus paralimentarius DSM 13238 = JCM 10415, assembly GCF_001434985.1. GTDB lineage: Bacteria > Bacillota > Bacilli > Lactobacillales > Lactobacillaceae > Companilactobacillus > Companilactobacillus paralimentarius. Next base: position 6,212 of record NZ_AZES01000018.1, on the reverse strand, counting down.
AGAATTTCTGGCCGTTAGTGGAGTAGGAAAAGTAAAATTGGAACAGTACGGTGAAAAGTTTATTTCGAAAATAGAACAATATCAGAAGGAATTAAAGGTCTAATAGTTAAATGATAGAGTAGTTAAGCTAATTGTTTTACGAAAACAGCAAAGAATAATTTATTCTTCATAAATACTGATATAATAAGCTTTATTAAATATAGGGAAGCTGAAAAAAGTATAATAAGGCTTTTGAAAAGGTAAGAGGACCATTTTATGAGCTATATATGTGTTCAAAAATAGATTTTTATGATGAGCTCTTGGTTAAAAATGATGAACTTGATGTCTGAGAACGTCTCTCAGACATCAAGATTTTTTAGATTATTAATTTTAAATTAAATATTTTACGAAAACACAAATCAAAAAAACAAAAAAGAAGGTAACTAAGACGAAAAAAATTGCCATAATTTCGGACATACATGGGAATTTCACAGCATTTGAGAGGGTAGTCGAAGATGCAAAAAAAGAGGGCGTTGATGAATATTGGTTTCTAGGTGACCTATTAATGCCCGGCCCAGGAACAAATTCAATTCTAAAATTGCTTGATTCGTTAAATGCCCCTATTAAATTAAGAGGAAACTGGGACGATTTTCTTTTTGAAGATATTTTACCTATTAGCAAAGCCTATATTGATGAACCCCAAACTACCTATATAGTAGAATTGTACAAGTATATTTATGATCACCTAGACCCTAAATATCTAAAAGAGATGCGTCAATGGCCTATTTATGATCAAACCACTATCAGCAACTTTAATGTTGTGTTGGCTCACAATTACCCTAAAAAGAATTTTGGTCATGAACTGTTACCTTATGCAGAGCAAAAGAACTTTGACAAGCCTCTTTTTGATAAAACTTTTGACATTGCTATTTATGGTCACACACACCACCAATTAATGCGAACTAGTAGCAAAGATCAATTAATTATCAATCCGGGCTCCATTGGACAACCTTATACTGCTTGGAATAAATTTAGTGCTGACAGACGCGCTCAGTACGCTATTTTAACTTTTGATAAGACAAGTTATCGTGGAATTGACTTCCGGAAAGTCTCTTATTCAATTGATGATGAGTTAGCATTTGCTAAAGCTAACAAATTACCATTTTATGAATTATATGAACGTATTTTTACTGAAGGCAAAGCTTTTACTCATAATAATGATGCTTTAAATGAAATCATTACTAAATATGATTACAAACCCGATGTTTTGTCGTATTTAAAACATTTAGAAAATGATTAGCAACTGAAAGATCAAAGATGTTATTATATCTTTGATCTTTTTTGAATAACTCATATTAGAATGCTTGATAAGATGTTGCACTTGGACTTGACACGTCCCCAAATAACATAACTTCTTATAATACATATTATGTAACCTTAAATATAAAAATAGCACTCTTCCTTAAATTTAATGAATCTTGGCTACTCTGTTATTTCCCACTTATTACATTGGTTCTGTTAAATGAAAATCAAAAAACACATCAGTCAGAAAAATTTGATTGATGTGTTTTTTAGTTGCTAACTTAACAATATTCTGACGGATCAGATGACTCTTTATTAGTAGTTGATGGTGTATATTATATCGAAGCAATCATAGAAAACGTATCAGTGACACATACAATGCAAATAAAGATTTGCTACTAACCCCAATTAGTTCAATATTTATGTGATGAGTAACATATATTATAGAATAATTGTATTATAAGCTATACTCCGATAATTTATAAATTATATGTTCCTGTTCACATATCTAGTAGATATTGTTATATGATAATTTATTCTTTTACCAAATACTTCTTCTTTGTGGGAAATGAAAACATAACTGGTAATAATAATATCAAAACAGGAATCCAAATATTATATATCGACAGATATGCATGATTAAGTTTAGTTAGATCTATAACCCTTAAAATCTTTAGATTTGAACTCATCATTGATAAAAATACAGATACACCTAAAACTGAACCTATTTGTCTCACCACACTAATGACACTTTGTGATGACGTAAGTAATGACCCACTAAAATTAGAAGCTGCCAATACATTTATTGGGCCTGCAATTATGCCAAAGCCGATACCCAATATAAGCAATGCTACAGAAAGCCAAGTAGAATTTGTTGCTCCGTTCATTACAATCAAAATGTAAGACAGCAATATACTAATCATACCGACAAGAACTAATAATCTTGGCCCTAATTTATTAATAACCAGACTGCCTAATCCTCCGAATGCAAATACAGTCAAAGACATCGGCAATAAAATTAATGCTGCTTCCAACGCCGTTTTGTGATCTACATTTGTTAAATAACTTGGAATAACAACTACTACTCCTATATAAAAAAATTGTGCTAGTAAAGCGACAATTGCAGATGCGGAGAAGTCCTTAACTTTGAATAAGTTTAGATTTACCATCGGATGTTTCACGGTTCTTTCTGCAAATATGAAAAGACTTATTAAAACAATGCTAATTAGAAAACACATAACAGTTTTAAAATCTTGAATTCCCTAATCTTTCAGTTTAATCAGCCCAAGTGTTAGAAAAAATAAACTCAACATTGAGATAAGACTACCTACCCAATCGATTTTTTCTTTCAATTTTATATCATTGTTAAAGTTCAAAGAAATACCAGATAAAAATATTCCAATAAGAACAATTGGAATATTCATTAAAAAGATCCAATGCCAGCCAAAAAGATCAGTGGTAATTCCTCCTAACGTTGGTCCTATTGCAGCAGCCCCTCCTTGGGTCAATCCTAAGATAGCAACTATTTTAAATCGATTCCTTATATCCCAAGTAGATAAACCTATGGCGTTTCCTAGTGGAAGTAAGATTGAAGCTCCTAAACTGGAAAAGATTCGTCCAATTATCAGATATATAAATGTGGTAGCAAAACCTGAAAATAGACTGCCTAATCCAAATAGAATTAATCCGACAATATAGGTTTTGTTCTTTCCAAAAATATCACCAAATTTACTTAAAGGAATTGTACATGTGGCGAATATAATCGTATAAATATTTAAGGCCCAAGAAAGCTGATTGTAATCAACTTCAATTCCCTTTTGTATAGCTGGTAATGCTATATTCATGATTGTGGTATCGAGCATAACAAGAAATATTCCTAAAGCCATTGCTATTGTTATATTTATTTTTCTATTCAAAATCATTCCTCCGTAATAAATTTCAGTAATTGATCTTTCGTTTAAATATGTTTAAAGGATAAATATATTATTAAATCGGTTGATTCTTTATGGTCCGGAATAATTTAAGATAGTAATCTTCATACATCACCTCATATATGAGCAAAAGCTCATCTTTTTAATAAGAGTATCAAATGATGAGCTTGAAAACAGTATTTTGAAAATAATATTAATCAAAATACTTGCAAAATAAGCGAGCTTAAACTCATGTTTATGTGATATACTAAACTACTACAAAAAATATAAATGAAGTGGAAGAATGAATAAAAGAAAAGATACTAGAATCCCTATTCAAAAAAGAGGAAAAGATAAGAAGAATCGAATTCTTCTGACGGCAAGAAAACTATTTATAGAAAAAAATTATTTTGAAGTTTCGACGAATGAGATTGCAAAACAAACCGGGGTCTCAATTGGAACACTCTACTCATATTTTTCTAGCAAGGATGATATTCTTGCTGCACTCCTAAATGATTATAATAATTATTTTTTACTCGTTTTGAAAAAGATAAATGATCAAAAATCCTTTCAGACATTTAAAATCGATCCTAAATCCTGGCTATCTTATTTAATAGATCAGTTAACTGATGCAGAGGATAAAGAGTTTCACTTACAAATTGAGATGTTATCCTTTGTTGTACCTAAGGTATTCGATCTGCGAAAAAAACATAATGATCAAATTGTGAGTTTAATCTATGAGTATTTTTTATATTATGCGAATAACACGGACGTTCATGAAATTAGACTTTTATCTACTATTATTTTCGATTATATATCCGCTCTAGTTGATGAGTTATTATATAATAAACATTTACCTTCTGAAAAAGAAGATATAAAAAGGTACGGAATTGATAGCATTTATACCATTATTAAGACACATTTGAATTAGCTTAGAAGGTTATGAATAAAATTGTTCATAACAAAAGGTCTACGACTTTATCAGTTTGAAATTTTTATAAATATGGAGGCTTTGTATGACTATATTTTTGGGTATAGGATTAATAATCCTAGCAATTTTTGCTATTGTTGGTAATATTAGTAACTCAAAACAATTTGGCAGAAAGATTATGTCAGATAAATTAATTTTTTACATTTTAATGTTGGTCGGTGGCTTAGTTCTAATTATTTTTTAGATTTATACGATTATTCTTAATGGACTTAGCAGTAAACAGATTGATGTGCAACGAAAGCTAAATCTTGTTATTTACTTAGAAAATCATCACCATGAATAAAATAATTGATGATATAGTTCTACATCCATTTGAAGGAATTGGAAAAACAGAACCGTTAAAATATAATCTCGATATCTGTTGGTCTCGAAGAATAAATAAGGCTGATCGTATTGTTTATACCCTGACAAGGGATTCCATTATTCAATGTCGTTATCACTATTAATATGAATACCTTGTCACTTTTGTTTTAGTGATTTCATGTGAAATCAATTGACTGAGTCTCTAGTAGGACTTATCCAAGATATTGAAAACATAGTGATTGTAAAAAGATGCCACACGAGGATTTTCATTCAGACTTATCGTGTGGCATCTTTTTTTTAGTTCTATCGGTTGATATCAAACGGTTTGTTTATACCATGAAAGGTTAAATTCTACATAAGAATTTAACCTTGTAATTGTCTCCCTAATGTTTGTATTGTATTTTAAATAAGACTAACAAAAATATGAGGATCCTTGTATGTTAATGAAGAACTTTGAGAAAAATATCATTGAAGAGAAGATAGCTAGCTTTGGTGGCTTGTCTAGTATTGGCGATGGTAACAATGACAAAATTGAACAATACTTCCATTCTTTCATGGATTGGCTAGATTTCAACAATGTCTTGGACGTTATTAATCGTTATGCTGGAATCAATATGAACTTACAATACGTAACTAGTCATGACTTTTTGATTTGGCTATTACATTATGGTGATATTTACGATAATGTACTTGAAAAGTACTTTCCAAATGATACTGCTGATGATTATATCGATATTATTCGTGAGTTTGCGCACCTACGATCAATTCATCCCAAATACTCTTTTACCGTTGCTCTGACACATCACCTGCCAGAAAAAAGCTTTTTATCGGATAACGACCTAGATAAATTGATACCAATTTTAGCCAGTATCCCTGATAACACCAACAAACGAGAAGATATGAATTCTCTGTATGGTCGTTCCCTCTTCATGGCACTATACTCACTAAACAATTTTGCAATTGAACGTGTTTCAGCAAGTTGTATTTAAAAAAATACTAACAATGATTAATGTTGCTAAAGGTAAACATGAAATTAAATCAACCACAATTTACCTTGAACAAGTTGCTACAGAGCTTGCTAGTTCTATCAATAACAGTCCCTTGCGTAAACAAGTATCTACCGATATAAAAAATCTATGAGTGTGTTAGGTCCCGAAAAAATCGCCCAAATAATAGTATTCGTGATTGATACGCCTGCTAATGGTCCCCATGAATTGAACTTTGATGCTGACAATAGATCTATGACGGAAATTGCGGTTTTACCAGTTAAATTGCCAGAGAACACTGATCCAGTAACGACAGCTTTCTTCAATTACTATAAAGATCATGCTGTTCACCCACGTTCAGTCAATTCAACTAACGGTTGGACAGCAGGGACGCCTTGGGGATATTATAACTTCCATCTACAGGCACATATTGATGAAATCTCTCCACGCCCTGCCCTGATTGTGACTGGTGAAAATGCTCATTCTCGTTATATGGCCGAAGAATCATATAATCACATTAAGGATCATAAGGAATTAGTCGTCGTCCCGGGTGCAGATCATGTGGATTTGTACGATCAAATGGATAAGATCCCGTTTGATAAATTTGATTCATTCTTTAAAGATAATTTGTAATATATCAAAAAATTGAAGACAACAAACGAATTATTCGTTTGTTTTTTTTATATTTGGTAGATTGTAAGATTAAATAGAATTCTACCCAGACGAAAAATTTGGATAGAA
>NZ_AZES01000131.1 GCF_001434985.1 Companilactobacillus paralimentarius DSM 13238 = JCM 10415 | reverse complement strand
ATATTTCGTATTTATTTTTTGGACAAGTGGCTAACTTGTTCTTGTAATTTTCGAATATGTTTAATACGTAATTTTGTAAAATAAAAACGACCTCTATGTAAGAGATTCAAGTAAAGGGTATATCTTGAATACTTAATGGAAGCCGTTCTTTTGATTTGAAGTTTTTATATTCAAATACTAAAACACCAGATATTTCAACTATATTAGTTGGTATTTAATTACAACCAAGTTTAAGAAAGAACTTAAAACACAGGTTAATAAGTTTTAATTATTTTTGGATTCATGTTGACGAATTAAGTACAAAACGAGGACTAGTATCAAGATTCCTACTAAAGCGCCTGTACTATCCAAGACAACATCTTCAACCAATGGCGTACGTCCACAAGTTAGCCCCTGATGAAATTCATCGAAAGCTGCTAATCCAGTTGCCGTCATCCAAGGAATAAAAATCATCAAAATGAAATTCTTTTTGAAGTATGTGTACAATGCTAGACATAAGAAAACTCCTAACAACAAGTAAATCCCAAAATGAGCTCCTTTTCGAATGAAGAATTCAACAAACTTAAAATAGCCATCATTCTCAACGGATTGATACTTACCACTGTAGGTAAACCCAATTTTAGATAAAGCACTATAAAATGGTTTACCGGCTAAATATTTTTCTAAAAATGGAACTGATGTCTGTTCTTTATAAGTCATCGAAGAACTATAAAAAAGAATTGCTTCAATAGCAACCACTAGTCCCCAGAACCACTTTTGTTTTGTTTTTAAACTATTATCCATTAACTCTAATCATTATCCAACTTAACAGTCGAATTGATTTCCTTAGCATCATCGAAGTAACCAGAATAATACAATGAATGAGTTGCCCAATAATACATTACAGTTGAGAAAATCAATATAACAACGAAGTCCATTGGATACTTAATCAAATTCATTCCACCAAAATCTGATCCACCAATCCATGAAATAATTGACAAACCAAACAGATGAACTATCAACCAGAGACTGGCGTACAATTTCTGCTTAAATTCTTTAAATCCACGACGATAATCATAAACAAAATAAATTGGTAATCCAACAATAATGATTACGATAACTTCAACCGTGGTTGGGAACATAGCCCAATAAATTGCCAAACTAATTAAATCAAAAACAACTGGAGCTAGAATTTTCATTCCTTTAATTTTTGTTGGTCTTCTCATTTCCGGACCCATTTTACGTAAACTTCCTGCTACTACTGGACCAGATAACAAAGAAATCAACGTCGATGCTGCAACAACACGTGATAATAATGACCAATTTTTAAATAGTAAAATCAAAATAAAACTAACAACAAAATCGACCATTAAAGCTATCCGTGGTGAATTATATTTATTATTCGAATTGCTCAAGAACAAAGGTAAATGCTTATTCTTCGGCATTGAAGACAATGACTTGCTTGCAGATGAAGCAAAAGCTATTCCGCTACCTACCGGTGAAATAAAGGCTGTAAAATAAACTAAAGTTGATAACCAATAGATATTCAATAGGATAGCTAAATCAGCAAATGGTGAATTGAAGTTGATTTTTGACCAACCACCACTGACAACTGATTGTGGCAAAGCTCCAATAAAGACAATCTGTAATGCAATATAGATCAAAGCACTAATCAACAATGATAGGATGATTCCTCGTCTAATATTAACTGACGGTTTCTTTATGTCATTGCTCAAATTAATAACTGTTTGAAAAGCTACATATGAATAAATAATTCCGGCACTACCAATTGCCACAAAAATTGATGAAGTACCATTAGGCATGAATTCACTGAATGAACTCCCCATATTATTGAAATCAAAATGAGCTGTAACCAATACAATCATTGTAATAATCGGTACAACCACTTTTAATACAGAGATAAAATTATTAAATTTAGCCATAATTGTAACTGACCAATAATTAATAATTGTAAAAATAAATAACATGACTGTTGCCATCATAATTCCCTGGAGGCTAAGTTGTCCGCCCTTCATAAATCCGTGCGTCCAATTAGCCCACTCCCATGGCCAAGTACTCATATACTGAACCGAGGCCACAGCTTCAATCGGTAAAATGGCTAATAATGAAATCCAATTAGCCCATGAGAAAATATGTCCTAACAACGAACCATGAGTGTACATCGTAAATCGACTCATAGCTCCCTCTTCCGGAAACATCGTCCCAATTTCGACGTAAACCATTGCAATCATTGCTACTAAAACTGCTCCCACAATCCACGCAATAATCGCTGCTGGACCGGCTATTTGTGCTGCCTGACTAGATCCAAACATCCAACCTGAACCAATAATCGCACTTAGCCCAAACATTACTGTTGAGAACAAATTTAATTTTTTATTCCTCATAAAACCACCAATCTATAATTTTTATAACAAAAAATAGCCTTCATTACGAAGACTATTATATATCCATTATGTAAATTTAGGCTACTCTACTGTTACACTTTTTGCAAGGTTACGAGGTTTATCAACATCATTACCACGTGCCAAACTTGCATAGTAAGCAATCAGTTGGGCTGGTACGATACTGATGATTGGCGAAATCAATTCATCAATTTCAGGAATAATAATTTGATCCCCTGCCTCAGAATATTTTTGACTAGCTATTACCAAAACATGTGCTCCACGAGCCTCAACTTCTTGAATATTACCACGAGTATGGCTAGCTCCAATTCCGTCATTCACGTAAGCAAAGACAGGTGTATCTTTCTCAATCAATGCAATAGTTCCGTGCTTTAATTCTCCAGCCGCAAAACCTTCAGCGTGAATATAAGAAATTTCCTTCAATTTAAGGGCAGCTTCAAGAGATAAGGCGTAATCAACACCTCTACCAATGTAGAAAGCATCAGATTTGTTTGTTAAGTAATCGGCCGTTAATTCTTTGATTTTATCTTTTTCATCAACAATAGTTTGAATGCCATTGGCAGCTAATGCTAACTGTTCTTTCAAATTAAATTCTTTAGCAATTTGAAGATCCTTAGCTTCACCTAATGCTTTAGCCAAGACAGCTTCAACCGCAATTTGAGCTGTGTAAGCTTTAGTAGAAGCAACCGCAATTTCTGGCCCAGCCAACAATTCCATTGTATAAGTAGCCTCTCTAGAAAGGGTCGAGTTAGCTACGTTTGTCATTGTTAAACTTGGAAACTTCATCTCATTAACTTTAACTAGTACTTGACGACTATCGGCGGTTTCACCACTTTGTGATAAAAAGATAAAGAATGGTTTCTTAGAAAGTTTTGGCATATGATAGCCAAATTCACTACCCAATTCAACGTCTACTGGTACATCGGCAACCTTTTCAAAAATATTGCGACCAACTAATCCAGCATGATAGCTAGTTCCAGCAGCGACAATATACAAACGATCAGCTTGTTTGATTTCATCCAATAAATCTTGTTCAACATTTAAAGAACCATCATCATTGATATAATTTTTTGAAATCTTTCTCATAACATTTGGTTGTTCATCAATTTCTTTCAACATATAGTGATCATATGTACCCTTAGAAATATCATTTTCATCAATATTTACAGTATAAGGATCTCTTTGAACCTTAGTACCATCGATCTTACTAATTTCAACTGCATCTTTTTTCAAGATAACAACTTCACCATCATGAATTTCAACAAATTTATGAGTTTGATCAAGCATGGCCATGGCATCTGAACAAATAACATTGAAACCATCACCTAATCCAATTAGAAGTGGACTCTTATTTTTAGCAACAAAAATACGATCTGGTTCTTCTTTATCAATCATAGCAAAAGCATATGAACCCTCGATTAAGCTAAGTGCTTTACGAAAGGCTGCTTCACCGTCCATACCTTTTTTAGCAAAATAGTCGATTAATTGTACGGCTACTTCAGTATCTGTTTGACTTTCAAATTTGAAGTCAGATAAATACTCTTTTTTCAATTCAGTGTAGTTAGTAATAACACCATTATGTACTAGATAAAAACGGTTATCTTCTGAGAAATGAGGATGAGCATTTTCAATTGTTGGCTTTCCGTGTGTTGCCCATCTAGTATGTCCGATTCCAGCTAGGCCTTGGACATCACTCGTAACGGCATTCTCTAATTCACTTATTTTACCAACCTCTTTAACTAAGAAGTCTTTACCTGCTTGATTATTAACGTAAATACCAGCTGAATCATAGCCACGATATTCAAGTTTTTCCAATCCATTTAATAAAATATCAGTTGTATTATTATTTCCAATTACTCCGACAATTCCACACATAATAATTATAGCCTTTCTAAATTGGTATAGTTTAATTTATTATAAATGGTATAGGTCATTTAAAAATGTGCCTATCACCTTGCGACAATGACTAGAATACTAATCTATTGTCATTATGTCAAGAAAACTTTAATATTTATTATAAATGGTATAGGTGGTATGTACCGATTATAGATATTGGTATATATTATATAGACCAATAAAAAAAGAGAAATCAAGGGTTAATTCCCTCAACTTCTCTTTTTTAAAATTTCTTTATCTGTATTATATTAGCTTAATTCATTTTTGACAACTTCAACGATTTGGTCACAGTATTCGTTGACCTTTTCTTCAGTTGAAGCTTCACACATAACACGAAGCAAAGCTTGTGTACCACTAGGACGAACTAATACACGACCGTCTCCATCCATCTCATCTTCAACTGTTTTAATAACGTCAAGAATTGCTTGATGCTTGTCCCATGAATTCTTGTCAGCTACAGGAACATTAACAAGCTTTTGTGGATAAACTTTTACAGGGGCAGCTAATTCAGCTAAGCTCTTACCAGTTTCCTTCATAACATGAAGTAGATGTGTACCTGTAAGCATACCATCACCAGTATTCATATATTCATACAAAACAACATGTCCTGATTGTTCACCACCAATGTTGTAATTGTTCTCACGAATCTCTTCAACAACGTGACGATCACCAACAGCCGTTTGTACAGAATGCATTCCATTTGCTTCAATAGCCTTGTACAAACCAATATTACTCATAACAGTAGTTACAATTGTATCTTTCTTTAAACGTCCACCATCATGCAAATATTTACCAAGAATGAACATAATTTTATCACCATCAACAATATTACCATCAGCATCGACAGCAATACAACGATCTCCGTCACCATCAAAAGCTAATCCGGCTACAGCATCTGATTCTTTAACACGTTGAGCCAATTGTTCTGGATGAGTTGAACCAACATTCTTGTTGATATTGATTCCATCTGGATGTGAAGCCATGATATCAAAGTCTACATTTAAATCAGCAAAAAGTGTACTTGCTAAACGACTTGTTGAACCATTAGCAGTATCAAGTACAATCTTCATGCCACTAAGATCATCAGAAAGAGTTTGTTTCAAGAATTGTAGATACTTTTGAGCACCTTCTGGATAATCAGAAACACTACCTAAGCCTTCAGCAGAAGGTCTTGGTAAAGTGTCTTCTTTAGCGTCTAATAGTTCTTCAATCTCCTCTTCAACATCATCTGGCAACTTGTAACCATCTGACCCAAAGAATTTAATACCATTATCTTCAGCAGGATTATGTGAAGCTGAAATCATAATACCGGCATCAGCTGAAACGGCACGAACAAGATATGCAACAGCAGGTGTTGTAATGACATCCAAATTTAAAACTTCAATACCAACTGAAAGCAAGCCTGAAATTAGACTAGTTTGTAGCATTTGACCAGAAATACGTGTATCTCTAGCAACCAAAACACGTGGATGTGCGTTTTCGTTATCTGAATGTTGTGTTAAAACATAACCACCACATCTACCTAATTTAAAAGCTAATTCAGGACTTAGCTCCTTATTCGCAATACCTCTTACTCCGTCTGTTCCAAAATATTTTGTCATGAAAAATTTACCCCCAGCGTTTATTCGCTATCATTATTGTCATTTGTTGAATTAGTGCTTGATGAACTTGTGTCGCTACTAGTATTACTCTTGGAATCCGAACTAGTTGATGTAGTAGTATTTCCTGTCGTACTAGACAACGCACTAGAACTGGCACGATTAATCGTCACACTAATAGTAGTTGGATCAGTAAAAGTGACTTTATCACCTAAAACATCACTTAAATTGATTGTCTTCTTTGTGCTACTACTATTTACGTCTGAAACATCAACCGGTACATCGATTGAGTCATCAATGGCGCTGATTTGATCTTTGGTACCGAAAACTCTAATATTTTTAACATCAGATTCAAACGTATAACTCGTATCCGATGAACTTCCTTTTTGCTTCAAATTAACACTTACTTGCTTACTTTGAATCGAAATAGGAATTTTCACATGAATTGTTTGTGGATCTAATGTAACATTTACTGTTTTACCATTTTTATCGAGAGCTTGCACTAAAACTTCTTGATCAAATGTAGATTTTATTCCCTTAGGCAAATTGGGTTTAACAACTACCTTATCGATTTTAGCAATTTCAGAAGCTGCACCTGTTACAGTAACAGTATCTGGAGACTCTTCGATTGTTCCCGTCTCATAACCACTTGCTAACGAATCCTTATTGTAATCAACATCCACCGCAAATCTCTTTGTTACACGTTTTTGAATATTAACCGTGACATACTTAGGCTTAATACTGTATGTCAATTCACTATTTAACCCAGTCTCTTTAATTTGAACTCGATGTTGGCCAATGGAAAGGTCTCTTAAATTCAAATACAAATTAAAGTTCTGTGTATTTTTTGTTGCTGTGACTAGTGCTGCTGGACCTTCAATCGTCATTTTAACTTTTTCAGGATATCCAGTTATGTAATACTTGTCAACATCTGCCTGTAACTGCAATGGCACAGTAATTGTAGCCTTCTTGGTTACCGTAGATGTACTTGATTGATTAGAATCTCTTGTCGAACCCACACCGGGTGTACTTACGAAGAAAAATAACCATAAGGCACAACAGAGAGATATAAATGCATAAAAATAATTACTGTTAATTATCTTTTTCATCTTGTCTCTCCTTCTTCTTTCGACTTAATTTCAAAAATCCTAAAATAGAATGAGTTCCATTTTCATTAGGATCTTTCAATTGAGCTTGGAGATACTTTAGATAATCATCCCGAGACAAGTCAAGCATCATATGACCATTTCGAGTAATCATCACGCCACCAGTTTCTTCAGAGACAACAATTGTTATCGCATCAGTTACTTCACTGATACCGACAGCCGCACGGTGTCTTGTTCCTAATTCTTTAGGAATAGTATTACTCTCTGACAGAGGTAAATAGGCAGCAGCTACAGAAATCCGATTATTTCGTACAATAACTGCCCCATCATGCAGTGGCGTATTCGGAATGAAAATATTGATCAACAACGCTCCAGTAACTTCAGCATCCAAATCAATTCCGGTCTCAACGTACTCTTCCAAGCCAGTGTTCATTTCCAAAGTAATCAACGCACCAATACGACGTTTACTCATGTACTGAATGGCCTGATCAAGACTCTCAATCAAGTGGTTCTTTGTCTTACCTTCTTCATTACTAGTCGAACTAAAGAATGGCAATCGACCTAAATGTTCCAAGCCACGACGAATTTCAGGCTGAAAGATTATCACAATAACAATAATCCCCCAGTTGATCAGCTGATCCATCAAATAAGAAACAGTATGTAGGTTTAAAGCCCAACTAATGAGCTTAATACCAAAAATAATTATTATTCCCTTTAATAACTGAACAGCTTTGGTGCCTCGTAACATCGACAGAACTTTATACAAAAAATACCAGACTACCAAGATATCAACCAAGTTAGCCAAATTCTGCCATGTAAAAATATTGCTTGGTATAAAATTCATTTTTATAGCTCCTTAGTAGTTCGAACTAATTATAACAAACAATAAAAATTATAAAAGTTCACCATATTTTATGTTTTTAATCTACACCAATACTAATAACTTCTTCACTATAATTAATATTCTTACGCAATTCATTAGCCGTAGTTTTACTGATTTTTCCCTGTTCCAACATATCTTGTACAAAGGCTCGACGATAACTCAAAGCCTTTATTTCAAGATTCATACGCTCACTATTAAACTGAGGTGAACGTCCACGATACTTCCCTTGTAATAATTCCAGGCGATCTTCGTAATGACGTTGGAAAATATAGATCAAATCATCATCAATATCATCTGAGTCTGACTGATTCAATTCCTGTAATTTCTTTAATGCATTCTTAGCACCAGCAATGGAAATTTTAATCGAATCTTGATTAATCTGCTGAATATCATCCGAATTTACAGAACGATAAATCAAATGCTTAATCTGCAAATAAGTTCTACGGAAGTAATTATAGAAAAATTCAACCGTCTGGTTAGAACGACGATGAACAATTTCCTTCTTATAACGAGCAATCTTCTTTATTGCTAAATCATACGATTCATCAGATATCTCGTGATTATCATATAATTCATCAATTGCTTCTAATTCACAGTTAAAAGAGATATCCCATAATTCAGCATCTTTTTTACCACGAACTCGATGTTTACTGATTTGACTCGTTTTAACCTGATTGCGCGATTGAATACCTAGATTACGCACATCGTATAAATATTCAGCAATAACAGATGAATAAACTGCCGTATCACCATCATCCATTTCTGAACGTAATTTTTTGACCGTCTTTTCTAAAATGACACGGTTAGCCTCAAATTCTGTCAATTCTATCGGTGTTTCATCACTATCTTCATCACTTTCATCATCCTCATTTTCTGAGGTAAGTGTGCTACCACGATAAGCAACTGGCGCACTATTTTTAGTCAAAATAGGAATCAGCAATGTGGCCCCCAACAAACTGAAAATAATAACGGCACTAGCGATAAATAGTAGAAGTGTTCTAGATGGAAAAGCAGCTCCACCCTTGATTGTCATTGGAATTGACAACGCACCAACCATTGTAACGGCACCACGAACACCAGAAATACCTGACATCAAACAGTCGTCAAATCTGGTTTTTGACCATAAAACTATCT
This sequence comes from Companilactobacillus paralimentarius DSM 13238 = JCM 10415, assembly GCF_001434985.1. Lineage (GTDB taxonomy): Bacteria > Bacillota > Bacilli > Lactobacillales > Lactobacillaceae > Companilactobacillus > Companilactobacillus paralimentarius. The sequence goes on along the minus strand of NZ_AZES01000131.1, from coordinate 3,433 downwards.
TGCCATCCCCATTATTGGAAAATGTCGAATAGATATAACTCCAAAGGAACCGAATGACAACTAACATTATCCAAATTATAAAGGCTAGCAATGTAGCCCCAAAAGTGTTGATATTATCGTTATGAACTAACTCCTCCATTGCAAAGGGAATTTCGATTCCCAAAAGGACGAAGACAATACCATTAAGCACATAAACAACTAAATCCCAGGTTCGGGAAGTAACCAATCTAATTTCGGGAGTAAAGTTACTAATATTTCTACCAGAAGAAATATTCAAAATACCCGCTATAACGACTGCTACAACACCTGAAACATCAAAAACATCTTCGGCCACATAGTAAATAATAAATGGAATGATAATCTGAATAATCGCATGCAAAATAGAATCATCAACACCTTGATTAATCAGATATAATCTTATTCCATTGAAAATCCAAATCATTACAGCACCAACCAAAGCACCGATAATTGATATATGAAAAAAATCTATTGTTGCACTTTTTAGTGAAAAGACTCCTGTCACTGTTGCAGCGACTCCGTATTTAAAACAAATCAAGCCAGATGCATCATTAATCAGACTTTCTCCGTTGATCAAATGCATCAATTTGTCCGGAATATGAGCCTTTTTAGCAATGGATTCAACCGCAATCGGATCAGTTGGTGACAAAACTGCTACTAATGTAAATGCCGTTGCCCAAGGCAATTGAGGAATGAGCCATTTTACAAACACTCCTCCAATAACCGTAGACAAAATAACTAAGATAATCGCATTTCCTAAAATAGGACCCTTTAATTTCCAGAGCTCTCTTTTGGGAAAATTATTTCCATCATTAAATAGAATTGGTGCAATAAACGCCAGTAAGAACCATTCAGTATCAACATAAATCTTCACATGCATAAATAGAGCCGCCAAGATACCTGCCGCAATTTGTAACAAACTGGGTGGAATCGATACAAAATAGTGACTTACAATATTGGCAATAATTAATAAAGAGAGAATCAAAATAATTGATTCAATTATTTCCACAGACAACACCTACCATTTTTTTATTTTTCGTCTTCACCAATAATTCTAACTTCAGTATGAAGTTCGACATCAAACTTTTCTTTTACAGTCTTTTGAATCAGATGAATCAAATTCATATAATCAGTTGCTGTGGCATGTTTAATGTTTACAATAAAGCCAGCATGTTTCATAGAAACTTGGGCTCCGCCAACAATCTTACCTTGTAAGCCAGCCTTGATAATCAAGGGACCTGTGAAATGACCCTTTGGACGTTTGAAGACACTTCCACAAGAAGGATATTCAAGAGGTTGTTTTGATCTTCTTAATTCGTTCAAACGATCCATTTCTTCCTGAATAACTTCCTTTTTACCGCGTTTCAATGCAAAAGTTGCACTAATTACAATTCCACCATTGTCCTGAACTATACTGTGACGATATGAGAAGTCCATTTGTTCATGGTTAATAGTTGTGATATGACCATCAGGTAATAATACTTCAGCAGATTCAAAGACATCTTTGATCTCACCACCATAGGCACCGGCATTCATAAAGACTGCTCCACCGACACTACCTGGAATACCAGCAGCAAATTCAATGCCAGTTAAACCAGCCTTTTGTGCAGCTATCGTTGTATTAATAATCGTTGCACCAGCTTCGGCAGTAACTTTAGTATCAGATACTGTGATTTTATGGAAATTAGGTAAAATAATTACAATTCCTCTAATTCCACCATCTTTTATGATCAAATTGCTGGCATTACCGATAATGGTAATATGCACATCATTGACCCTAGCAGTATCGACAATTTTCACTAATTCATCACGAGTTTTAGGAAATGCCAAAACATCAGCATTTCCTCCCGTTTTAGTGAACGTATACTTACTGAGTGGTTCATTTATTTTAAATTCAATATTAGGTAATTCATCAACTGGAAAATTCAATATTCATCATCCTTCATATTGCATAGACTTACATATAATTTTATCACATACTCAGATACATAACGAACTAACAAACATTACAATAATGCTATAATTGTGCCGAGGTGATTTTATGAAACTTATATCTTGGAATGTAAACGGTTTACGTGCTGTAGTCAAAAAAGACTTTGTTAAAACTTTCGAAGAATTAGATGCCGATATCTTCAGCATCCAAGAAACTAAATTACAAGAAGGTCAAATTGATCTCGATCTATCCGGATACCACCAGTACTTTTTCTATGCTAAAAGAAAGGGGTATTCTGGCACCGCCGTTTTCACCAAGGAAGAGCCTTTGAACGTTCACCAAGGTTTAGGAATTGATGAGTTTGACGATGAAGGTCGAACTTTAACTCTAGAGTTTAAAGATTTTTACCTAATCAATAGTTACACCCCTAATTCTCAACAAAAGCTCAAACGTCTGGATTACCGTATGCGTTATGACGATGCTTTAAGAGAATATATGCAAAAGTTATCAGTTGATAAACCAGTTATTCTATGCGGTGATCTCAATGTTGCTCATGAAGAAATTGATATTAAGAATGACAAAACCAATCATAAAAATCCCGGTTTCTCTGACGAAGAAAGAGCCAAATTTACAGAATTATTAAATAGTGGCTTCATTGATACTTTCAGAACTTTACATCCTGATGACGTTAAGTATTCATGGTGGAGTTATCGTTTCAATGCTCGTAAAAATAATGCCGGTTGGAGAATTGATTACTTTGTCCTATCTGATAATGGTAAAAAAATGTTAAAGGCCGCCGACATTCACACTGATATTTATGGTTCAGATCACTGCCCTATTGAATTAGACTTAGATATATAAGGAGTTTAACTTATGAATTTTGTTTCTATGGATTTTGAGACTGCCAATGGAAGCCGCGATAGCGCTTGTTCTTTAGCTTTGGTACTTGTCCGTAACGATCAAATTGTTGATAATTTTTATACACTAATAAATCCTCAACAATATTTCAGTCCTCGTAATATTCAAATACATCACATTAGACCCGAAGACGTTCAAGATGCTCCTACTTTCGATCAAGTTTGGACACATATTCAACCTTTATTTGATAGTAGCCATTTGGTTGCCGCCCATAACGCTAGTTTTGATAATAGTGTTTTAAAGAAAACTTTAGTCAATTATGGAATTGTAGTACCCAAGTATTTAACGATTGATACTTTACGCACCAGTCGTAAATTTTTCCCAGATTTTCCTAATCACAAGCTGAATACCGTTTCCGAACGTTTGAATATTGATTTGCGTAACCATCATAACGCTCTAGCCGATAGTGTGGCTTGTGCCGAAATCCTTGTTAAAACTGAACAGCAATTTGGAACTGAACAAATAAAAAAGATGGTCAAGCTCACTAGCTAAACCATCTTCGACATAATTAATGGCTGTTCGTCAAATCAAGTTGATGGCGGTTCAAGTTAACAGTTAGACCAT
>NZ_AZES01000130.1 GCF_001434985.1 Companilactobacillus paralimentarius DSM 13238 = JCM 10415 | reverse complement strand
AGTCCATTTGAAGTTTTCTTCGGGACAAAGTTGCGCTTGATTTGACAATTCGTCATCCTCGAAAGCACATAGCTTCATATCTCAGAAGAGTTTCCAGATAATATTTCATAACTAATACGAATCCCATTATAGAAATTCTTAATTGTCATATTCTCGTCAATATCGTGGTTACGTTCATCAGCATTGGCGTAAGGAATCGTAAAAACAGGAACCTTTAAAAAGTTCTTCCAAACATAATTTGGAACTGATCCTGGCATTACTGGTTCTATATAAGCTTTACCAGTAGCCCTTTTAATTGCTTGATAGAGCCATTCAATCTGTTCAGACGTAGCCGACGTTTTTTCTGGCGGCAATTCACCTAATATACTAACTTGCAATTGTCCACTAGCAATTTCTGGTTGATATACTTTCAAAAGATTCTCTTTAATGACAGAGATATCCTGCCGATCAACAAGGCGACAATCAACCTTTAATGAAGCTTCATGGGGAATACTTGTCTTTACCCCTTTCTGTAAATATCCGCCTTTAATCCCAAAGATATTAAAGGTAGGCTCAAACATTAATTTATGATAATAAGTAAATTTGTCCATTGCCAACTGATTAATTCCAGCCTGTGCAATAATTTCATCTTTATTAAAAGGTAATTTTGCTATCCATTCTTTTTCTCCTGCTGTTGGTTCCAAAATTCCGTCATAAAAATGAGGTATTTTTACTTGGCCAGTTTTAACATCATAGATTCTAATCAAAAAATTGAATAATTGAGTTACTGGATTGGTCATAATATTACCAAAACTGCCCACATTAAAAGGTAAAGTTTGATGTAGTTCTAAATAAGAATAAACACCCAATATTTGAGCCAACAGTTGTCCCTTATTGTCACCGACTCCTCGGCCATAAAAGCGTCCTTCTCTTTTAGATAATGTAAAGGGATCACTTTGCCATTTAGAAATATCACCAGCAGCCATAACGTCGTAATGTCCGTACAATAAAACATTCCTTTTAGTGGTACCTGTAAGCTTTGCTATGATAATGGGATGCCCTTTGGTAGGAATCACTTCAATATCGGCATGTAATAGTTTTTTTAACAAATTGGTCAAAAATTTTACAACATCTTCAATTCCCTCACCGGTGACACTAAAACTTCTAATTGTAATTAACTTTTTTAAAAGAACTTCAAAATTTTTAGAATGATCCTCAATAAATTGATCTCTTCGATTCAAAATTATCACTCCTCAAAAAATAGGTAGTAAATCCACAAATGTGGACTTACTACCTATCTTAATACAGAATTAATCACTCTGCTTTTTTATCTAACAATACCGACTCATTGCTTTTTTCAAATCATCTAGCGTAATATCTTGAGATCCATTCTTGGATTCTTGTAACGCTTGTTCATATAGCTCATCATCAATATCGTCTTCTATTTTTTCAATCACTACTGTACGAAGAAAAGATGAAATACTCATATCTTTCGATTTAGCATAATTGCGAATCACCTTTTCATCAAAATCATCTAATTGGAAAGAGATAGTTGCCATCTTTCATCACCACCTGTCCCATATCAAACATAGTGTATCCTCATGAATAGTTTTTTTCAATAGTTAAGCTATTCACAATTCATTATTATATAATTTTTATTTTATAAAATGAATATCCAATATGGATAGTTAATGACACATTATCTAGCAATTTCTCTAAATTACATTTTTAAAGTTAATGCATTAATAGCGACAACAACAGTGGAAAGTGACATCACGATTGCTCCAACAGCTGGACTTAAAACAAATCCAACTCCTGCTAAAATTCCGGCAGCTAGTGGGATTGCGACGATATTATAACCGGCTCTCCACCAGAGATTCTCGACTGTCTTTTGATAAGTATGATGGGACAATTTTAAGAATTTGATAATATCAAATGGATCACTGTTATACAGAATCACATCTGCTGAATCAATGGCGACATCCGTACCTGCTCCGATAGCAACACCAATTGTTGCAGCAGCAAGGCTAGGAGCATCATTGATACCATCCCCAACCATCATGACGTGATGACCAGACAATTCAAGTTCTTTAATAACTTTGTTCTTATCCTCTGGCAACAATTCGGCTCTGAATTCGTCGATACCCATTTGTTTAGCCATAATTGCTGCAGCATCTTTGTTATCACCAGTTAGCATAATAGGTGTAATATTTCTGGCTTTTAACTCTTTAATAAATTCAATCGTGTTCTTCTTAATCCGATCACCTAAAGCTACAAAACCAAGAACTTTTTTATCTGCTACTAAGTAACTAATGGTATTTCCCTTATCTAAATACGTTTGAACTAATTTGTTATCAACTGGAATATTCTCATTTTTTAGATACTTCATATTGACTAAATAATATTTGTGTCCCTCTAAACTTCCACTCATACCATAGCCTTTAATTGCTTGAACATTATCAAAATTAGCTATTTCAGTTTTCTTATCTTTAGCATATTGCACAATACTATTAGCTATAGGATGACTAGATCCGCTCTCAATACCAGCAATAACTGATAATAATTTACCATCATCAACTGTGGAATCAATGCTCTTCAAACCGTTAACAGTGAACTTACCTTCAGTTAAAGTTCCAGTCTTATCCATTGCGATGTAATCGATTTTACGGCTATTTTCCATAGCTTGATTATCGCGAATAATTAAACCATTAGTTGCAGCAATTGATGTACTACGTGACATAACCAAAGGAATAGCTAATCCTAAAGCATGCGGACAAGCAATCACCAAAACAGCGACTAATCTGTTTAAAGCTGTATTCATATCACCAAAAATTAACCAGTAAACAAAAGCAATAATTCCTACTGACAAAGCAGCATAGAATAGCCAGCTTGATACTTTGTCGGCCAACATTTGTGTCTTAGAACGATTATTCTGTGCATCAGATACAAGTTTACTGATCTGCGATAGGTAACCCTCATTGGCAGCTTTATCAACTTTCACACGTATTGTACCCTCACCATTGATAGAACCACCAACAACTTTACTACCAATTTCTTTTTTTACAGCCTTAGATTCACCAGTAATTAATGACTCATTAATATAACTAGACCCACTAACAATATGGCCATCTAATGGTACTGATTCACCGGCACGAATCTCAACGATATCTCCATCTTTGACCATGGAAATATCATGATCCATCGTTTCTCCATCATGTACCATATGAACTTGATCTGGAACCAGTGAGGCAATTTTCTGTAAAGCATTACCTGCACTCATGGTAGACTTCATTTCGATCCAATGACCCAAGAGCATGATCACAATCAAGGATGATAATTCCCAGAAGAAATCCATTATGTGTTGTGATGAATGAATCAAATCGTTCATGACAAATGCATATAAACTGTAAATATAAGCAACACTAATACCCATAGTAATCAAAGTCATCATAGCTGGTTGCTTAGATTGTAGTTCTCCTTTGGCACCAGTGATAAAAGGCTTTCCACCATAGAAATACAAAATTGTAGCTAAAACTAATACAATCCAATCAGATCCAGGAAACTGAACTTGGAAAGGCAAATTCAAACCCATAAATGGAGATAGTACAAATACTGGTATTGCCAAAACAAGCGAAATCCAAAATTTCTTCCTCAAGTCCCCCATATCCATCATATGACCACCGTGCATCATCATGTGGCTATCCGACATGTCCATTCCAGACATATCCATTTCTGAATGATCGTTATCATTCATTTTCATTCCATTCATATCTTTCATGATAAATTTGCCTCCAAACAATTACATTCAACTTCCTCTGGAGCTGTCTTAGCTTTAGCATTCAAAGCTTCAACAATACTAGAAATATCACTTTGAGAGATCTCAGAGTTTTGCACTAAATCCTTAATTGCTTGCCCCTTTCGCATACAACAAAGATTATCAAATAAGTTGTTCACACTCTGATGAATTGCTAAATCCTCATCTATCAGTGGCTTGTACACATAAGGACGTTTGGTTTCTTCAGCCTTTAAAAAGTTTTTCTTTTGCAACCGAATGATTAACGTTTTAATCGTGGCAGATTTCCAATCAGTCTTTCGCTCAAGAATATCAATAACCTCTTTACTGGTTGCCTGACCCAAAGTCCAAATGATCCTCATTACTTGCCATTCAGCTTTACTCATCGTTTCGATTTCTGTCATATTGTCACTTCCCTTTTAGGTTTACATCTGTAGTCTTCTCAACAATTTAAAGTTTACATCTGTAAACAAAATATGTAAAGTATTATGCTTCTAAAATTGTCAAAGAGTGAAATAAGAATTGGTTTAACTAAGTATTGGAATTAGTTGACCTTGCGTAGTTCGTTTCAACTATTAAACATAGAAAATAGTATTTAATATAAAAAGGACCAGCACACTAACCATCAAAGATGATTAACATACTAACCCTTCAAATGAAAGAATATATCTTACTTGCATAATCTAAAATTGAACTCTCAAATCAGTTGGTCCAACGGATGACCACTTGTAACCTTCAGATCGAGATAACATTAATAATTGATTTAAGCGATCTGAATTAATTTGATCAAGTTTTGACTTATTGGACATGTTGGCCAAAATAATTTCATTGACCGTTTTAGCAGCAATTACCTGAGGTGGCATCTTTTTTTCATTAAGATACTTTCCTGCCGTCATTAGAACCTTGATAACTTCTGGATCAAAATCAGATTCTTCAACTATAGAATTATACATTGCATCAACTAATTCAAAAACTTGTTCATAAACTGTTTTCTTCATATCTTTTGACTCTTCTCTCTGATATTCCAAAATATCTCCTGGTTGACAATCTAAAACTTCACAAATTTTTTCCAATGTAACGAAACGGATACCCTTGGCCTTACCTGTTTTAAGAATCGATAAATTAGCAGGTGTGATACCAATTTTTTGAGCTAATTCTTTTGAAGAAATTTTTTTCTTTAACATCATTAAATCGAGATTTATTTTAATCATTTACAATCACCTAAATAACAGTATCTGAATCATGTTGTAACTCAAAACCATATTTGAATACTAGATATAGCATATAAATAATCGCCAAAAGTATCAAATAACTACCAATTTGTCCCCAAGAATTACTAAATACTGAACTTAAATTTCGACCATTTCCAAATGAGAAGAACATCATACTAAGAATGTTACCCAAAATGAAAATTACGACGGAACCCACCATTAATTTCATGTTATTCACATTTGATTCTACAAAAAAGTTACTTTCTGCAATATTATTAATAATCTTACGTAATGCATGTAAGGCAAAAATTATACTTACTAAAATCAATAAAGCATTCAATCCACTTAATTCCAACATCCCTTTGCTCAAGTTAGATGGTTGTAAAACATACTTCTTAAGCTCTGTTGCAGCTTCCCCTGAAACAAATAAGACCGCAACGTTTGCGAAGATTACAGATGCAGCTGCAATTCCACAAAATATTTGAGCTACAACAGTTAGGATCGATAACACTTTTAAAATAAAGCTTGATATTTTTTTCATTTCAAGCACCCCCTATGTCGTATTCTACTACAGATATTAATTTTTGTTAATCAACATTTTAATATCGTTTTACAATAATAAAATAAACATAAAAACACAAATTTGTTAAAAGGTTCTTACCCAAATTTAGTTAAAATATGAATGTACTTAAATTCCCATCTTCCGCAAGAATTGGAAATGTGTTTAATACATAATTTTGTAAAATAAAAACGACCTCTATTAAGAGATTCAAGTAAAGGATATATCTTGAATACTTAATGGAGGCCGTTCTTTTGATTTAAAATTTCTATATTCGTAGATTTAAAACACCAGATAATACTAGAACTAAGAGATCAGTCGGTAGTAAAAAATTTGTAGATCCTCATTTTATTTAATTTGCGTAGCAAGGTTAGTAGAAGACCGAGTTTCAAGCTAATAATTTAATTTTGCCTTCACCTTTGTTTCGCTCTCTATCTAATTGGGCAAGCGCCACCGGCACAGTCTGATTGATCGACTAATTCGATATCTTTTTTGTCATGATTATCATTTTGTTCAGCAAATACTGCAGCTACGTTTTCATTAACTTCTGATTCACGTTCTTGATAAATTTTCTTATCAATTGGTTCCTTAGGAGCTTGTTTGAAATCAGCACCACTATAAGGTAATAGTGAAGTTGACTTTGTTACGTGTCTGTATTGATACATCAATGGTGCGATTTCATCTGCTTCGTTAGGTTGGAATGTGATTGTACAACTAACGGCATTATCAGACCAATATGTTTGTAAAAAGGCCTGTGTAGCAAATTGTTCAGCAATTGAAACTGAGCCAGCTGAAGCAAAATTAGGATCGTCAGCATTGGCAGCTTTAACTGGGAACTCAACGCACATTGTATGTTTTGTGTAAACATCAGGTTCAATCTTGTATCCACAAGCCTTTAGAGCTGGTAGTAGTGGATCACTGTCTTGGAATCTGATTCTTTGAATTAAGTAACCTGCATAGTGGAAATGCATACCTTCGGATACACCAGCTAATTTGGCAACAGTACCAGATGGTTTAACTGTTGTATGTTTAACTGAGGCTTTACACCCTAATTCCTTTGAGTACTCCTTATCAGCTGCAACAACTGAATGATATAAATCATCAAATTTCTTAGCAACACGTTGATCGTAAATTGGCTTTTGAATAGTATCTCCTGTTTCGGGATCTGTGGCAGTTTCAAAACCAGTCACAACACGATTACCGAAGGTTGTCAAAATCCAGTCTTGAATACCAGACATTGAAACTCCGATACGACGATTCTTTTGAATTACAGTTCTTGAGACTTCCCAATCATAACTGCTAAATGTAACACGTTTGGTATATCTAGCTGCTAATTCAAAGGCTTCTTCCAATGACCAACCTTGTTCTTGAGCAATCAATGGAAAGACTTCAAATAAGTTACATGGTTCGCCATTGCTCAAAGAAATTTCACCACAAGGATTAGTCCCTTCAACACCATCATCGATACCTGGTTGATACCCATCAATGGCACGACCATAGTTACGTGATAATTCTAGATTAACGATTCCTGGTTCACCATTGTGAGTAATAGAATCAGCAATTGGGGCATACTTATTGAACTTCGAATCAACAGCAACACTGTTATTTGAAGCCCAACGGTGATGGTAAAGTTTCTTTTGATCTTGTTTCATAGTGATAAAGTCATCGTCAGTAGCGCCACCTAAAGCTAACTCAGCTGAACGACGAACATTACCAGCAACAACTGTCTTACCAATCAAATTACCCATATCAGTACAGTCAACGGATGTTAATTTTCTACCAACGGCATTGTTCAAAACTTCGTTGATATCAAAGAACATTTCAATCAAAGGAACAGGACCTGAAGCTGTTCCACCAAAACCTTTGATCTTTTCACCTTTAGCACGAATCTTAGTAATATCTAAAACAACATCTTTCAAACCGTCATTAGTATCGTTAAAGTGAGCATCGATCATATTAGCATTTCCAACTACCCAACCTTCACGAGTATCAGGAAGTTCATAATTACGTGTATTTTCAAGCTCATGGCTCTTTAACCATTCATCGCGGTCAACAGCACCGGCTGCAATTGAATCATCATATGAGGCGCTCTCTTTGCCAATAAGAACAGTTAAATTAACTTTGTTATCAACAACAGGCATCAATTTCATGTTGCTTGGTACAACAGAGAAACCAACACCGCCACCCTTCATCAATTGATCAAACATAAATGAGAATGGCATTGAAACAGCTAATTGATCCTGCTTCAAGTAAGAAGGTACGATATGACTATCGCCATATTTTTGTGGTCTGATGGCAACAAACCAACAATTGTTTAAAGCATCACCATTGCGATGTTGATATTCAGTTCCAGAAATCCAAAGGTTTCTACCTGATGGTGTTGCAGCTAAACCATAAACCAATTTATAAAGACTCTTAGCTTCATTAACCAAGCCGGCATATTGTTCATCGGTTAATGAATCATCCTTCAAACGTGGATCAAGATTGATATTTCCTTCGATAACACGTTTAACTGTTTCTGACCAATTTTCAGTACGTCCAAGTTCTGGGATCCAACGAGCGTAAGTACGTTTATAAGTAACCCAACCTAACTCACCCCAGTGGGGTTTAATTGTTTTTTTGACTTCGTCGATAAAGTCATCTGATAAAATAATTTTATTAATCGTATTCATTAATATTCACTCCACACATTTGAAATAACACTATATATAGTACCTTTAATTCCTTGTGATAACAATATATAGCGTTCAACTATTTCTATTGACATTTTAGAAATATTTTTGCGTATTGATATTTAGGCAATTTCAAAATTAAAAATATCCAATTTGGATTTTAATTCATAATTAAAAATTCAAAGTCGCAATTACTATTCTAATATCTCTCAAGTTTGCTTAGCAATGATTTTTTTAATTTAAAGTCAGCTCTAAATTTCAAGTAGTCCGACTCAAATTTTTCCCTTGACTTGGTCAATTAACTGTCAGATTGGCGATTGAGACCATAAATTTTTTTACAAAAAAAACTATCCAGCCATTTGACCAGATAGTTTTTTAATTCTAAACATCTTTTTTAATAAAAAATTGATACAATCCTAAACTCGCTAAAATTGCGATGACTGGTAAAAATTCAATCCGATATCTTCCCTGAACTTCAATCAACAATTGCGCAGCCGCAAATGCTAACATTGGTAGCAACAATAAATATATATTATTGCTGAATTTTGTTTTGAATAAGCTAAACGATCCTATCCATGAAAAGATTATTAAAATAATCGAGCCAACATAAGCTAAATAATCAATTCGATCAACCGTCTTGGCCGAGTGATTCTGATTGTAACCTGTAAAATTAGTAGCCATAGTACGTTGCGACCATAATCCACCGACCTTGTTGATAAATAAACTCAACCACTTATTATTTTTATTTAAATAATTTATTTCTTGGTGCAAAGCCGCTTTTTCCTTCTTACTCATAACCTTACGTGGCTTGCTTGCATCAATTAACCGATCCATATCAGGTGAATAAGTCCCATTGGATTGATAGTTCAATCCGGTAACAAATTTCCATTCAGGATCATAATTAGACAATCCATAAGCATTGAGTCCAGAAGCTTTAATTCCCCAACCTGCCAAAGAAAATAGTGCTAGATAAATCAGCAATGATAACAAAATTTTCAAAGGTTTTCGATAATTGAATTTGTTTTTTTCAAACATTGTATAGAGTATTGCAAAGACCACAATTCCCGCTACAATTACTGGTCCAATCGGTCTAATCAGACAACCAATCGTCAAAGTTACCCCTGACAAAATGTATGCCCAAAGTTTATCTTGCATAATCAAATAGAATGTTAATAAATAACATAGTGAACCTAAGTATTGATTACTGGCTTGACTATTCAGTGCAAACCAATCAAGGTCATTCATCAATAGCAATACTGCTAAACGCGTCACTTTAATATTTTCAAAAATTTTCACGGCTAACAAATATGTGAAAAGTAAAATTAGAGCTTGATAAATTACATTTAAAAATTGAATTGCAAAAATATGATAACCAAAAATCTTCACAACTCCCAATACATAAACCATATATCCTGATTGATAAGCAAAACGCGAAAAATAATCATTATCGGTTCGATAAAGTTTAGCTCCATGTTGAAGTCCTGGTACTCGCGTCCAAAAATTACCAAAATCGCTCAATTGCGTCTTCGGTACAACTAAAATCCAGGACGTCGCCACTATCATGAAAATACCCAGCATTACTAAAAGAAGTGCCCAATTGAGCTTTTTATTTCGGTCACTAATTTTAACTAGAAAATAACCAGCTACTCCTACAAATAACAGAGCCAGCAACAAACTACCCCAGTTAAAAGCACGATTTACTGTGGCGTAATTTTCATAATAAAATGTCGACATTTCAAAAAGAACTAATGTCGTAAAAATTGCTAAAACACCTAAAATAAATTTACGGCGAATTTTATAATCAAGTTAGCCACTTTCAATAAAAGCTCAAAATAAAAACAC
>NZ_AZES01000129.1 GCF_001434985.1 Companilactobacillus paralimentarius DSM 13238 = JCM 10415 | reverse complement strand
ATTTCGTATTTATTTTTTGGACAAGTGGCTAACTTGTTCTTGTAATTTTCGGAAAAGATAAATCAGTCTCTTTAGTGTTACTAAACATACTAATCATACTAGTTACTTTTGATGTATCCCAATCAGCAATATTCTTCACTTTATCGATGTTACTATCACCTGAAAACATACCATTCATTTTGGTCACACTGGAAATATTCCAATTGCTTAAATCTAATGAATCAAAAATTGTCTTGTTAAACAAATAACTCATTGTATCCACTTTTGAAACATTCCAATTTTTAATCTCATTGGGATCACTCTTTGTGAAATCAACACCAGAAAAAGTATAATTTAAATTTGTTACATTAGAGGTATCAAATTTAGATATATCCATGCTGGTCAGCGAATTATCACCTAAAAATAAATAGCTCATATCTGTACATTTTGAAGTATTCCAAGTATTTAAACCAATGATTTGAATTAGATTAGAGTCATTTCTAAAAAATGCTTTTAAGGCAGCTGCGTTAGAAACATCCAAATTTGTAACGTCAATAGTTTTAGCATTAGTCAATCCCGAAAAAGGTCCATAATCTTTACCCGTGCCTAAAATGCTGACTCCTTTATCAACATAGACACTAGTAATTGAACTAGCATATGAAATCCAGCTTCCTTGATCAGTTGTTAAAACCCCAGTATGAATCGTTAATTTACCATCACTATCAATATCCCACGTACAAGTACCATCTTTACCACTGCTAACAATAGCATCCGTTAATGGTGTTAATAATAAAGAAGTCGTACTTTTGTTGGCCGTCAAATCATTATTTATTGTCAACATTTTCTGAATGCCAATTGTAGTATCTGCTTTGACCGTTTGGTTATTATAAGAAAAATATGCCGCCATTAAAAAAACATTAATTAACACAAAAAATAATCGATAATTACATTTATAAATGTTTATTTTCTTCCCAAAATAAAACATACAAATATCAACCCTTTCGTCATCAGAAGTATACAACATAACGAATTATCAATTATCTCTTTTATAAAAAAAATTATGATATTCAATAAGTGGCAAATATTTTATAAATTCCATTCTTATATAGAAAATTGGCCATAAAATGAAGCTAGATTGCATATTGATATATCAAGGATAGTTGTGGCAATGTTATTTAATTAAAAAATATTTATTCTTAATTAATCTTTTTTTAAATTAAAATAGTAAGTAAAAAATCATTTTTACTACTAAAATCAATTGACATTATGATATTAACAACAAAATAAAGTATTATTCTTAAGATATATCGTTAAACACAGAGCAAGTGATTTCGACAAAAAAGGACAAAACCAAACGGTTTTGTCCTTTTTTTAATATATATGAGCCTGATAAAATCGTCCCATGACTTTGACAGTATCTGTGACACTGACAAACGCATGTGGGTCTGAATTAATCATCGCGGTCTCTAAATCATGTAACTCAGCACGTGAGATAACCGTAAACAGAATCGTTTTCTCTTCATGTTTATAAGCACCCTCGGCATCATGCACAATCGTAATACCACGTCTCATTTCATTTTGAATTTGCGTAATAACATTCTTAGGTTTGGAAGTAACAATCATAACTTGAAGTTTCTGATCTTTGTTATAGATCATGTCGATAACTTGTCCGTTAATAAAAATACTGACCGCACTATATAAAGCATGTACCCAACCAAACAAGAAACCAGCACAGGCAACGATAAAGATATTAAACATAATATTTATCGTTCCTACACTTTTACCAGTCTTCTTACGTAGAATAATTCCCAAAATATCAATTCCACCAGTTGAAATACCATTTCTTAATGCCATCCCCGTACCAAATCCATTAGCTACAGCACCAAAAATTGCACACACCAATGGATCGGCAGTAATTTTGATTGGTGGCAACAAATGCATCATCGTACTGGCTAAAGCTACCGCAATCACCGTAAAGACAGTAAACTTGTGATCAATCTTTCGCCAAGATAACACGAATAATGGCGCATTCAATGCAAAATACATTACCGCTGTCGATAAATTAAATGGCAGCCATCGATGTGAAATTGTTGAAATCAACTGAGCAGCACCAGTTACACCAGAACCATAAATTCCACCCGGTGTCCAAAACATGTTAACCGCAACTGATACAGCAATTGAATATAAAAATGCTACTGAAACTTTGGATAAGTATTGATGTCTTTCGATCAACTTATCTAATTCACCCATACTAAAAGTTCTCCTAATTGTCTTAAGTTACCTAAACATATTAGCACAAATGATCAAACTTTTAGATTATTTCCGATGTTTTTTAATAAATTCCCCACGACCGCCACTTTCTTCAAGTTCGTATCTTAGAGGATTTTTCTTATAAAAGTCTTGGTGGTAGTCCTCAGCGTCATAAAATGGTTCAGCGGGAAGAATTTGAGTCACGATGGGATCATCAAATTCTCCAGATTTAGCTAAATCTTCTTTAGACTTTTCAGCAATAGCCTTTTGTTCCTCATTAGCATAATAAATTACTGGGCGGTAGTTATCGCCACGATCCTGAAATTGTCCCATAGCATCAGTTGGATCAGCAACTTGCCAGTAAGTTTCAACTAATTGTTGATAAGAAATAACATCGGCATCATAAGTTATCTTAACGGCTTCGGTATGACCTGTGGTACCAGTACATACTTGTTCATAAGTTGGATTAACAACATGTCCGCCAGTATAACCAGAAATAACAGAAATGATACCAGGTTGTTGGTCAAAAGGACTAACCATACACCAGAAACAGCCTCCTGCAAAAATTGCGGTTTCTTCTTTCATTATTCTGCATCTCCTTCGTCGACATATTTCTTATAATCTGAATATCCTTTTTCATCCATTTTTTCATACGGAATAAATTTTAAGGCTGCTGAATTAATACAGTATCTCAATCCACCTAATTCTTGTGGACCATCAGTGAACACATGGCCTAAATGAGAATCAGCATCTTCACTTCTTACTTCAGTTCTTTCCCTGCTTAATCTTGTGTCGCGTTTTTCCTTTAACTTAGCAATTGGTTCACTAAATGAAGGCCAGCCACAACCAGCATCATACTTTTTAGCTGATGAAAATAGAGGCTCTCCACTTGCAATATCAACATAGATACCTTTTTGATAAAAGTCATCATATTTTCCACTAAATGGACGTTCTGTCGCTGCATTTTGAGTTACATCTAACTCTTCACCAGATAAACCCTCTATTGTTCTAAGTTTACAACAATAAACTATTATATTGCAATCAAATATCTAGATATAAAAATACTTTAGAAAATATTTTTATATCAAAACAAATAACCGTAATAATGGTCTAAATTGATCATTATCACGGTTATTTTGACGTTCTTTCTTTTTGAAAGAAACACTGTTCTATTTTAATTGTGGAAACAAGCTATGCAAGGGTAACTTCTTGCCCTGCTCTCTAGTCTTTTTTACTTACTTCAATTCCTAAATCATCCAATTGTTGTTTTGCAACTTCAAGTGGAGCATGTGTCATTGGTTCTGTAGCATTTGAGTTCTTAGGGAAGGCAATAACATCTCTGATATTATCCTTGCCTGAAAGAAGCATAGCGAATCGATCCAAACCAATAGCCAAACCACCATGTGGAGGACAACCATATTGTAAAGCATCTAGTAGGAAGCCAAATTGTTCATAGGCTTTTTCTTTAGTGAAATTCAATGCTTTAAGCATCTTCTCTTGAATCTTGTAATCGTGGATACGAATTGATCCACCACCAAGTTCATAACCATTCAAAACAATATCATAACTTTGAGCATAAGCTTTATGAGGATCCTCACCATCATTTAGATAGTGAACATCTTCTTCATTTGGCATTGTAAATGGATGGTGAGCGGCAGTCCAACGTTTTATTCCTTCATCATATTCAAACAATGGCCAATTAACAACCCAGATAAAGGCAAATTCATTTGGATCATACAAATGTTGTTCTTTAGCAATTGCCTTTCTCAAGTAACCTAAGGCGTCAGCAACAACTTTTTTCTTGTCGGCGACAAATAGTACTAAGTCATTGTTTTCAAGGCCTAAGCGATCAACAAGAGCGTCTTTGTGATCCTTGATAAACTTAGATACGCCACCTGTCATATCATCATCATTGTACTTGAACCATGCAAGTCCTTTGGCACCAAAACGTTTGATATATTCTTGATAGCTTTCGATATTTTTACGTGAATATTTGTCAGCAGCATTCTTAACAACAATAGCTTTAACTTGACCACCATTATCAATGGTATTCTTGAAGACTTTGAATTCAGTATCCTTCAAAACATCATTCAAGTTTTGTAATTCCATACCAAAACGAACATCTGGCTTATCTGAACCATAACGATCCATAGCATCGTCCCAGTCGATTCTTGGGAATGGAGTTTTAACTTCAATACCCTTTTCATCTTTCATAACACGAGCAATAAGTCCTTCGGTAACTGTTTGAATTTCTTTCTTGTTCATGAATGAAGTTTCAATATCAATTTGTGTAAATTCTGGTTGACGATCGCCACGAAGGTCTTCATCACGGAAACAGTGAGCCAATTGGAAATAACGATCAAAGCCACCGACCATCAACAATTGTTTGAATAATTGTGGTGATTGTGGAAGTGCAAAGAAACGACCAGGATAAACACGTGAAGGAACAAGATAATCACGAGCACCTTCTGGTGTTGATGGTGTTAGGTTTGGTGTTTCAATGTCAATAAAACCATTGTCATATAGATATTCATTAACTGAATGCTTAATTTGAGCACGAGTTCTGATTGCCTTTTGCATTTCAGGTCGACGTAAATCAAGATAACGATACTTTAATTTAGTTTCTTCAGATGAATCAATATCATCTTTGATTTCAAATGGTGGTGTCAATGATTTGTTAAGAATCTCAACCTTTTCAACAACAACTTCAACTTTACCAGTTGTCATTTCATCATTTGTAGCACCTTCGCCACGAAGTCTAACTGTACCGATAACATTGATAACATATTCTGATCTCAATGTTTCGGCTACATCAAGTACATCTTGATGATCAGTATTAAATACTAATTGAACAATTCCTTTATAATCTCGTAGGTCGACGAAAACCAATCCACCTAAATCACGACGACGTTGAACCCAACCGTCTAAAGAAACTTTTTGACCAACATACTTTTCAGTAATGTTGCCACAATAATCTGTTCTTTCTTCCATGTTTATCCCTCGACTTTTTTCAATTCTTCGGCTAAGTTTTCTAACGATACACTGACTTGTTCGCCAGTTGCCATGTTTTTAACATTAGCTGTATCATTCTCTAACTCTGTATCACCAATAGTTACAGTGTATTTAGCATTCAAATTATTGGCTGTCTTGAATTGAGCTTTGATTTTTCTTTGTAGATAATCTTTATCTGCAACAAAACCTGCTTTACGCAAGTTAGAAAGAATCTTCACTGAAGCACGTTCAGCTTTGTCTCCAATTGTTACTAAGTAAACATCCAAAGCGTTTTGACTTGGAATATCTTCATCTTTAAGCAACAACATTAATCGTTCCACACCAAGTCCAAATCCGATACCTGGTGTCTCTGGTCCACCAAGTTCTTCAACAAGGCCATTGTAACGGCCACCAGCTAAAACAGTGATTTCCTTATTGTCGAATGCAGGATCAGTTACCATAAATTCAAAAATAGTGTGGTTATAATAATCAAGTCCACGAACCATTGTTGGATCAATTTCATAATTTACATCAAGATCATCTAACAATGATTGTAGATATTCAAAGCGTTCCTTAGAAGCATCATTCAAATAATCCAAGATAGATGGTGCATTAGCAACAATTTTTTTGTCCTCTGCATCTTTACTATCAAGAATACGTAATGGATTCTTTTCCAAGCGAACCTTTGAGTCATCACTCAATTGATCTTTGAATGGTGTGAAGTAGTCGACTAAAGCTTTATGATAAGCTGCGCGTGACTCTGGATCTCCTAGTGAGTTCAAAGCCACCTTCAAATTCTTGATTCCCAAACGATTCAAGAATTCTAGACCTACAGTAATAATTTCAGCATCTAATTCAGGAGAATCTGAACCAAAAGCTTCAACTCCAATTTGATGGAATTGACGTTGGCGACCAGATTGTGGACGCTCATATCTGAACATTGGGCCCTTGTACCAAACTTTATAAGGCTTGATATGTTCTGGTCCATATAACTTGTTTTCAACATAAGCACGGACAACGCCGGCTGTTCCCTCAGGTCTCAAAGCAATATGTCTATTACCTTTATCTTTAAAATCATACATTTCTTTTGAAACAATATCAGATGTATCACCTGATGAACGTTCAAAAACTTCGTATGATTCAAAGATTGGTGTTCTGATTTCAGAAAAACGATACTTATTAAAGGTATCTTGAGCAACGGATTCTACATATTGCCATTTTTCTGATTCTCCAGGCAAAATGTCCATTGTCCCTTTTGGTTTTTGATAACGCATAAAATCCTCCTTAATAAAAAAACACCCCTGTCTAATTCAGACAAGGGTGCTCTTTTGCACGGTACCACCTAGTATTTTTGCTGCAGTTAACGCCTGCCAAACGATTAAAACCGTCACGCAATCAATTACTATCTGTTCTCAGCAGCCAGATTCTCTGTAAGGTAATTATCTGATTTCGAATATATTTATAAACTATCCGAAATAACCTTTAAAGTCAAGGCAGATTTGGAATTTATTGGGAATATGTGAAAAAATATTCCCCCTTCTACCAAGTTTTTCCAAAAAATTCACATTGTATCTTTCAAGTTAGCGCTTTTTTCAGTAATATATACATATAGTAGTATCGGTAAATTAGACTACAAAGGAATCAGTTAAATGAAAAAAATAATTAAATTATTCATTAAAAACCGGATTCTTGTTGCTATTTTGTTATTACTTGCCTTATCGAGTTGGTCAACAGTTGCTCTAGCTAGTGCCAATTCGGTCGTGGTTCAGTCAGACTCAGTTAATGTCCGTGTTGGACCCGGACTCGCCTATGCTAATATGGGTCAAGTTAAAAAAGGTGACAAACTAGCTATTCTAGCTGAGAAAAACAAATGGTATCAAGTAAGATTATCCGGGGATAAAATCGGCTGGATTGCCAGCTGGCTAATTGATAATACCGAAGTAAGTTCAGCCACTAATAAAGTGGGCATTGTCAAAGTACCGAACACAACTGTTTTCAAAAATGCTGACGCTAATAGTGACGTTCTTGGAACGATTGAACAATCAGAGAAAGTTACTATCATGTATCAAGAACAAGATTGGACACAGATCTTGTATAACGGTACTGCCGGTTGGGTTAAATCTAACTTCATCCAGGGAACTCAAAAAACTTCTGGATCCTCAAATACTTCTGATAATGATATTAAGACAGTAACTGTCACACAACCTAATACTAAAGTTAGAATTGAGCCAAATCAAAACGGACGAGTTGTTAAATCCGTCAAAGTGGGTAAAAAATTTGATTACCTAAGTAAAGATGGTAAATGGTACAAAGTCCGTGATTCTGATGGTACTGTTGGTTATGTTGCTAGTTGGGTCGTAACTATTTCGGGAACTAAGAGTGCTGTTAAGTCAGCCGCCACAAACATTTCTGAGGCTACAATCATCTTAGACCCTGGTCACGGTGGTAACGACTCCGGTGCTGAATCAAGGAAAGACACATTTGAAAAGAACTTTACTCTCAAATATGCCAAAGCCATCAAACAACAGCTTGAAAAGACTGGCGCTCGTGTTGTTATGACTCGTTCTGGTGATAGTAGTAAATCACTCGGGGAACGTGCTCGTCTCTCTAGCAAGATTCAAGCTGATGCCTTTATCAGTTTGCATTTTGATTCCAGTGCTGAAGCTAATTCTGGTTCTGGTGTCACAACTTATTACTATAATCGTAACAAAGATGGTAAATTAGCTGATGATATCAATAGTCAATTAAAGGGTCTATCTATCGGTAGCCGTGGTACTGCACAAAAGGACTTATATGTTTTACATTACAATAGTCAACCTTCAATTCTAATCGAATTAGGCTATATCAATTCAACCAGCGACTATAAGTACATCAATTCTGATAAATATCGTGAACAAGTGGCTCAAGATGTCACAAATGGTTTAAAAGAATATTTTAAATAATTAAAAAGAAAGCTCTTTCAATCTAATTACTGATTGAGAGAGTTTTTTTGGTATAGTAAAAGAAAACACTAAAGAAGATACTAAAAATGAAAATATATTTAATTCGTCATTCGGAACCAGATTTTTCTCAAGTTGATGCCGTAGGTTACACTGGATTAGCACGTGATTTAACCAGATTAACACCAAACGGTATCAAAATTGCTGACAAGGCCGCTCAAAATCCCGCTTTTAATGAAATACAAATGTTATTAATCTCCCCCTACACTCGCACAATGCAGACAGCACAGGAAATTTTAAAATATCATCAGATTCCCAATCAAGTTGAACTGTTGCTGCACGAATGGCGTCCTGACAAATCTGGTAAAATGGACGTTACCGAGGAGCAACTAGCTCTGGCCTATAAGGATTATTTGGATGGTACTCACAAATCAGATTTGGACTTTGAAACACGTGAAGAAGTTATGCAACGAGTCAACTCTGTTTTCGATTGCTATAAAGATAAGTATTCTTGCATCGGTTGTGTTACTCATGGTGGCGTGATGACTCAATATACAGGCGACCGCATGACTCCTTTCTGCGGAATTTACGAAATAAATTACAAGTAATTTATTTAATATAATATTAATTTTGTTATAATACCTTTAATGAATTACTGAGGGGATCTTTTATATGCGTAATTTTAAAAATTTATTAACCAAAAAAACTATTGCTGAACTATACGACCAAGATGGCAAGTTGCCTAAACTATTTAGAACCTACAACAAGCGACAATATATTGAACTATTTATTGGTTTGGCTACATTGATGATTCGAGGAGTTGGTATTTTATTCTTAATTGCTTCCCTACTGGATCTTTATGCTTTCTCTTATGTACTCAATGTTCGAAATCTAGATACTGGTAAAACTTTTCTCATGGATAAACCCGAATGGAAAAAATATCGTCAACAGTATAAAAAATTAGCTGAAGAGTAAGGAGTAATTTTTATGAAAGTTTATTTGATTCGTCATTCATAAACAGACTTCTCCCTATACTCGAACGATGGAAACGGCCTTGGAAATAGTTAAACAACATCCCACCATTCCTACACATGTAGAACTATTACTTTCACTTGTCTGATTTTGACTATGAAACTGGATCAGAGATAATTGATTGTGTCAGTTTCGTACTTGATAAATATAAAGATAAATATGATTGTATTGGCTGCGTTACTCACGGCCAAGTTATCCGTTGGATGACAGGTATGGATATGAGTTCCAGCATGCCTTATTGTGGTATTTATCAAGTAAAGTACTAATAATACAAAACAGCACCTATTTAGGGCTGTACGATAAATAGAGTTGATAGGCATTTTGCCATCAACTCTATTTTTGTA
>NZ_AZES01000017.1 GCF_001434985.1 Companilactobacillus paralimentarius DSM 13238 = JCM 10415 | reverse complement strand
ACTTGGATTCAATTTATTTTGTCCAAGTGGCTAACTTGTTATTGAAATTTTCGAATAATTTATTTTCGAAATAAACTGTTATTAACAAAACTATTATCAAAGCGGGAAAAATCAATTTACCTCTCATTAGCTTAAACTGTCAGTTGATCTTTCAGTTTGGCTAAACTCTTCTCACCAATCCCTGAAACATTAATTAAATCATGTAGTGTCTTGAATTGACCATGTTCTTCACGATAAGCAATGACTTTTTCGGCTTTTTTAGGACCTATACCTGTCACATCTTTAAAATCATCAACTGTCGCCGTATTAATATTCACTATTTTTTTGTTTTGAGTATCGTTTGATGAATTTGTACTGGTAGGAGTTACTTTCTCACCTTTAATTGGAATATAAACCTGCATCTGATCAACTACTCTTTTGGCTTGGTTGATTTGTTTCAGATCTGCGTTGGCAGTAAACCCACCAGCTGTCTGTATCACTTCTTGTATGATTGCTTTATCCTTTACATGGTAAACGCCAGGCTTTTGGACGGCACCTTGTACATCAACAACTATCATCTATGGTTCTTTTGCTTTCGAATCAGTTTTACTCTTTTTAGTTTCATCTTTTTGAGTTGTTAATTCTTGCTTAGGCTCTAACGTACTAGTAGGCGTTACCTTGTGGAAAAGGAAAAAATATCCTCCTAGTACTACAATTACGATACCCGTCAATAAAACAATTTTTTTATTTCGAACGTATTGATAAACTTCTTCCATTTCAATCACCTCAAATTAAATTACGAAAAAAAACAGCCCTTATTTGGACTGTTTTGTTTTTTCAAGATAATTAATTGCATCATTTAAGTTCTTTACGGGTACAATTTTCATCTTCGTATGAATTTTTTTAGCGGCACGTTTGGCTAAATTGTAATTGTTAACGTAACCTGGTTCATATTTTTTAATTTCTTTTGTTACAGGATCATCCGGAGCAAAGAAAATTGTTGCGCCCATTTCGGAAGCTGCATAGACCTTCTTCTCAATTCCTCCGATAGGACCAACTGTTCCATCTGGGGCAATAGTTCCTGTTCCCGCAATAGTACGACCAGCTTTCAAATCTTTATTACTGATTTGTGAGTATACTTGCAAAGTAAACATTAAACCTGCCGAAGGTCCACCAATACTGCCCGCATCAATTTTTGTTGGAGGATTACCCTTAGCCTGTGTGTTATCAGTCAAAGTAATACCTAAACCGTATCGTTTAGTATCTGCTAGTTTAACAAGTTTACCTGAAGCTGACTTCTTTTTACCATCACGTACGAAATTAATTTTGACAGTAGATTTTTTATTCTGCTTCTTAACATAATTGATAAACTGAGCCGAGTTCTTAAAGTGGTAGTTATTGATGGATGTGATCGTATCACCAACTTGCAATTTATTCTTAAAAGCAGAGTTATCCATGATATCCATAATATAGACACCTAAATACTTCTTAGTAAATGGCTTTCCCGCCTTGGAATAAGCTGCTTGAATCGCGTTATTAGTTGCTGATTTCATATAGTACTGTTGAACTTGAAAATATTGTTGGCTATTTTCATTTCCCATCAATTCTTCTTGTGAGTAAATAGTTTCAAAATCATTTCCCAATGACTTAAGCAATGTAAATGGCGTCCCACTTACAATTCCAACTGTCGTTAATAGCAAGTTACCCTTTTTCTTATCTTGCTTACCATTGACCTTTACAAATTGAGAAGTATCTTCGGCACTACCTGGAACTTCTAAATAATAACCTGTTGGTGTAAAGAAGAATGCCATGACAACAATAAAAATAAATATAGCACCAAAGATTTTATTTCTAGTTTTGTTAAATCTCAAAATAGTTTATTCCTTCCTCAATTTCTTTATCAATTCTAAAGCGACTGCTTGAGGTACAAATTCCGATATATCGCCACCAAACCTGGCCACTTCTTTCATCATTGATGATGATATCGTAGCATATTGATCATTTGCTAGCAGGAATATCGTTTCAATATTCTTATCTAAAACTTTATTAATTGAGGCTACGCCTGACTCATAACCAAAATCATCCGGATTACGCATCGATCGAACCATGAAACCGGCCCCTAATTGACGAGCCAAATTAGTTGAAAGTTCCGATTTACCATCTACGACAGAAACATTACTTAGATCCTCGATTTCAGCTTCAATGAAGGCTTTCTTTTCCTGATAAGAAAATAAATATTTTTTTGATGTATTAGTCATAGGTGCTACGTACAATTTATCAAACAACTTGGAGGCACGACGGATTATATCCAAATGACCATTAGTAATGGGATCAAAACTACCTGCATAGAGTCCAACTCTTTGTGACATACTTATCCTCCAAACTGATACAATGCAACTTTGGTATCTTTATAGTTCTTTTCTTTGAGTAAATCTATTTTGCCAAAATTAGCGAGGTCAATATCATAATCTGTTTCATCAACAATAATGGCGCCAGGGTTTAATAAATCCCCTTCTACCATATCTTCTATGATCTGCTCTGTGATCTTCATACGATAAGGTGGATCCAAAAATACCAAATCAAATTTTACTTGATCATTTTTAAATTTAGTTAAAGCTTCAGTTGCCGCAGTTTTCATAACCACAAAACTTTCATTGGCACGAGTCTTATCAACGTTCTCTTTGATTGTATTAATAGCTTTATAAGCTTTATCAACTAAGTAAGCTGTTTTATAACCACGCGATACAGCCTCGATACCTAAACTACCAGTTCCTGCAAACAGATCTAGGGCCACACCATCATCAACTAGATATGGCGTTAACATGCTAAAAACCGCTTCCTTAACTTTAGCTGATGTAGGGCGAGTATTATTGCTAGGAACTGCCTTTAAATTCAATCCACGAAACTTTCCTGATACAACTTTCATTAATTTTCCTCTTGCTTACTTTCAGAAGTTTTTAAAACATAATGTTCATCTAATTCTTTACGATGAGCCAATGAAACTCTTTTTACGTAATTCTTGGAATTCAATTCTTTTCTAACTTCTGCAACTCGATTAGAGTTTACGTACATCATTACATATTTCATTTTAGGGGAAGTGTAGTAGATTGTACCGTAACGTTGCAATTTCTTCCGCCATTTGAGTGAATAGACCCAAACATACAAAGCTTGGCGCTCCACTTTTTTAAACATAAGATCACCTTGTTCTTTCAAATTTATTCGTAGCATCCAGATTAAGCACGATTCCTAAAGCAATCGACAATATCAGCATACTGGACCCACCATAACTGATGAACGGTAAAGTAACACCTGTTAGAGGAATCATACCGAGTAATCCTCCCACGTTAAGTATTACTTGCGTCAACATCATTGTTGCCACTCCATAACAAACTAAAGCATTATAATTTTTCTTAGCACGGACACCAATAAGGATGATCCGTAATATAATCAACGCTAAAAGTGATAACACAACGATATCACCTACTAAACCCAATTCTTCACTGATAACAGCTAGAATAAAATCGGTATGTGGTTCTGGTAAATAGCCACGTTTTTGAATCCCATTACCTAAACCAACACCAAAAACACCACCATTACTAATTGCATAAAAGGAATTAACCAACTGTGCACCAGCGTGCTGCTCCAATTTAAAGGGATGTTGCATCGCAAGAATACGTTGGTATTGATAATGACTAGTAATAATTGAAGGAGCCAATTTAAAAATGCCATAGATTGATAAGCCTAAAAAAGCACCTAAGCCCACACTCAATCTAACAATATATTTACCGGGAATCGTTGAAGCACCCAAAAGAACCCACGTAATTAGCGAAATAACGATAGCTCCACCAAAGTCAGGTTGAATCAAAAGTAAAATAACAATTATTGCTACCACTAAAATTGGAGGTAATACTTCAAAACCTATTTCTTTCCAATTTTGATACGACAACAATCGTTCTTGTTTACTAGTTAGTACAAAAGATAAATACAAGATCAGAACCAACTTAGCTAATTCCAATGGTTGATAATTAAATGGTCCAATAGGAATCCACGCTACCGCACCATTAACACGTAAACTGGGAAACAATTTACCTAAAATTGGTAACGCTGCTAAGGACAGTACTGTAAAGAGCAACGCATACTTAATAAAATGACGATTTTTAAAAATCTTAGCTTTAAGGATAAAATTGAAATAACATAAGAATAATCCCAGTATTGCAAAAATGGCCTGTTTAACTAAGTATTGCGTGGTGCTTCCGCCAGAAACCAGTGAATTGTAAAAACTGGCTGAATAAACCATAACGATTCCAATACCTAGTAAGATGATATATGGAATAACAATCCATAAGTCAATTTTTTTTAATTTTTTCACATCTTAGCTCCTAAAATCTAATAATAAGATTATACCACCAAATAATACCAGAAAAAAACTGTCCTACCTTGTCTTTTTGGCATAAAAAAAGAAGCTAAGGAAATTCATCCTTAGCTTCACAGATAATCTATTTATTTAGACATTTTCTTTGTTTTGTCAAACTTCTTACGTTCGTTTGTGTTTAAGATCTTCTTACGTAATCTAACACTCTTAGGTGTTACTTCACAAAGTTCGTCTTCATTTAAGAATTCGATTGATTGTTCAAGTGACATTGCCTTTGGAGTCTTGATAGCAGCAGCATGATCTTTACCTGAAGCACGAGTATTTGTAAGGTTTTTACCTTTAGTAACAGTAACAGCGATATCTTGATCACGACTACTTTCACCAACGATCATACCTTCATATACATCAACACCAGCACCGATGAACAATGTACCACGATCTTCAACAGATTGTAGTGAATAGGTAGTTGATGGACCTTGGTTGATTGAAACCAAAGCACCAGTTCTTCTACCTGGGTTCCAATTTCTAACAACTGGCTTGTATTCTGAGAATGTATGGTTCAAAATACCATAACCACCAGTCATTGATAAGAACTCTGTTGAATATCCAATCAAACCACGTGAAGGTGCTGAGAAAATAAGTCTTGTTTGACCATTTCCAGTACTTTCCATGTTTTGCATATCACCCTTACGTTGTGACATTGAGTCGATAACTGAACCAACGTATTCGTCAGGAGTATCAATAGTTACTTCCTCAAAAGGTTCACACTTTTGATTATCAACTGTCTTGTAAATAACTTCTGGACGTGATAGTTGTAATTCGAAACCTTCACGACGCATTTCTTCAACAAGGATTGACAAGTGAAGTTCACCACGACCTGAAACTAGCCATGAACCAGCTTGGTCTGTGTTTTCAACTTTAAGAGAAACATCAGTATGTAATTGTCTTCTTAAACGATCTTCGATCTTTCTAGCAGTGACTTCTGTACCTTCACGACCAGCGAAAGGTGAGTTGTTTTGCAAGAATGTCATTTGTAGTGTTGGTTCATCAATACGTAGCAATGGAAGTGCTTCTTGATGGTCAACTGGTGTAACAGTTTCACCAACATAGATGTCTTCCATACCAGAAACAGCAATTAAATCTCCGGCTTTAGCTTCATTGATTTCAACACGGTTCAAGCCCATGAAACCAAATAGTTTTGTAACACGGAAGTTCTTTGTAGAACCGTCAAGCTTCATAACAGTAACACTGTCACCAACCTTGATCTTTCCACGGAAGATACGTCCGATACCGATACGACCAACGTAATCGTTGTAGTCTAGTAAGGCAACTTGGAATTGTAGAGGTTCATCTGAGTTGTCAACTGGTGCAGGGATTGTCTTCAAAATAGTATCAAAGATAGGGTTCATTGTGTGTTCTTGGTCAGCAGGATCATCTGAATAACTTGATGTTCCGTTAATAGCTGAAGCATAAACAACTGGGAAATCAAGTTGTGAGTCATCAGCACCTAATTCGATAAATAATTCAAGAACTTCGTCAACTACTTCAGCAGGACGAGCACCTGGTCTATCAATTTTGTTGATAACAACAATTGGTGTTAAGTGTTGTTCCAAAGCCTTCTTCAACACAAAACGTGTTTGTGGCATTGTACCTTCATAAGCATCAACAACCAAAAGTACACCATCAACCATCTTCATAATACGTTCAACTTCACCACCGAAGTCCGCGTGTCCTGGTGTATCCAAAATATTGATCTTCTTGCCATCGTAATCAACAGCAGTATTCTTAGAAAGGATTGTGATTCCACGTTCTCTTTCAATAGCATTTGAATCAAGGGCACGATCTTGAATTTCATAATGTGATCCTAGTGTGTCTGATTGTTTTAACATTTCGTTAACTAATGTAGTTTTACCGTGGTCAACGTGAGCGATGATCGCAATGTTTCTAATATCTTCTCTTCTCTTAGTCAAATTAGTTCTTCCTTCCATAAATACGTGTTTAAATTACTAGCAATAAAAAAACTGTGAAACTTCTCACAGTTCACTAACGCGTTTTGACTGTCGTCAGTGCTTCAGAAACAACTTTCTGAGTACCAACTATTACGACTTGTGATTTTAGCATATTTATTGGTGCATCGTCAATACTTACCACACTCATACCTGCAGCTTCACATAAGACACGCCCGGCAGCCAAGTCCCATGGTGCTAAGTATGACATATACATGACTTCTTTTCCAGTCAAGAGATGACCAAAAATAATTCCTGCACTTCCATAAACCCTGAAACCACTACTTTTCTTAATGACATCCTGAACATTAAATTTATTAGCCAAAGCCATCGGTGCCGAAACATCGACTAAACCTTCAACCAAAGGTAAATTTCTTGGAATATCTATTCTCTCATCATTAATGAACAAGCCAATTTCTTTACCGCCGTGGTAAATGTTATTACCCATAACATCTATAATAGCACCAATTAATGGTTTACCATCAATGTAAGCGCCAATCATTGATGCAAAATCGTCTCCACGTTTAACAAAATTCATTGTACCGTCGATTGGATCAACAAAAAATACCAATCCTGACATGTCTGTTACTAAGTCACCATAGCCCTCTTCACTAACAATCGTAGCCTCAGAAAAAGCTCTTTTTAGTTCGGAATTAACATAACGTTCAGTTTTTTTATCAAAATTTGTCACTAAATCATTTCGATTCTTTTTTGTATCAACTGATTTCTTTTTTAGAGCATCATCTCTCAAACTCTTACCCACATTTTGTAAAAGTTCTACTAGAAATTTATCTATTTCCCTACTGTCTACTGTCATTGTGAATCCTTACTTTCTCGCCTTTTTTTGCTGTACGACACTTTTTAAACACTTGATAGATAGAATAGCCCGATTCAAACTCAAATTCTTTGTCTAATTTCTTTTGCTCCATTTTCATTGGAACCACTTGTTGGAATGAGCGATATTTTTGCAAAAAATCATCGCTTTTTATACTTGATTCGTAGGCTTTTTCAACCGCATTATATAAAGCAATCACTTTAACAATTTCATCTTGTGACCATGTCTCATCAAGAGGATAACTGTAATTATGCATTGATAGCTCCCTTCATTTTTACTCTACTATACAAAAAAAGCGATACAATTGCATCGCTTTTTTACGGAAATAATTAATTTAGTATACGAAAAATCCTCTTTTCGGTTTCTAAACGTTCTTCCCTTTTCTCTATTAAATGTGTGTTGGATAGCCAATTAAAATATCGGCAGCTTCTTGAATAGGTTCACCCAAAGTTGGATGTGGATGAATTGTGAGCGCAATATCCTCAGCATTAAGTTGACAGTTAACAGCTACACTTAATTCAGAAATCAAATCACTAGCTCCTGGTCCAACGATTTGACCACCTAGTAAAGTACCTGTGTCTTTTTGAGCAATCAATTTAACGAATCCTTCAGCAGCATCAAGTGAGACAGCACGTGCATTTCCGGCGAATGGGAATTTGGCCACTTTGACATCAATTCCTTTATCCTTAGCATCTTTTTCTGTCAAACCTACACTAGCTAGTTCAGGATCGGTGAAACAAACCGCAGGAACACCAATATAGTCGTTAGCTGTATGTTTACCTGAAATTGCTCCAGCAGCTGTCTTAGCCTCAAAGAAGGCTTTGTGGGCCAAAGCTGGTCCTGGTGTAATATCACCAATTGCATAAATATTATCGACGGAAGTTTTACCTTGTTCGTCTACTTCAACTAAACCTTTTTCAGTCAATTTAACATTAGTCATTTCAAGTCCAAAATTATCAGTATTTGGACGACGACCAACGGTTACCATACAATAATCAGCACTGATTGTTGTTGGCTTGCCATCGACTTCATAAGTTACTTCAACACTATCACCCTTGTTTTCACTCTTCTTGGCCATAGCGTTTGTAATAATTGTAACGCCCTTCTTTTCAAGATTCTTTTTAACGATTGAAACCATATCTTTTTCAAAGTTAGGAATAATGTTAGGTGAACCTTCAAGGATGGTTACATGTGAACCCAAATCAGCATATGCTCCGGCTAATTCTGTTCCGACATAGCCACCACCAATAATGACGAATTCCTTTGGAACTTCTTTCAAATTAAGTCCGCCGGTTGAATCGATGACACGATCATCAAACTTAAATCCTCTAATTTCGATAGGACGACTACCAGTTGCTAAAATTAAGTGCTTGAACTTGATGGTTTGTCCACCACCATTGTCCATGAACTGTCTAGGACCACTTGGCATAACTCTCAATTGTGTATCGCTATCTAAATAAGCTTCACCATTGATTAATTCAACATGATGTTTCTTCAAAAGCATTTGCACACCGCCAGTCATTCTGGCAACGACTTTTTCATCTTTCCAAGCTTGAGTTTTAGTAAAATCAATTGTGGCATCACTAGTGGTAATTCCATAAGTTGATGAATCTTTGGCTTGTTGTAGTCTGTGTCCAGCTGTAATTAAAGCCTTTGATGGAACACAACCAACATTTAAACAAACACCACCAACAGTATCTGATTTTTCAATAATAGTAACATCTTGTCCTAATTCTGAAGCTCTGATTGCTGCAACGTAACCACCAGGGCCGGAACCAATAATAACGGTATCTTTTTCTATTACGTTTTCTGCCATGTTAACTAGCCCTCCATTAATAACATATCTGGATCATGCAACAATTTCTTCAAAAGATTCAAAGCATTTTGTGCTAAAGCACCGTCAATCAATCTGTGATCGTAACTCAATGATAACTTCAACATGTTACCTACTTGAATGTTGCCATCCTCATCAACATAAGGTTCTTTAGCAATTTTACCAACACCAAGAATTGCTACTTCTGGATAATTAATAACTGGTGTGAACCAGCCACCACCAATAGAACCGACATTACTAATTGTAATTGAACCACCTGACATCTTATCCATGCTCAATTTGTTGTCATAAGCAGCTTGTGAATTTTCAGTGATTTCTTTAGCAATTTCAAACATACCCTTAGAATCAACGTTCTTAACATTTGGAACATAAAGTCCATGTTCTGTGTTAGTTGCAATACCAACATTGTAATAATGTTTGTAAACAATCTCTTCAGTAGAGTCGTCAATTGAAGCATTCAATTCTGGATATTCTTTCATTACGGCAACCAAAGCTTTTACGATATAAGGTAAAAATGTTAAATGAATGCCCTTATCAGCGGCAATTGCTTTATATTTCTTACGGTTGGCCATCAAAGCGCTTACTTCAACGTCATCAAAACTAGTTACGTGTGGAGCTGTGTGTTTACTATTGAGCATTGCTTTAGCAATAGCTTTTCTAGTCATAGACATCTTCTCACGTGTTTCGAGTTCTGGAGTAGCCGACTTGTATGGTGTAATTGTATTTGTTGATGCTGGTGCTGCCGGTGCTGCAGATTGAGTAGCTGCTTGTGGTGCAGCACTACCATCGAATGAATCTACATCAGCTTTAGTAATCTGTCCGTGCTTGCCACTAGGTGTGACCTTTGCCAAATCTACACCTTTGTCACGAGCATACTGGCGGACTGAAGGCATTGCCAAATAGTGAGCATCAGCTGATCCAGTAGCTGGACCGGCAGTAGCTTCTTCTTTAGATGCACTTTCAGTTGTTTTATCAGAATCGGACTTTTCAGCTTCTTTATCATCTTTAGCTGGTTGGTCATCGTCACCTGTATCAGGAGAACCATCGTCAATCACAATCAAAGTGTCACCGATCTCAACTGTATCTCCCTCTTGAGCAACGATTTGTTTAACAGTACCAGCAACTGGTGAAGGTAGTTCTTCAACAGATTTGTCGTTTTGAATTTCTACTAAGGAGTCATCTTCTTTAACTGTGTCTCCTTCTTTTACTAGCCAGCTGGCGATTTCACCTTCGGCCATCCCTTCACCTAATTCAGGTAATTTAAATTTGTAAGCCATAGTTGGATTCCCTTCCTTCGATTAATTAGTAGTTGAGAATTTCATTTACTTTTTCTTCAATTTCTTTTGCACGTGGAATCCAAATGTCTTCACCTAAAGCAAATGGATATACACTATTTGGAGCTGCAACTCTACCAATTGGTGCATCAAGAGAAAGAACCGCATCTTCGGCAATAGCTGAGGCAACTTGTGCACCCACACCAGCTATTTTTTGTGCTTCTTGAACGATAACTACTTTATGAGTCTTTTCGATTGACTTAAAAATTGTGTCGGTATCAATTGGTGAAACTGTTCTAAGATCAATAACTTCAACAGAGATATTCTTCTTTGCCAAATCATCAGCAACTTTCAAAGCTTCATTTACTTCAGCACCGTAAGCTACGATAGTGATGTCATTACCCTCACGAGCAACATTAGCCTTATCCAAAGGAACTGTATACTTGCCATCAGGAATATCATCTTTCATTGAACGATATAATTTCAAATTTTCCATAAATAGTACAGGATCGTTATTTTCAACTGATGAAATCAATAATCCCTTAGCATCATATGGATTACTTGGCATAACAACACGTAATCCTGGAGTACTTGCAAAAATATTTTCCAAGTTATCAGCATGCATTTCAGCTGTATGGGTACCACCACCATAAGGTGTACGAATTGTTACGGGTGCTGTCTTTAATCCGTCAAAACGGAAACGCATTCTAGCTTCTTGACCAATAATTTGATCAACAGCTTCAAGTGAAAAGCCCATAAATTGGATTTCAGGAATTGGACGCCAACCAGTTAAGCCTAATCCAGTTGCTAATCCTAAGATTCCTGATTCAGCTAAAGGTGTATCGAAGACACGATTTTCACCGTATTTCTCTTGAAGCCCTTGAGTCGTTCTGAAAACACCACCGTTTTTACCAACGTCTTCACCAAAGATCAAAGTTTTTGGATCATCTTCAAGAACAATGTCTAAGGCGTCTGTAATTGCTTGAATGTAAGTTTTCTTAGCCATTTTTACTTCGACTCCTTTGCTTCAAATTTAGCGATTTCTTTCTTCATTTCTGGAGTTGGAATTTCAAAGGTACGTTTCAACATATCTGAAACCTTATCCTCGGGAACTGCATCAGCTTCCTTAATTGCTTCCTTGAATGAAGCTTTATATTCATCAACTAACTTATCTTCTTGTTCTTCAGACCATAGACCCTTGTCTTCAAGAACTTTTCTTAAACGAATTAATGGATCTTTATCAAACCATGGTTGTTCTTCAGCCTTAGTTCTGTAACGTTTAGGGTCATCACCAGCACTTGAGTGAGCACCGAAACGATATGTTAAGGTTTCAATCATTACAGGACCATTCCCAGCTGTAATATATTCACGAGCAGCTTTAGCTACAGCATAACAAGCTAAGATATCCATACCATCAACTTGAATACTTGGAATACCAGCAGCAACAGCCTTTTGAGCTAGTGTTGGGGCAGATGTTTGTTTTGCACGTGGTGTTGAAATGGCAAAACCGTTATTTTGAACAATGAATAGAGCAGGTACTTTAAAAGCACCAGCAAAATTCATTCCTTCGTAACTATCACCTTGGGAAGTACCACCATCACCAGTATAAGTAAATGCGATAGCATCCTCGCCGTTCTTCTTTAGACCCATAGCTACACCGGCTGCCTCATCATATGCGGCACCAATGATAATTTGTGGCATCATAGAACGAGCCTCAAACTTGTTACCAGCAACATGTCCACGTGACCACAAGTATGCTTGAGTTACTGTTGCACCATGTTGAATTAATTGAGGCACATCACGATAAGCTGGAAGAAGATAATCATTCTTCTTCATTGCCAAAACAGTTCCCATCTCAGAAGCTTCCTCACCTTCAGTCGGTGCATAGAAACCCATCCGACCTTGGCGAGAGAAGTTCATTGTCTGTTCATGCAATGCACGCTCCCATACCATCTTTTTCATAAACTCAACTAAATCATCATCTGAAAATGAATCAAAGACTTCTTGATCTGTTATCTCAGCTTTTTCATTCAATACTTGAATGGGTTTTGAAACATTTGATAAATTATTTTTAAGTGCTTCAAAATCAACAATTGGTTTATTTGCCATTCTCCACAGTCCTTTCATAAAAACTTATCCCTTGTGAATTCTGTAAGGGCTTTCATATAAATTTAGTCTAACATTGATTGCTCAAAAAACAAGTAGTTTGGGCATCCTTTGAATATAAAATATTTTATAATAGTTTGTGAAAGTGGTCACTATTTTCCTAAATCTATCTCATTTTCTGAAGCTCCAGTCTTTAATTCTGAAACCATAGCATTTAATGAAACAGTGGCCATATTTTTAACCGCCTTAGTTGTATAAAATGCGATATGGGGTGTCAGAATAAATCTTGGACTTTTAATTACCTTATCTAGTACTTCATCAGAAAATTCTTGATCACTTAAATCAGAATTGAAGACGCCAACTTCTTTTTCATAAACATCCAAAACAGCCCCATAAAGCTTACCTGATGCTACAGCATCATATAGATCCTTTGTATTGATCAAGTCACCACGTGCTGTATTAATAACGATAGCGTTATCTTTCATTTCAGAAATCGACTTACTATTAATTAAAGTATTACCTTTACCAAGACTTGGAATATGTAGAGTTACCACATCAGATTCCTTTAATAGAGTATCGAGATCATCGACATACAATCCTTCTTTTTCCAATTCTGGATTGTGAAATTTATCATATGCTATAACTTTTGCTCCAAATCCTTGATAAATTTTTATAGCTGCACGGCCAATTCTTCCGGTACCAGCGACACCCACTGTAAGTTGATTTAGCTCACGGCCGATATCCGGAGCCCATTGAAAATCATGTTGGTCCACTTTTCTGATCATATGTTTTAGATTTCTTAACAAGGCCATTAGACCGGTAACTGAGTATTCTGCAATAGCCTCTGGTGAATAACTAGGTACATTAGTTAAACGAATCTGATTCTTCTTAAGAGCTGCAAATGGAACATTATCAACACCGACATTTCGGAGTGAAAGAACATGAATTCCATATTCATTCATCGTATCGAAAATTTTCTCATCATATGGCAATTGTTGATAAGCAACAATTCCGTCGTAACCCTTTGCTAGCTGAACGGTCTCAGGCGTTAGTAAATCGGAAACGATTTTTACTTCTATATTACTCTCTTTAGACCATTCCTCGATATATTTCTTTTCATCTTCTCTGACACCAAAGTCAATTAATTTCATATAAAACCTCCAGTAGCAATATTTATGCATTATCGTGTAATCGATAACATATAAGAATATTTTATCATGTACCCCCTTCTCAAAACAAAGATAGTACATTCGAAATCGCTTTCTAAAAATTCTCAGACATGTTTTTTATCAAATCCTTCTATTTTTGTCGAAAAATAATCTATAATAGATATACTGAAGTATTTTTATACAATTAAACATTTGGAGGAAACTATGTATTTTATGAAAGATATCGTCCGTGATGGCGATCCTGTTTTAAGAAAAGTTGCAGCAGATGTTAAATTCCCATTAAGCGATGAAGATAAAGCTTTGGCTGCTAATATGATGGAATATCTTGTTAAGAGTCAAGATGAAGAATACGCTGAAAAACACCAACTACGTGCTGGCGTCGGTTTGGCTGCTCCTCAAGTAGGCGTTTCAGAAATGATGGCCGCTGTTTTAGTACCAAACGAAGAAGATCCTGATAAGCCTCTTCTAAAAATCACTTTGATCAATCCTGTTATTGTCAGAAATTCAGTTCAAAAGGCTGCTTTATCTGAAGGTGAAGGCTGTCTCTCAGTTGATAAGGACGTACCTGGATTCGTACCACGTGCTGATCGTATTACTATTAAATATGATGATTTTGAAGGTAATTCTCAGACATTACGTGTCAAAGGTTACCCTGCTATCGTTTGTCAACATGAAATTGATCATTTGAATGGTCATTTATATTATGACAAGATCGATAAGAAGGAACCATTCACTCTCGATCCAAGTACTGTTGTAATTTCTTAATACAGCCTTCAAGTATACTTACTATTTTATATATGGTAGAATTGTGCTATCTATTGATTAACGCACAAATGGACTAGAAAAAACGTCAAATGAAACTGACCTGTTTCATTTAATTCGATTTAAAGGAGAAAATCATATTGATTTATAAAGTTTTATATCAAACAAGCGAACTAGATAACCCCCGTCGTGAATTTACACATTCACTATACATGGATGCTGAATCAAGCATTGCTGTACGTGAAGCAGTTGAAAAGAATACCGACTATAACATTGAATTTATTCAGGAACTCGACGAAAAGCACTTAGAGTACGAAAAAAAGAGTCCTGAGTTTAAATTGACGGAGTTTTAGTTAATGTCATTTAAAGTTAAAAATAATGAAGTTGCCGTTTTTGCCATCGGGGGCCTTGGTGAAATCGGTAAAAATATGTATGGAGTTCAGTATCAAGATGAGCTAATTGTTATTGATGCAGGAATTAAGTTTCCCGAAGATGAACTTCTTGGGATTGACTACGTCATTTCCGATTACAGTTATTTAGTAGAAAACAAGGATAAGATCAAGGGACTATTTATCACTCACGGTCACGAAGACCACATCGGTGGTATTCCTTATCTACTCCAACAGCTTCCAAATATCCCTGTTTACGCCGGTCCATTGGCATGTGCATTGATCAAGGGTAAATTGGAAGAACACGGATTATTAAGAACTACAGAAATGCATGTCTTACATGAGGATGATGTTATCAAATTCCCTAAGACAAGTGTTTCCTTCTTTAGAACTACCCACTCTATCCCTGATACTTTAGGTGTCGCTGTCCATACGCCACAAGGTATTATCGTTGAAACTGGTGATTTCAAATTTGATTTGACTCCAGTTGCTGGCCTACCATCACCCAACCTACAAAAGATGGCTGCTTTAGGACAAAAAGGTGTCTTGTGTTTACTATCAGATAGTACTAATGCTGAAATCCCTACATTTTCAAAATCTGAACGTTCAGTTGGTTTGACAATTCATCAAATATTCGAAACTATCAGTGGCAGAATTATCTTTGCTACCTTTGCTTCTAATATTTATCGTATATCACAAGCTGTCGATGCTGCTATTCAACAGGGACGTAAGATTGCTGTCTTTGGACGAAGCATGGAACAAGCAATCGAAAATGGTCGTGAACTAGGTTATCTTAATATTTCTGACGATATGTTGATTGATCCACATGCTTTGAATCAGACACCTGCAAATGAAACTTTGATTCTTTGTACCGGATCACAAGGTGAACCACTAGCTGCTTTGAGTCGTATTGCTAACGGAACACATAGACAGATCACTATTCAACCTGGGGACACTGTTATCTTTTCAAGTAATCCAATTCCTGGTAATACTATCAGTGTTAATCACTTGATTAATCAATTATCAGAAGCTGGTGCCGAAGTCATTCATGGTAAAGTTAACAACATTCATGCTTCAGGACATGGTGGACAAGAAGAACAAGAATTAATGCTTCGTTTAATGAAGCCTAAGTTCTTCATGCCGATTCACGGTGAATATCGTATGTTGAAGATTCACACTGAACTTGCTGCTCTCTGTGATGTTCCTCAAGATCATTCATTCCTCTTGGAAAATGGTGATGTTCTAGCATTAACTAAAGACAATGCTAGAGTTGCAGGTCACTTCCCCGCTGGCGATGTTTACGTTGATGGCAAGGGTGTCGGTGATATTGGTAATGTTGTTATTCACGATCGTCAAGTTCTTTCAGAAGAAGGAATGGTCGTTGTTGTAGCAACTATTGACTATCAAAAGCACATTGTTCTAGCCGGTCCTGATATCCTTTCTCGTGGCTTCGTTTATATGCGTGAATCAGGTGAATTGATCAACCAAGCACAAAAGCGTGTTTTCCACTTGATCAAGAATGCTTTTGATGATGACGAGAATAAAGTAACAGAAGCTATTCTTAAACGAGTTATTATTGAAGGATTACAAGAATTCCTCTACAAACGTACTGAACGAAATCCTGTTATTCTTCCAATGCTTATTGGAACTTCAATCTAAATTCAATTTTAAAGTAGATCACTTGATCTACTTTTTTTATTTAAAGGGTTACAAAATGGAAAAAACTGAAAGAATCGAAATAATTTTAAACCATCACGCTGGAAGTGGACGTGCTCAAAAAGCTTGCAACAAAGTTACAAGTTTTCTAAAACAAATAGATATTCCATACGAAATTCACTTAACTAAATGTAACGGTGATGGTCAAAGAATTGCTAAGCAATTAGCCAATCTCCATCAAGCTAATAAAATTGTCGTCATCGGTGGCGATGGTACTTTAAATCAAGCCGTTAACGGTATTAAGTCTTCTAACTATCCAGACACCG
Source organism: Companilactobacillus paralimentarius DSM 13238 = JCM 10415 (assembly GCF_001434985.1). Taxonomy (GTDB): domain Bacteria; phylum Bacillota; class Bacilli; order Lactobacillales; family Lactobacillaceae; genus Companilactobacillus; species Companilactobacillus paralimentarius. Next base: position 26,990 of record NZ_AZES01000017.1, on the reverse strand, counting down.
CCTTAGGCTATATTCCCGGTGGTTCTGGTAATGACTTTTGTCGTGGTATTAAATTAAAGACCAAAGATCCAGTCATTTTAATGCAAGCTATCCTTTCCTTGAAAGAACCACGGATGATTGACGTTGGGAAAGCTACTAGCAAAGACTTTTCTCATTATTTTATTAATAATATTGGAATCGGTTTTGACGCTAGTACCGTCTATTACACCAATCATTCAGAAAGAAAAGAATTTCTCAATAATTTAGGCTTAGGAACACTCTCCTACTTTACCAACCTGCTAAAAGTACTTAAACGTCAGAAAGCCTTCGGATTAGATGTCAATTACCAACAACATCAAAAACACTTCGATTCTGCTTACGTCGTTGTTGCAACCAACCATCCCTATTTTGGTGGTGGCTTTGCTATTGATCCTACCGCATCTCCTTTTAACCATCATTTAAATTTGGTAGTGGTTAAGAAGATCAGTACACCTAAACTTGTTAAATTATTGACCAGATTGTTAACAAATGGATCACACTTACAAGATAAAAATGTTTGGCATATTGAAGCTGAACAGTTCGAATTAAAAAATTACACCGAACAACATGGCCAAATGGATGGCGAAGAATTAAATCAACATGAATTTGATTTTAATTTCGAAACTAGTCGACACCCGTTCTGGTTACCTATAAAAAATAACGCTTAATGTGACTTCTCAATCACACTAGGCGTTATTTTTTTAGAGAAAATTATATGGAGTTACATTATCCATACCAATCATTGGATCAATAGAATTATTCATTACCATATCCAATGTTAAATGATAATCCTTCGGTTCAGCCTTATCCTCTTCAGGCTCTTCCCTTTTAGGGTTAATTTTAAAAGTAGCAAAAATTCGTTCCTTTAAAGTAGTCTGACGTTCGTTTGACTGATCACGAATGGACCTTTCAAAAGCCGAACGGTCGCCAACCATAATCAAGAGACGTCTTGAACGAGTTACTGCTGTATATAGTAAATTACGACGTAACATTCTTGATTCTTCATTGACTAAAGGTAAAATAACCATTTCGAACTCCGAACCCTGAGCCTTATGAATCGAGGTACAGTAAGCTAGAGAAATATTAATCCAATCCTTACGATCCAATGAAACTTCATTACCATCAAAATCAATAATTAGTTTATCAACGTGATCGGTATTTTCCTTAGCTAAAATTATCCCGACAATTTTACCAATCTCACCATTAAAAACATTATCTTCTGGAGTATTAACCAAATAAACGACTTTATCATTAATCCGATACTTAGTATTACCAACAGAAACTTCTTTTCGTTTAGGTGCCATTGGATTCACAACATTTTGAATAACAACATTCAAATTATCAATACCTGCTTGACCTCGATACATCGGTGCCAAGACTTGAACATCAGCAATATCAAACCCACGGTCCTCTGATTTGCTAACAATTTGTGATAGAACCTCTGGAACATTTCGACTATTACAATTGATAAAACTTCGATCAGCTTTATTTTGGAAAATAGCATCATCAATAATACCTTCATTAATATCATGTGCCAATTGAATAATAGTTGAATCCTCATCCTGACGGTGAATTTCATTCAAAATTGTTGTTGGGAAAACATCGCTGTTGATCAAATCTGAAAACACTTGTCCTGGTCCTACTGATGGTAACTGATCTTTATCACCTACAAGAACAACTTGTGTACCAGGTTGAACTGCATTGATTAGTGTTCTAAAGAGTTTTGTATCTACCATGGACATCTCATCAATAATCAAAAGCTTACAATCTAAAGTTGGTTCGGCAAATTCATCATCTTCAGTTCCTGTTAAACCTAGTAAACGATGAATTGTCATTGCTGGTAAACCAGTAGACTCACCCATATGTTTAGCCGCCCGACCTGTTGGTGCAGCTAAAGCAATCGCATAATCTTCAGAACTAGGATCAAGTGTTGCATCATTTAACTTAGCATAAGATGACACAATAGCATTAATAATAGTAGTCTTACCAGTTCCAGGACCACCGGTTAAAAGAAAAATTGAATGCGTTAATGATTGTTCGATGGCTTTTTCTTGTGACTCATCATATTGAACTTTAAAAGTCTTTTCAACATGTTTCAATTCCTTTTTAAATTGATGTTTGGTCCATTCCACACCTTTAAAAGTATCAGTAATCATTTTAAGTGACTGTGCAATCGACCATTCACTATCAGACAAATTCTTTTCGTAGACGTGTCCATCTTCAACTGCCAATGCACCATCATTGACTAGTTTTTTCAAGCCTGATAATAATTTTTTATTCAAATCCGGAGTTGAATTGGCATTCAGAACACCACTTGCACGTTTGATCAGATCATTCTGAGATACAAAAGTATCCCCCGTTTCATTGATGATCAAACTAACCATTTGAATCAAAGCACCCTTAATTCTTCGAGGATCATCACCCGTGATACCCAAACGTTTAGCTAATTCGTCAGCACGTTTAAAACCAACACCTTTGACATCCAAAACTAACTGATATGGATCCTCTGTAATTTTATCCAACGTTTGAGCACCGTATTTTTGAAAAATGCGAGCACTCAAAGTAGTTCCAAAGCCATAATTATTCAGTTGGTACAGTACTTGCTCGGTTAGATGATTCTTAGAAATTTGATCAACAATATTGTTAGTTTTTTCTTCACCCAACTTCAAGAAATCGAGAGCATGAGGATCTTGCAAAATTTTATCAATTGCATTCTCTCCCAGCTCATCAACAATCTTTTCAGCCTTCTTTTTACCGATACCGGGAAATTCATCGCTGGAAAAGAAACTAATCAATTCTTTACGTCCACTAGGACGACTACGCTTATAAGAAGTGGCTTGAAATTGTTTACCGTATTTTGGATGATCAACCATATTGCCTTCAAAACGATATTCTTCTTCTTCTGAAATTTCACCAAAACTACCAGTTACGACAATATCATTAGCATCCCAATCTGTATTGGTTTTCTTGATCTTGATCGTAAAGATTTTAAATAAATTTTCAGGATTCTCAAAGAATATGGCTTTAACGGTGCCAACAAAATACTGTTTATCACTTTCAGTCATTCTTCTCTCCTTGTTGTTTGATAAATTCTTGGAGATCGGCTAATTTTTTTTCATGTTTCAAATAGTAGGCCTGATCTAATTTTTTAGATTCATTTAAATAACTTTGATAATCCTTCTTAAGATTCATTGCACATAATGCCATATTAAAGTAATTCTTGGCCTCTGGATGGATTTCATTAGCTGTCCTGTAAAATCCTAAGGCCTCATCAAAATTACCGTTAGCCAGCAATAAATCGGCTAATAATTCATTAGCTTGTAAATCTTTGGGAGCTTTTTCAACAGCTGTCAAAGCGTACATAATTGCTAATTGACGTTTTCCCTGCTGATCCAATGTTTTAGCCATCATAAAATAAGCTTCAAAGGCATAATTATCATCAATCAGATTCTGGAAAATTTGATTAGCTTTATCATACTTATCAGCCAAATAATAAACATTTCCCAAGTTATAAAGTAGATCTTGATTGTCTTTAAACATTTCCAAGGAACGAGCCAAAAGTTCTTCAGCTTGCTCCAAATCTCCAGCTTGCACTAAATAAGTTGATAATTGTAAAATTTCTGGTAATTGTTTCGGATTCTTATTTAAATCAGCAACAAGTAATTTAATTGCCTCTTGTTTATTCCCATCGTTAAATAATTGTTCTGCTTTTTTATCCATCTAATACCTCAAATCGTATCGGAACTCTCAAGTTTCTTGTGTAAGTATCCCGTTTCATTCCATTCGACCAACTTATATTGGCCATCTTTATATTGTAAATGTGTCAAACTTGTATTTGACAATCCACCATCTTTTCTAATTTCATCAACTTTTGTACCTAATAATGATTGAATCATCGTAACTAAAGCAGCACCATGACTAACAATTACAACACTACCTTTTTCATGATTGGCTTCAACAATCCTTTGCACAGCATTCGTTGTTCTCTTTGCTACTTCTTCAAAAGACTCCCCACGAATTAAATCATAATCGTAATCTTTAGGTTGATGCCTAAAAGCATAAATAACTTCAGGCATTTCACGCTCTAACTCTGAAAATTTACGACCTTCCATAATACCTAAATCGAATTCTCGTAAATCACCAACAATGGACAAGTCAATGTCACGATGCAAATCTTTAATTAAAGTTTCAGCTGTTGTTCTAGCACGTGGAAGTGGACTTGAATACATATGATCAATCTCCACATTTTCCAATCGCTTTGCTAACAAGCCAATATCATGCAAGCTTTCTGACAACAAAGGCGAATCCCCATGTCCACCCTGATATTTTCCCTCTAAATTCCATTGGGTCTTTCCATGTCTGACAAAATACAATTCCATTTTTCTCTCACCTTACAAAGTTAATTAATTACAATTATGGATTTTTTAACATCTTTTTTCAAGTTAAGCCCAATTTTTACAGAGAATAAAAAAACATCCGTTAGAGATACACATATCATCTATGTGTATTACAAACTCTAACAGATGTCTATTTTTTAATCATTAAATATATTGTAACTTCTTTGCAGCCATGTAAGCAGCATCGATAGTAGCACCGCCAAGGCACTCCTCACCATCATAGAAAACAACCTCTTGTCCAGGTGTAATCGCACGAACAGGATTATCAAACTCAACGTTAACCTTACCATCACCTAATACGTGAACTGTAACGCCAGTATCTTGTTGACGATATCTGAACTTAGCTGTGGCATGGAAAGTATCGCCATAATCTAAGCCTGTGATGAATGAAAGATCTGAAGCTTCTAGATGATCAGCATACAATCTAGGATTATCGTATCCTTGGTCAACATAAAGAACATTCTTCTTCATATCCTTACCAACAACGAACCAAGGCTCGTTAGACTTACCGTTACCACCGATACCAAGTCCTGATCTTTGACCGATTGTGTAATACATTAAACCAGCATGATCACCCTTGATCTCACCAGCAGGTGTCATCATCTTACCAGGTTGTGCAGGCAAAAACTCGCTCAAGAACTTACGGAAGTTTCTTTCACCAATGAAACATACACCGGTTGAATCCTTCTTCTTAGCCGTAGACAAACCAGCCTCTTCAGCAATACGACGAACCTCTGACTTTTGCATACCACCAATTGGGAACAAAGCCTTTTGAAGTTGCTCTTGTTGAACAGTACTTAGGAAGTAAGTCTGATCCTTGTTGGCATCGCCACCACGTAACAAATGAACAACGCCATTGTCATCGCGGAATGATTGAGCATAGTGACCCATTGCAATGTAGTCAGCATTTAGCTTGTTGGCATAGTCCAAGAAAGCTTTGAACTTAACCTCTTTGTTACACATAACATCAGGATTAGGAGTTCTTCCCTTACGATATTCGTCTAGGAAATACTCAAATACACGATCCCAATATTCTTTTTCAAAATTAACTGAGTAATAAGGAATACCAATCTTATTGGCAACCTTAGCAACATCTTCATAGTCCTCAGTTGCAGTACATACACCGGAGTCATCTGAGTCATCCCAGTTCTTCATAAATACTCCGATAACCTCATAGCCTTGTTGTTTCAAAAGAAGTGCACTAACTGACGAGTCAACGCCACCACTCATACCTACTACAACACGCTTCTTCTTATTATCCATTTTAAAACCTCATTTATTTTGCTAATACATGTTTTTCTTTCAAAAAGTCCATTAAATATCTGTAATCTTGAATCTCTTCTTCAGAATCCTTCAATTTAAAGATATTAATATTGTGCATACCACTTTTATCGGTAATTGATAGTTTCAAACTACCTAAATCTTTACTAACAACAGCCTTAACAAAAAATCTAGCTGCATATGGGGAAGTCCCATTGAGTGGATGTTCCAAACGGAATCCACCCTTGTTAGTTTCCTTAAAACCACTATCCATTAGTGAATAACGTTTGACCTCTGGACTTAATTCATAAACTTCTTGGTCCCCAAGTACTTGAGCTTGTTTTTTATCCATATTTATCATCCCTTATAAATAATCATTATTAGTTATAAGTTTGAATAAAATTAATTAATTAGTCAAGTCGGAAACGATATCTACTAACTTATTTGTAAATTTAACAATTTCGGCCTCAGTATTGTCCTTACCAAAACTAATTCGTACTGAATCATTAATTTTAGGACTATCCTCACCAAACATTGCTACTAAGACATGAGAAGGTTCCAAACTACCGGCCGTACATGCAGAACCACCAGAAATAGCGAAGCCTTCAAGATCTAAACGAGTCAACAAGACCCCACGATCAATACCTGGCAAATACAAATTCATCACATGATTTAATGCATGACTATCAGTAGGCCCATTAATTCCAAAAGGAATATTGTTTTCTTTCAAAATTTCTTGAATCTTTTGTTTGAAACCAAAATAACGATTTTGACGAGCTTTCTTTTCATCTGGTGTGATCAATTGTACTGCTTTAGCAAAACCAGCAATGGCAGGCACATTTTCAGTTCCTGCACGACGTTTAGTTTCTTGATCTCCACCCTTAACAAAAGATGGAATATGAATATCGTCATTAATATATAAAAAACCGATAAACTTAGGACCATTGATTTTATGTGCTGATGTTGAAAGCATATCAATGTGTTCAGCTTTGACATCAATATCTTCCATGCCATAAGCTTGTACAGCATCCGTATGGAAAAAGGCTTGATGATCTTTTAATAATTCACCAATTTCTTTAATAGGATTCATTGAACCAACTTCATTATTACCATACATGATTGTTACTAAAATAGTATCATCACGTAACGCATCTTTAACTTGTTGAACAGTAACTTCACCACGTTCATTAGGCTTAAGATAAGTAACTTCAAAGCCAAGTGATTCCAAGTAGGCTAATGGTTTCAAAATAGCTTCGTGTTCAATCGCTGTTGTTATAATATGTTTTCCTAATTTTTGTCTAGATAAAGCTGTTTCAACGACAGCCGTATTGTCACTTTCAGTACCACCACTTGTAAAAACAATTTCTGAATTTTTTGCATTGATACTTTGAGCGATTACATGCCGACTTTCATCTAAAACTTTACGAGCTTGACGCCCAAAATAATTGGTAGCAGAAGCATTACCAAAATTATTTGTCATTTGATCGCTGATCACATCGACTACAGATGTAGCCATTGGTGTCGTAGCAGCATTATCTAAATAAACAAATGCCACAATAAATCCCCTCTATTCTTGGTCTAAAAAGTTCAGCAACATTGTTACTGATTTGCGTCCAGCTTGTAGAACAAATTCGTCAAAGTTTACACTAGCACTTTCGTCACCAACATCACTCATTGAACGAATAACAACGAATGGTGTTTTGAATTGTGTACAGACTTGAGCCACAGCTGCACCTTCCATTTCAGATGCTAAGGCATCTGGGAAAGACTTTTTAATTGTAGCAATTTTTTCAGCTGCGTCAATAAATTGGTCTCCAGTTACAATCAAACCAACACGTGATGTCAAACCTGTTCTCTTAGCAGCGGCCGCAATCTTTTCAACATAAGTCTTATCTGCATTAAAGTAAAGCTCTTGTTGAGGTAACTGACCAACTTTATAACCAAAGCCAGTTGCATCAACATCGTGATAAGCCATCTTGTCTGAAATAACAACATCACCAATATGTAGACCTTCACCAATACCACCAGCTGAACCAGTATTAACAATAAAATCTGGTTGATAACGTTCATTGATAATTGTCGTTGTCATTCCCGCTTGTACTTTACCAATTCCACTTTGAGCTAAATACACTTGATGATCTTTATAATTACCAATTGTAATATCTACTCCAGCTACAGAATCTTTTTTAACATCGGTTAAAGATTCCTTCATTAATTTAATTTCTTCTTCCATTGGAACGATTACACCAATTTTCATACTTTACTCCTCAAATAAAAAATAATATTAAAAACACTAAGATAATTAGGCCGAATACTGTAATGATTGCAATATTTAACTTTTTTTTCAAACGATTTGTCTTATTATCAAAAGATTGCATTTTTTCTTCAATAATTTGCTCAGGATGCTGTTTTGCATACTCTTGTTCAGCTCGACGGCGTTCCTGCATACGCAACTTTTCCTGTTGCTGTTCAACCTGATCAGCTCGTACTACGGTCTGTGGTTGATCAGTTGATTTAATTTTTGAATGATAATAGTCTTTCAATTTAGAAAACATTTATTTTTCCTTTGCTTCCATTAATTCCCAGTAAGTAACTGCATAGATTGATTTGGAGTCACAAATAACACCTTTGTCAATTTGTTCTTTAGCCTCAGACAATGTTAATTCTTCTACATTTAAAAATTCATCAGGATCCAATGGACGTTTAAACTCGACTTTCTTCAAATCAGTTGCTTTAAAGACCGTCAATTTCTCATTTGAATATCCAGGACTGGCAAAAAAAGCTGTCACTTTTTCAAGATTATCAGTTGTTAATCCTAATTCTTCATCCATTTCGCGTAAGGCGACCTCTTTCAAGTCACTACCTTCATCCGAATCAATTTTACCAGCGGGAATTTCCAAAGTTTCTTGTTCTAAAGGTGTCCGCCATTGTCTAACAAAAATCATCTTGCCATCATTAGTAAATGGAATAATTGCGACAGCTCCATGATGTTGAACAACTTCACGAATATCAGGGATTCCGTTTGGCAAAACTACTTGTTCTACATCAACATCAAAAATTTTGCCTCCGAACATTCTCTTCTTAGCAACAATCTCTTCATAATATCTTGAATCTTCTTTACTCATTACTTGACCTTCCTGACTTTATTAATCTTACGACCGACATCACAATTGCAATCAAACAAATAACTACTGCAAATGACATTGTAACACGCATCCCGTCAATAAAAATATCCGGTCTACCTTCAACGTAAGTAGTGACTGACTTACCATAGAATTTACTCATTGATAAAAATAGGACTGTTGTGGAAACAGAAACTCCAATTATCATACCTAAATTACGAGATAAGGCATTCAATCCACCAGCAATTCCTAAATCTTTAGTCTCAACTGAACTCATAATCATTGTATTATTCGGCGCCTGGAATAAACCATTACCCAAGCCATTTAACCCGATACACAATAAAATAAACCAGATTTCTGTCTTCAAATTGAAAGCTAAATATCCCAATTGGGCCAATTCGATTACAACCAATCCAACAATTGTTAAAACAATTGGATTAACCTTTGCTGATATTTTACCAGAAATAGGAGCAACTACAACCTGTACTAATGGAAAAGCCATTAAGATGTAGCTTGCCGTTGAAGCAGCGATACCCAAGGCATTTTCTAAATAGAATGGTGAAATCACATTGAAGAAGAAATTAGTGACGAAAATAAAGAATCCCGCTACTAGTCCTAACGTGAAATTATGATTACGAAAAATTCTTAATTCAATCATCGGATTAGTAACTTTTTTCTCAATCGTCAAGAATATTCCAAAGAAAATTATAGCAGCTACAAATGCCACAATAATATAAGGATTAGTAAATCCAATTGATTGACCAACAAAAATAGCTCCAAAGAAAAGCAACAATGTTACAAAATATGCTGCAAAACCAGTTTTATCAAATTTAACTGGATTGGTTTTTTCCACTTTAGGCAAATTGACATAGCCCAAGATCAATGCTACCAAACCAATTGGAATATTGATCCAAAAAATATAACTCCAGTGAAAATGGCCTAAAATTAAACCACCAATTCCTGGTCCGGCAATTGCTCCTATAGATACAAATGAACCAATATAGCCCAAAGCATAACCGCGTTCTCGTAAGGGGAATGTTTCAGTAATAATGCCGTTATTAGTAGCCATTGCCATTGATGCACCAGTAGCTTGGATTACTCTACCTACCAGTAGCATTACTAAATTATCACTCAAACCACAAACGATGGAACCGATAATAAACATTACTGAACCAATCTTGAATACTTTTATTTTACCGATTGAATCAGCAATTTTTCCAAACATTAATAAGAAAATACAAATTGTGACTAAATAAATGGAAACGACCCACTCAGCCATATTCATTTCGATATTCAAATTTTTACTAATAACCGGCAAGGCAATATTTACAATTGAACCGTCAAGCGTTGCCATTAAAGTAAAAATACCAACTGAGATCAGAATCATCCATCTTCTTGGATTTGCTTGCTCGTCCATATTTTTTCTCCTATTTTCTCCTCAAAGAAAAAGAAAGCACTATTCAGCGCTTTCTTCTTTTTTGATATTAATATTAACAGCTTGTGGTCCCTTATAACCAGGTGCAATCTCAAAAGTAACGCCGAGACCTTTTTCAATATAAAAGTCCTCACGATTAAGAATTGAGTCCGCAAAGAAGAAAATATCTTCTTCCCCATTATTTATAAAACCAAAACCACGGTCCTTATTGAACCTTACTATTTTTCCTGTGAACATTATTCACCATTCCTAATCATCAAAGCCCTCAGTCTTTGTTTCTGGATACTCTTCAGCAACAATCTTAGCACATCTAGCACAGAATGTTGGATAATTACTATCACTACCAACGTCAGTCTTGATCATACGACATCTTTGACAAACGTCTCCTTGAGCCTTTTCAACTAAAACATCAGCAAGTTCATACTTATCGGCATTGGCTAATTCTTGATCTGAAAGTTCAAATTGAGAAACGATTAATAATTGACCAAAATTACTATCAATTTTATCAAGAACAGCTTTTAAGTCAGTACTTGGATGAACGGTTACTTTAGCTTCAAGTGATTTACCAATCATTTTATCAGCACGGGCAACTTCAAGTGACTTCAAAACATTGTCTCTAAAGTCCATGAAGGTTGTCCAATCACTTTCGATTTCAGCTTGATCAGGAAGATCTTCAACTTCTGGCATTTCTGCTAATTGAACATAATCTTCTGATTCTTTAAGGTATTCCCAAACTTGTTCCATAGTATGTGGCAAGATTGGTGTCAACATCTTAGCTAATTTAACAACTACGTCATAGATAACAGTTTGCATTGAACGACGAGCATGTGAATCCTCAGCATCAATATAAACAACATCTTTGGCAAAATCTAAGTAGAATGTTGACATTTCATTAACAATGAAACTAACAATTGATTTCTCAACGTCAGCAAAATCATATTTGTCATAATCTGCCAAAACATTCTTAACTAAGTCATTCAACTTGACCTTGATATATTTATCTTCTGGACGAAGATCACTATATGCGACAGCGTTAGTCTTTGGATCAAAATCAGTTGTGTTAGCTAACATGAATCTGATAGTATTTCTGATCTTACGGTATGTTTCAGAAACTTGTTTAAATGAGTCAACTGAAACAGAAACATCAGAACTTGAGTCAACTGAAGCAACCCAAAGACGGATAATTTCGGCACCAAATTGTCTTTCGATATCACTAGGTGAAATGACATTTCCAAGTGATTTACTCATTTTAACGCCATTCTTATCCAAAGTGAAACCTTGTGACATAACAGCCTTATATGGTGCAACTCCATAAGCAGCTACGGAAGTTACTAGCATTGAGTTGAACCAACCACGATACTGATCAGAGCCTTCAAGAATTAAGTCAGCTGGGAATGTTAAATTATCACGAGTCTTAGCAACACCTGAATGAGCTGTCCCAGAGTCAAACCAAACATCCAAGATATCAGTTTCCTTAGTAAACTTACCATTTGGACTACCTGGATTTGTATAGCCTTCTGGAAGAAGATCCTTAGCATCCTTTTCGAACCAAACGTTAGAACCATACTTACCTACTAGGTCTGCTACATGGTCAACAGTTTCCTTAGTCATGATAGGGTCACCATTTTCGGCATAGAAAATTGGTAGTGGAACACCCCAAGCACGTTGTCTTGAAATTACCCAATCACCACGATCACGAATCATGTTGTAAAGACGTGTTTTACCCCAAGCAGGTTTGAAGTCGATTTTTTCGATTTCATCAAGAATTTGTTGTCTAAACTTATCAATTGAAGCAAACCATTGTGGTGTAGCACGGAAAATAACTGGTTTCTTAGTACGCCAATCATGTGGATAACTGTGAGTGAAGAAACTTAATTTCAATAATGAACCATTTTCCTTCATACGTTCAGTAATCATCTTGTTAGCATCATCGTAGAAGACACCCTCATATTCTGGTACTTCATCTGTGAAACGACCTTGTGCATCGATTGGTGAGAAAACAGGCAACTTGTATTTCATACCAACAACAAAGTCATCAGCACCAAATCCAGGAGCTGTATGAACCAAACCAGTACCATCATCAAGTGTAACGTGGAATCCAAGAATTAATTCTGATTCACGATCATAGAATGGATGTGTAGCTGTCAAACCTTCAAGTTCAGCACCCTTAAATGTTTTAAGAATTTCAACATTTTTCCAACCAAGTTGTTCTTGAACGAATTGGATTCTTTCTTGAGCAACAACATATTTCTTACCATCAGCATTAACTTCAGCGTAAATAAATTTAGGATTTACACAGATAGCTTCATTAGATGGAATTGTCCATGGAGTTGTTGTCCAAATGATGAATGAAGCATCACTGTCAACTACACCTTTACCATCGCGTACTTTGAAGGCAACAAAGATTGATGGTGACTTGATGTCCTTATATTCAACTTCAGCTTCAGCTAGAGTTGACTCAGATGATGGTGACCAGTAAACAGGTTTCTTACCACGGTAAATGTAACCTTTATCGACCATTTCACCAAAGATCTCTAATTCAGCCTTTTCAAATTCAGGTTGGTAAGTAATGTATGGGTGATCCCAGTCAGCTGAAATACCTAAACGTTTGAACCCAGCCATTTGTTTCTTAATTTCACCCTGAGCGAAATCGTAACATAACTTACGATATTCGGACATGCTCATTTCCTTACGTTTGACACCCTTTTTAGCCATTTGTTGTTCAATTGGAAGACCATGAGTATCCCAACCAGGAACATAAGGTGAACGGAATCCATTCATTGATTTGTAACGAACGATAATATCCTTTGAAACCTTATTTAATGAATGTCCCATATGGATATCACCATTAGCAAATGGAGGTCCATCTAGTAATTCAAAAGTTGGTTTACCTTCGTTTAATTTTTGTCGCTTTTCGTAAAGTTTGTTTTCTTCCCAAGCCTTTTGCCATTCAGCTTCTTTGTTTGGCAAATTACCACGCATTGGGAACTTAGTTTTACCTAAGTTAAGAGTATCTTTTACTCGCATTCTTTCACCCCTTCTAAAATAAAAAGAACCCATCCAATCTAGGACGAGTTCTCGCTATACCACCTATTGGTAAATTAATATACGGTTTTTTAAGAGCCGATATACCTAAAGAATTTTTACTAACCTCACACCATTTGCTAGCTCGCTGAAAAAATTTACTCTAAGCACTTATTCTCTTAATTTTCCTTCGAATCACCATCAGCGTCATCTTGAAAATTGAACGTAGGTTCATTTTGTTGATGATTAATCGTATAAGATTCGTCTGGTTGGTCATTCTGAATATTATCATTATAATTCATTTGATCTGACTTTGAAACCTGATCTTGCATATTTTCATTATTTTGTACATTAGGTTGATAGTCTTGAGTAGTACCATTGGCTTGATCACCAATTTCCTGTTTTAATTTTTCAGTAGATGTACTGTCATTAAGCTTAGACCACTCAGGATTTTCAACCATGTCAAGTTGTTGCTTGAGCATTCCTTGAAGACCTTGACGGAATGAATTAACTGATTTTTTCAAATTATCAGTCTCAATGGTGACTTGACGGGCACGATCAGATGCATCCTGCAAAATCCGATTAGATTTATCAGTTGATTGATTTAGTAAATCACGAGCTTTTTTCTGAGACTCTTCTACAATAATCTGTGCTTCCTGTTCTGATTCGGATTTCACCTTTTCAGCCGCTTCTTGAGCAACCAAAATAGATTGATTCAAAGCATCCTTCATATCAGTAAAATACTTTAATTGGTCAGTAGTATCTTTAAGTTGTTTTTCTAACTCAGCATTTTTTTGTAATGCCAGATTATAATCTTGAGCTGCTTGTTTCAGAAAGTCATTCACTTGGTCGCGGTCATAGCCTCTAAATTTACTATCAAATTCTTTATCATGTATTTCTACTGGTGACAATACCATAACTTCACGCCCCTATTATTTCTTAATAACATTTACGAACAGAATATATTTATTATTCTTTGATCGTCCCATAATGTCGTTAATTCTTATTCTACCAAAACCTCTTACACTAAGTGTATCAGTTATTGTAATAAATGAACTAGCATTCTTATTAACAGCCCAATTTATTTGAACTTTCCCATGATCTACCAGCACTTTAGCATTTTGTCTGGATAAATCGTAAACGGTAGCGACGATTGTATCCAAACGTAATGATTGTACATTGATTGTCTCATCCGTTGAATCATCTTTGGGTAATAACAGATCTTGAAAATCCTTTTCCATCAAATGCACCTTGAACGGACCAATTTTCTTAACTTGTTCCTCAATATAATCACTCATTGATTTGAAAACAAAAAATTGCCAATTTTCACCATCAGTAATGATGTCACCAAATCGATCACGGTCAATTCCTGAACCAGTCAACGATCCGAGAATCTGTCCGTGATGTAAATTAGCAAATTTTTCTGGATACCGAATTTCATACATGGATATATCATAATCAGATTCCTGAGGCACAAAATAGTCAGGAGCAATTATTCCCCTGACCCTTTCAGCACTATCATATCCACCAAAATAATGTACAAATAAATCATCATACTTATTAATCAGATTGTTTAAAATTGTTTGCTCTCTTAAATTTAAAAAATCCGTCAATTGTGGAGTATACATTGTTTGAGCCTTTAACAAAATATCGCTCATCTTATCAATAAACGGTTTTTCCTCAGGTCTAAAATAACCTCCACCCATGACTCCTTTTTTATCTTCCATCATAAAATTATCATAAAAATCACTTTCTGCAATAATCGTATTAATATTATGGCAATTATTGGAGAGAAATCAAAAAGGCCAATACTTGTTGGTATGACTCTTCTGATTAGATTTAAGAATGGATTTACCATTGAAGCAACAAATCTTCCAAAAGCAGAGTTATATAAAGCTGGTACGAATGACATCAAGCAATATACGAATAAAATAAATTCGTACAATTCAAACGCCCAACTAATGATAAATGGTAGTCCACTTACAATTCGATCCATATCTTTCCTCGACTTACTATTCGTTTATGTCTGGTATACTTCCATCAATTTCAAACTTCGGTGGTGTGCAAAGAAAGATTTTTTCCCCAACACGTTTAATCTCGCCATTTAAAGCAAAGATAGTACCAGTTAAGAAATCTACGATTCTCTTTGATTGTTCATCATTGACATTATTAAAATTAACGATCACAGCTTTATTATTCAAAAGTTGTTTAGCAATAACCTTTGCGTCAGAGTAAACTCTGGGTTGATAAATAGCAATCTTACTATTGACCGCACTTCTACTCTCACTTGCTGCACTCATTGATACGACCTTTTCATTATTTGAATAATTTTTTTTAGGTTGAGGCGTTTCGACTGGTTTTTCTTCAAAGTCTTCATCGTCATTAATTCCAAAAAAACTGCTTAGTTTTTCAAATGCCATAAGAAAATCTCCTTTTATTTATTGTTACGACGTTTAAAGATTGGAGGAGTTGAATCATCGTCATCATCGCTTAAATCGATAGTTTCAGGTTTTTGGAAAATTTCAAAATCACCTTTTTCACCGGAAACATCCTTTGGTTTAGATGCGTCACGATTAATATCCCAAGCGGCCAATGGATCATTATTAGTTGCTTGTTCCTTTGGCTTAGCTGATTGTTCTTCAGCGTTATCAGTTGCTTTATTTTGATTATTATTAAAAGCAGCTCTTGGATTATTTAAAGGACGTCTAGCTGGTTCACGCTTCTTATCTTCACTTTCAACACCCGTAGCAATTACAGTAACCTTAACTTGGTCACCCAAAGTATCATCAATTGAAGTACCAAAGATAATATTAACATCTGAGGTAGCTTGTTCGGAAACAATTTGCGCTGCATCTTGAGCTTCAAACAATGATAAGTCTGGACCACCAGTAATATTAAGAAGTACCTGTTTGGCACCATCAATTGAAACTTCAAGTAATGGTGAAGAAATGGCCTTCTTAGTTGCTTCAGTAATTCTGTTTTCGCCATTAGCTGTACCGATACCCATTAAGGCTGAACCTTGATCAGACATAACAGTCTTAACATCAGCAAAATCAAGGTTAACAAAACCAGGTGATGTAATTAAATCAGAGATACTTTGAACACCTTGACGTAAAACATCATCGGCAATACTAAATGCCTCACCCATTGGTGTCTTCTTATCTACGATTTCTAATAGTTTGCTATTAGAAATAATAACTAATGTATCAACATCTTTTTTAAGTTCTGTAATACCATCAGCAGCAAAACGTGAACGTTTAGCACCCTCAAAAGCAAATGGACGTGTGACAACGCCAACTGTCAAAGCACCACTTTCCTTAGCAATGTTAGCTACGATTGGAGCAGCACCAGTACCAGTTCCACCACCCATTCCGGCAGTAACAAAAATCATATCGGCACCTTCAAGGGCCTCTTTAATGGCTTCTTCACTTTCTTGAGCAGCCTTTTGTCCAACCTCGGGATTTGACCCAGCACCTAATCCTCTTGTTAGTTTAGGTCCTAATTGAATTTTGGTTTCAGCGTTAGAGCTTTCTAGTGCTTGAACGTCTGTATTAGCAGTGATGAATTGAACACCTTTAATCCCTGCTTCGACCATTCGATTTACGGCATTACCACCAGCGCCACCGACACCGATAACCTTAATTACCGCTCCCTTATTATTGGTTGAGTCTAAAGTATATTCCATTAAGGAGTTCCTCCTAGTTCAAAATTGAATTTAATTTATTTTTATTAATCAAAAAACTTACTCCAAAAGTCCTTAAGCTTCGATGTCTTCTTAGTCTCATCGGGCTTAGAAGTTTCCTCATCAGTGGCTTTAGGTTCTTGAGTTTGTGGTTGTTCTCGCACTGTTGGATTAACCGGTGTTTGAACAGGTTGCTGTGGTTGAGGTTGAGGCTGTGATTGCTGCGACGTATTGTGGCCAATAGTTGCACCATTAACGACATTGTCAGCAATAACCCCAATATCATTCAGCCTAGAAGCATAGGTTACTAAGCCTAAGCCCAACGAGTATGAAGGATATCTCATTCCCATTTGTGTTGGAACATAGCTTCTCACCTTAACATTGAAAATTTTTCGAGCCAACTCTTCGACGTTAGGTGTTGCAGCAACTCCACCGGTTAATACAATTCCACCAGGAAGTGACAAAGCACCTGCGTCCTCTAATGGAGCTTGTAATCTAGTAAAGATTTGTTCCAATCTAGCTTCGATAATTTCAGACAAATATTCTTCTGAAATTGTCTCAGGCTCATTCTTCCCAACCACTTCAACACTGATATTTTCCTCAGTTGATGCTTGAGATGATGAAGCATTACCATAGTAAAGTTTTAATTGATTAGCATTTTCTACTGTTGTATTCAAAACTACCGAAATATCATGAGTGACATAATCTCCACCTTCAAAATCAACTGTAGACAATTTGAGGTTATGGTCGTGAACAACTGAAGCAGTCGTTTGACCAGCACCCATATCGATAATTACGGCTCCAAAGTCACTTTCACCGTCGTTTAATACAACTTGACTTAACGCCATTGGAGAAATAACTTTATGAATAATATTTAGACCAGCCTTTTGGATGGCCTTTTTCGTATTATGTACAATTGTTTTTGGTGCAGTATATATGATTCCCGTCATTTCCAGACGTACACCAATCATTCCACGAGGATCACGAATGTTATTAAACCCATCGACAGAAAATTGTTTGGGAATTAAAGAAACCACTTCTCGCTCACTAGGTAAGTTTTGAACCATTGCAGCCAGCATAACTTGTCTGACATCATTTTCAGTAATTTCCTTTGACTGAGAACCAACCGCTATCATTCCCTGACATTTTTCAATTTGCAACATATTAGCCGATATACCGACTACAACGTCATGAATTGTGATATTTGCTTGCGTTTCGGCCCGCTTAACAGCCCGTCTTATTGCACCTGCGGCCTTATCAATATCGACTATAACGCCACGGCTAACTCCTTGTGATCGTTCGCTTCCTACGCCAACAACACTTAATCTGTCATCTGACGATTCAGCAACCACTACTTTTACTGAATTTGTACCAATATCAAGACCTACAAAAAACTCTGAATTGTCCATTAATCGTGGCAGCCTCCCTTACCTAGAAAAAATCTATTCACTAAAAAATTTTAACACAAAAACGATTAGATTAAACCTATTTCTTATCTTTAAAGGGATAAGAATAGGCTCCTATCTCCAAATCTATAACGCCCTTCTTTTTCATTTGGGCAGCCATACCTGGATAATATTTTAATTTAGTTTTAACAGTTCTCATATCTGCAATAACTTTATTACCATCATTCATATCAATTTTAATTCGATATGGATTTAATTTAGTCGGTGAATTATAGATTTCTGAAATATTTGTTTGTACGTTACTTGGTAATTCAGCATATAAATTAGCAATTTGTTTTAAACGTTTAGTTCCAAAATTACTATATGTTGGATAATTACCAATTGGAGCACTCATTTTCTGATTTATCACATGACCATCATTGATGATACGGTAATAATAGCCATTTTTATTGATGAACCCTAATGTTGAATACTCTTTAACCTGTATCGTTATATCTCGCATATTTCTTGTCTTAATTGACATTGACTTAATAGATGGTAATTTTTTTTCAGTTTTTTCTGTAATTGATTTGTGATGTATCAAAAGATCCAACAGCACCGAATTATCATCTATCTTAGTTGCATTGATAACCTGTTGTGCACCTAAATCATTAACACCTTCAACATTAATATTTCTAACTTTACTCAAAGGCGAACCAAAATAAGCAATAATAATTATGATAAAAACTATTAGAAATATCAATCCATTTTTACTTATCCTAATTCTTTTTTTTAATGCCATCAACATCAATCCTTATACTACTTATTTACCAAGTCGGTTAAAACCTTTATCAAGCGATCAGCTGCATCGGGAACACCGATTTTTTTAGATTTATCGGACATTTTCTCTTGAATCGATTTGCTACTCATAATCTCATTAATTTCTTGGAAAAGAGATTCTGGAGTAAGATCTGACTCAGGAATCAACTTAGCAGCACCGACGTTTGAAACGGATAATGCATTTTTTGTTTGATGATCATGCGTTACATACGGACTTGGAATAAAAATTGCAGGAATACCTAAGGCAGTTATTTCAGCAATACTTGTCGCACCACTACGACCAACAATCAAATTAATGTCAGGAAGAATTTCTGGCATATTATCAATATATGGTAATACTGAAATATTTGCACTCATTAGGTACTTAGAATCGATTTTTTCGACCACATTATCATAATGTACTCGTCCAGTAACAAATAAAACTTGATAATTAGCTGCCGCAAACTTGTCCATTGCGGCGATTGCTGCCAAATTAATCGGCTTTGCACCTCTAGAACCACCAAAAATCATAACAGTTGGTTTATCATCTGCTAAATTGAATTCTTTTAAACGATCGTTCTTTTGAATATTAACGACTTCTTGAGCTCTGGGGTTACCAGCAAATACTAATTTTTTCTTTTCACTGAATTGATCAACTGCATCTGGAAAGGCAATGGCAATTTTATCAACAAAATGTGCTAAGAATTTATTTGTTACACCAGCAATAGTATTCTGCTCATGTATAACTGTAGGAATATGCATGGTATGTGCTGCATAGACAATAGCACTTGAAACATATCCACCTGTCCCTACAACAATATCGGGCTTGAATTCCTTGATAATTTTCTTTGATTTACGAATGCTGGATAAAAAGAGTTCAACAACTTTAACATTCTCAAGTGTCAATTTACGTTTGAAACCACGAATTTCAATTGTCTTAAAGTCAATTCCAGCATTCTTAACTATCTTGCTTTCTAGTCCTTTTTCAGTTCCAACGTATAAAACATCCTCAATCATGTCTCTTTCCTTGAGGCGTTTAATTAAAGCCATTGCTGGATAAATATGGCCGCCCGTTCCACCGCCGGATACGATTATACGCATTTTTGTCATCTATTTAACTTCTCCCTTTAAAGTTTCAACTTCTTGAATAAATTGGTCTCCACGTTGTTCGAAGGTCTTAAATTGATCCCAACTAGCAGCAGCGGGTGAAAGCAAAATTACATCACCAGCATCACTTTGTTTATAGGCTTCAGGAACAGCTTCTTTAAGATTATTTACTTTTACAATATTAGAAACGTCAGCCTTTTCAGCGGATGCAATAACTTTATCAGCAGTTTGACCGTAAACTACTAAGTTGTTAACTTTTCCTTTAAGAGAAGGAATCAATTCATCAAAGCCATTACCACGATCAAGTCCACCAGCTATCAAAGTAATAGGCTTTTTAAAGGCCGTTAAAGCCACGATAGTTGCTTCAACATTAGTTGCTTTGGAATCATTATAAAATTTATGTCCACCGAAAGTATCGACATATTGTATTCTATGCTTGACACCAGTAAATGATGATAGAACCTCAACAATATCCTCATTTGAAACATCATACATTTTAGCAACACTAATTGCCGCTAGGGCATTTTGCACATTATGTTCTCCGGGAATTTGGATTTCATCAGCATTCATGATCTTCTCACCGTTGCAATAAATGACGTCATCCTTGACATAAGTGCCACTAGTAAGCTCTTGATTATCTGAAAATGGCACAATAGTAGCATTTGATTGCTCAGCTAATTTACGCCACTCATCAGTATTCCAATTAATAACAAAGTAATCATTCTTAGTTTGGTTCTTGGTGATATGCATCTTAGCTTTAATGTAGTTGGCACGATTCTTGTGAAAATCTAAATGTGTTGAATAGATATTATTTAATACTGCCACATGTGGATGTAGGTCGATTGTTCCTTGAAGTTGAAAACTTGATAACTCAGTCACTACGACATCATTTTTAGTAGCTTTTTGAATAACATCAGAAATAGGAATACCAATGTTACCAGCATAATATGAATTTTCAAATTTAGGCGAATGTTTCAACATCAATTGAATTAAAGTCGTAACAGTAGTTTTACCATTAGTACCAGTTACGGCAACCATAGTAGCATCTGAATAACTGTAAGCTATTTCTGGTTCTGTAATAACGGGTATATTCAATTCTTCGGCACGTTCAACTAGCTCATTTGAATAAAATATTCCAGGATTCTTCACTAAGTAATCATAAGAATCATCAATCAAATTCTTATCATTACTTCCTGTAATAACTTTAAAACCATCATCAATCAATGCTTTTGCTTCAGCATTCTTTTCCAATGGATTAGAGTCCACAACTGTTACATCTGATCCCATCTTTTTCAAAAGTTTAGCAACTGCAAAGCCACTCTTGGCTAAACCTAAAACTAAGATTTTTTTATTTGAATAATTACTTTTTGTTTTCATTATTATTTTTTACTTCCTATACGAATAAAATTAAATAAATTGCAGAACAAATCAAACCAACAATCCAGAATACGATATCAATCTTCCATTCACTCCATCCCAACATCTCGAAATGGTGATGAATTGGTGTCATCTTAAAAATACGACGATGGAAAACTTTGAATGAAAAGACTTGAAGCATAACACTCATAGTTTCAACTACATAAACGAAACCAATCAACAATAGTGACCAATAATGGCCCAAAAGAATTGAGATTGCTGCTAAACCAGCACCTAAAGCTAATGAACCAACATCACCCATGAAGATCTTAGCTGGTTTGTGATTGAACAATAGGAAAGCTAATAAGGCACCTACAACTGAGAAACAGACAATCGCAATATCAGCACGATTTTGGTTTAAAGCAATAATTCCATATGTAGCATAAGAAATCGTTCCTAAACCACCTAATAGTCCATCCAAACCATCAGTCAAATTAGTAGCATTAGAGAATCCTACCAACCAGAAAAGTGTAAACAAAATAAAAATTACAGCTGAATCAATTGACAAAACACCAGGAATAGTAAAATTCATTGGCAATTGATCGCCATTATAAACATATAAGAATATTATCCCAACAATTATTTGTAAAAGTGCTTTCTGCCAAGCTCTAAGTCCAAGATTTCTCTTTTTGAAAACTTTGATGAAATCATCAATAAAACCAATGCATCCATAAAGAACAATAACAAAGGTTGTAATTAAAAGTGAATGAGTGAGCTGGCCTTGCCAAGCACCAACCCAAATATTTGTAACCAAAGCAGCTAAAATAACTAAAAGTCCACCCATCGTTGGTGTACCAGACTTTTTCTCATGCCATTTAGGCCCTTCCTCACGAATTGATTGACCTTCTTTATGTGCAACTAAGTAGCCAATCAGAAATGGCATTAAGATTGCCACAATTACAAATGAACTAACTATGTCGAAAACTATATGACTAATTTCCATGAAAATCCCCTTATTTTATTTGTTTTTCAATGTAACTACAATTTTACCACTGTCATTTATCACATGACCAGAGCTGACCGATTGTTTGATAACATATCCATCGCCTTTGGTTGTGACTTGTTTACCAGTAATCTCAGCAAACTTCAAAACGTCGTTTTTTGACCACCCTGTGAGATCTGGCATCGTCATGGCACCATTAGTCAATAAGACCATTCTTTGTCCTGGCATTACCTTCTCACCACTTGCAGGTAGTTGTTGAACGACCTTATTACCAGTACCAATAACACCCGATTGTAACTTAAGATCACTGATCTTACTCAAGGCATCATTAGTCGATTTATCTAACAGACTTGGAACTTTAACATATTGATTGCCTGCCTGAGTAGTATTTGTTTGTGATTTACCTTGATTTACCAAACGTTTAACTAATGGATTAAAGACTTCAGATAAGATTTTTTCAGGCGACTCAGTCATCTTCTGTGGCTGTCTCATTGTTATATAAACAATATAATTAGGATCATTATAAGGAATCATCCCTGTGACTGAAAAAATATAATTATTATTACCTGTCAAATAACCACCATTTGGTGAAGCAATTTGTGCTGTACCAGTTTTTACTCCAACCTTGATACCAGGAATGTTATAAACAAGACCTGTACCATAGTTCTTTGTAACAACTTGACGCATAGCCTTTTGAACTTGTTTAGCCGTACTCTTTTTAATCGGCTGTCCAACCACTTTTCGTTTAAAGCTCTGTGTTGTTTTACCAGTATTAGTATTAACAACCTTTTGAACTATCTGTGGTTTAATCATTTTCCCACCATTAGCAATTGCCGAAAATGCTTGCAACATTTGAATCGTATTTACATTGACACTTTGTCCAAATGAAGTCATCGCTTGATCACTAGTATGTTGGAACGAAATACCTCCAGCTACTTCTCCTGGCAATGGAATGTTAGTTTTGTCACCAATATCGAAACGACGCATATACTTCATCCACGTTTTCGATCCCATCTTCTGTTCCAATTTAACCATTCCAACATTAGATGATCTTGGAAAAGCCTCTGACAAAGGTATATAACCCCAGCCAGCATTATTCCAATCACTGATTGTTCTTCCGCCTACTTCAACGGAACCAGATTTGTACAATTCATCTGGATCATAATTACCAGAATCAATTGATGCCGATAAAGTCAAAATTTTCATGACAGAACCCGGTTCAAATTGGTCCTCAACTAAAGTATCACGCCAACTATTAGCTAGGCCCTTACCAGTTGTCGGATTAAAAGTTGGACGTTGTGTTGCTGCTTCAATCGCACCGGTTTTAGCGTTCATAACTAAAACTTGTAAATTCTTAGGTTCATATTTATCGGCAGCTTCTTGAGCCAAAATCTCAGCATATTGCTGAATTTTACTATTCAAAGTCAAATAAACATTCGATCCATCGATCGATTGCTTCTCATTTACTTGAGAATTAGGTAATTCATTACCATTAAAGTCAACCTTAGTAATCTTCTTACCATCTTGACCAGATAGCAATTTGTTGAAGTATTTTTCAACTCCCATCACACCACTAATATTGCTATTTTGATCATTAGCATTATCAGCTTTAGTAATACCAACTAAATTAGTAGCAAAAACACCATTAGGATAAGACCTTGATGGAAATTCTACGAAATGAATTCCAGGTAACTTCTGAGCTGCAATTTTACGCTTGATTTCAATTGATAGATTACGTCCAGCTTGTCCAAATTCTACTTGATATTGTTTCTTATTTTGAGGAGTTAAATATTTAACTAATTGCTTTTCAGAGAGTGGTAAATACTTACTCAGCATCCTAGCAGTCTTTTCCTTATCAACTACATAATCAGCCTTACCTGTGGCTGTTTTAGACTTATGATTTACAATTGCATAAATATTATAAATCGTTGAATCTCCCGCAATCATATCACCATTAACATCAAGGATATCACCACGTTTAGCATTAACCTTTGTTACTTTTTCATATTTAGCTTTAGTTCTTTTTTCTAGATTTACTCCATCATATTGTTTACTTACAGAGATATAAGCAAATCTTTGGATAAAAAGGATAAAAGAAAAGGCAGTCACAATCAAAATTAATATACCAACTATATAATGATTGCGTCTTGCCTTATTTTTTAATAGTTTTCCGAACTTACTCATTTTGATATATTCCTTACATTATTATCGCTCATTTTTAAATTATGCTTCTTAGCGAAAGAAGAGAACCGATCAAAACTGCTTAATTCAGAAATTTCTTGTCTTAAATTAACATTACTCGTATTAGTCTTAGAGATTTGATTAGTAAGACTATCTAACTCATTTTGAGAAGAAGTCATCGAAACTTTTATACTAACTAAAGCTACCATTAGTACCAACGTTAAAAGAAAGAGACCTACAATAGAAAAAGTCTCAAATTTTGACAGTTTAACACTATGTACCTTGGGAGCTGCTTGAACAACCTTCTCGGGCTGTGGAGCAACTTGATAGTCTTGTAAATTTCTAGCCGTACTTTCTTCTCTCATATTATTTCTCCATTATATCTTTTCAACAACGCGTAATTTAGCACTATGTGCCCGATTATTTTCAGCTAATTCCTTATCATTAGGCAGAATTGGTTTCCGTGTTATCTGTTTCAAAACTGGTTTAATGTCATCTGGAATAACAGGTAATCCGCGGGGAACATCAACGTGTGAATTATCCTTAAAAATATGTTTTACAATTCTGTCTTCTTTTGATTGAAAAGTTATAACGCTTATTCTGCCCTTTGGTGCCAACAATTTAATTGCTTGATCTAAGGATCTCTCAAGAGAACCCAATTCATCATTTACTGCAATTCTAATTGCTTGAAAGACACGTTTAGCAGGGTGACCACCTGTTCTTCTAGCTGCTGCAGGAATAGCAT
The DNA here is from genome assembly GCF_001434985.1 of Companilactobacillus paralimentarius DSM 13238 = JCM 10415. Lineage (GTDB taxonomy): Bacteria > Bacillota > Bacilli > Lactobacillales > Lactobacillaceae > Companilactobacillus > Companilactobacillus paralimentarius. The sequence continues at coordinate 1,456 of NZ_AZES01000017.1, read as the reverse complement.
TTTTGATAATATCCGCTAATTCCAATGTAGAAGTTATACGATGGTCCTCACGTGTTCGTTCAATAGCACGAGCAATCTGTTTAGAAAATTTTTCATCACTGTATTTATAGAAAATACCAACTAGTTCACTATAAGACCAGTCGTTAACAATTTTCTCTGCATCTAAGTCTTGTCTTTGATCCATTCTCATGTCAAGACGAGCAGCCTTCTTATAACTGAATCCTCTGACTGCATCATCAAATTGTGGAGACGAAACTCCTAAATCGTAAACAATCCCATCTACCTCAGTAACGCCCAAATCCAACAAACGTTCTTGCATATTTTCAAAATTATCACGTATTAACGTCAACGTATTATCGCCAATGATAGCTGGATCATTTTGAATACTCTCACCGACTTTAATGGCGGCCTCATCGCGATCAAAAACATAAAGATGGCTATGATGCATGCGGCTCAATAATTCTTTACTGTGCCCTCCACGGCCAAAGGTAGCGTCTACATAAATACCATTATCATGTGGATTTACCTCATCAATTGTTTCTTTTAAAAGTACTGTTTTATGTTTATATTCGTTAGAAGTCAAAGTCTGTCATTTTCTCCGATATTTCTTCAAAATTATCTTCAGCCTCTTGGCTAAATTTATTCCAGCATTCCTCATCCCATATTTCAATACGATCAGAAACACCTACGATTACACAATTCTTATTTAACTTAGCAAATTTAATTAACGAAGTCGAAAGATTAATCCGACCTTGTTTGTCAAATTCAACCTCTGCAGCTGCAGAATAAAAGAATCGAGTGAAGGCTCTTGCATCCTTCTTGGTCAGTGGTAACTTATCCAACTGCGCTTCAAGCTTATTCCACTGCTCCAGCGGGTAACCAAAAAGGCAACCATCCATTCCACGAGTTATTACGAACTCATCACCAAGCAATTTTCTAAATTTAGCAGGCACAATAATTCTACCTTTATTATCAAGTGTGTGATGAAATTCACCCATGAACATGGATATCACCTCGATTCTTTAACACTTCCTAATTTACCACAAATCACCACAATTAACCACAATTAACCACACGATATTTGACAATCAGTCTAAAGTAGTTAAAAAACTTGTAAACGGTTGGTAATCATACATTTATAAGGGTGGGGAGTTTTCCCAAAAGTAAAAGAGAAAACCATTACAATATTGCATAAATTTCCTTTGTGAAGTACCATTTCACTATATATAAATTAGGTGGTGGAAGTTTTGGACGAAAAGAAACCTAAAAGCACATTAACTAAAATTATTCAAATTGTCGTTTGGTTGATGATTATTGTCACAATTGGTGGCGTTGTTCTCGGTTCAATTATGAGTTTTATCTAAAGAACGCAAAAAAAGGGTTCTATACTTTCTGGTATCGATGAATAATCAATACCAGTTTTTTAATCTCTAGAAAATAAAAAAAGAACATCACT
>NZ_AZES01000128.1 GCF_001434985.1 Companilactobacillus paralimentarius DSM 13238 = JCM 10415 | reverse complement strand
TGGATGTAAGCTGATTCCTGAGACAACTTTTAAGAGAGGGTATAATGAATAAATCGTCTCTCAAAAGGAAGGAATTTTTACATGCCAACTCGTTACGACAAAGAATTCAAACAAAACATCATCAACCTATATAAGCAAGGCGAATCAGCTGCCCAACTGGCCAGAGAATATGGCATTGGCTATTCAACCGTTCATAAGTGGATCCAGGGCCAAGCCAAAACTCAATCCGGTAAATCGCCAGACGAAATTAAAGCGATGGAAAAGCGGCTGGCTTCCCTGTCTGAGGAGAACGAAATCCTAAAAAAAGCCCTGGGCTTCCTTGCGCAGAAGTAACCAATATTTTTGATTACATTCACCAAGAAAGCCATCACCACCAGGTAACTAAGATGTGCCGAATCCTCGGTGTTTCCAGAGCTCAGTATTATCGTTATCGATCCCCAAAGCCTTCAAAACGCCGGGCCGAAGATGCGGACTTAAAACAACGGATTCTGCGGATCTTTGCGGAATTTAAGCAGCGATACGGT
>NZ_AZES01000127.1 GCF_001434985.1 Companilactobacillus paralimentarius DSM 13238 = JCM 10415 | reverse complement strand
AATATCATCTTTAGCAATGGCATCCATTAGTTCCCCTGTTAGATGAACTTCTTGACTAGCAAACACACTCAACGGTATTCCCGCATTATCTAAAGCTTTTTGAAATTCATTAGTCTTTCTGATCACATCTTGTTTGTGATTAGTGTATTCCCCATCCATATGGTGAGGAGTTACCAAACTATTGGTAATTCCTTGATCTACAGCTGCCTTAGCCAAATCTAATGACATCTGCATATCTTTGGAACCATCATCAACGCCTGGCAATATGTGGCAATGCAAATCAATTAATTTCATTTCTCTTTCTC
>NZ_AZES01000126.1 GCF_001434985.1 Companilactobacillus paralimentarius DSM 13238 = JCM 10415 | reverse complement strand
TATCCAAATTTTTCGTCTGGGTAGAATTCTATTTAATCTTACAATCTACCATATACAAAAAAAATCATGATTTGAGAAAATTCTCAACAATCATGATTTTTTATCAAAATATTTGACTAAATACTATCTTGTAAATTCCAAGTTATGGTAGAGGTATATATACCTGCACTCTCATACGAACCACGTTTCAACAATATTCCATCACTAGTCGACCATTGACTATCAATATCATAATCTTGTGCCGATGTCTGACTTTTAACCGCTCCACTAATCTCAGCTTCATTATTGACTAGATTGTTTGTGTTGCCTGACCCATCAATAAAAATCAAGCTTTGACCATCCTTAGAATTAGTCCAAGTTTCTTTATCCTCATTAACTAAAGGAGTTGCCGAAGCAAACAGTTTCCAACCTGCTCCCTTTTGACGACTATCAGTTACATTAATTGACCAATCACTTCCTCTTGGAATAATTGAATTATCTCCAAAGGATTGTACGGTCTTAAAGTTACTATTTGAAGCTGATAAGGAAACTGTTCCTGAAATAGTTACTGTATATGTAATCGTATCAGAAACATTGTAATCCTCATTATTATAAACGTAGATTGTGACTGTGTTAGCACCTTCATGCAAGTTGGAGAACAGTTGTGAAGATACTGGTAAAGCAAAAGTGTCTGTTGAATTACTAGCTAAAATTGAGTTCATTGAAGTTTTAGCAACTTGACCATTCACACTTGCAACAACTGTCAATTTAGACGGATCAACAGTTTTAGTCTTGTCACTGTATGAAACTTTACCATTTAACAAAACTTCTTTATTAAAGCTAGTTGTGACGTCAGATCCAGTCTTAGTTAACGTAATCTTATTTGGTTGCTTAATCACAAAGGCTTTTGTCATGACATCTTTTTGCAAATCACTACCATAAAAACTAGCATGTGCTGCTGGTACATCAGTTTCTGTAGTAGTTGTACCGGCATTAACAGTTCCTTCAAATTTAACATTAGCTGAAGTAATTCCTGTCTTATACAAAGATTGCCCTAGCTTATGTTCAATTTGATTATTAGTCATGCCGCTAAATTCGCCAATTGTTTCGGTGGATGTCTTGCCTGCATCATCGGTATAAGTAATCAAAGCACTACTGTAATCAATTTTATCAGGTAGATTAATTGTGGCATCAATATTTTCCCAAGGTTTTGATCCACTCAAATAATTTAGATTATAGTTTACACTAACTTTGTCTCCTTGATGGACCACGTTAGCATTAGGATTATCAGTTGTAGCATCGGTAATTTCACGATTACCTGAAGTTTCATCAATAATTGAAGTCGTAGCATCAGCTTCAACCAAAGATGGAATAGATTCAAAGATAATCAAATTATTTTCAGAACTTAAACCCGTTGAACCAGTGAAGCCCCAATAGAGTTTATTGCTGCCATTGAGATCAAAAGCAGTCGTATCAACTTTCATAACTTTAGTGTTGACCTTGCCGGCAGTGGTCAACTTAGGAGTTCCGTCCATATTCTTGTCATCATAATTCAAGGTCATTGTAGCATCAGTAGAACCGCTAGGTGCTGGTGTCCATGTCAATGTCACATGATGCCAATGATCATCGGTTAAGAAATTACTAGTTCTTGTCGCAGTGGGGATACTAGTAATCAAATTATCATGATTCATATAAGCACCTTCTGTCCCAATCCCATAGGTTGACTCTCTAGCCGGATAATTGCTGGCAATATGATTGAAACCACTGACATTCTTATCAAAATTACTATCATAAGTACCAGAATTAGGATAGGTATCAAATTCCATAGCCCAACTCTTTTGAATGGCTGTTTTAGCCAGAGCAGATGTAACAACATCAATTGGCGAAACTACAGTTCCCCAGACACCTAAGGCTTCACCAGGTATATTAGCAACATCACCACCATTAGTAAAAGCACTATCTGAAACATTTTGTAAAACTAACGCCATACCATCACCGGTATCAGTACCACCGAAACTATCAACACCTCCGAAGTACATCCACATAGACATAGTTTGACGTTTATCTACATTTATATAGTTCTGCTTACTGGTATCAGATTGCGTTCTCTTGGACCAAATAGCACCAACTTTATTAGTTTGTCCTAATTGTGTTAATACGGTAACATCAGCACTTCCTTTATTGTCACCAGTATTGGCAGGCATTACTTCAGTATCATTATTAGTAATTGCTGGAACATTAAATAACTCGTTAATATTAGTTAAGCCCTTAGGCAAAGTACGATCTACACCCTTATTATCTACTGTATTACTCAACACCTTGTCCAAGGTTACTTGAGTGGCAACAGCCGCATAGGTAGTATTTGTTGAAAAATTCAATATCAAAAAAAGCCCCAGTAAAATGAATCCTACATATAAAACTAGTAATTTTTTGATATCAATCACTCCTTTCACAATGGCATCGCTAACATCAATAACTATATTTATATAATAGTACTAAAACGGTAATACATTTTGTCATGTTTAGACAAGCTTTATATTCTATTCTGAATAAATTATTTTTACCAATCTAACTATTAAATAGCAAAAAAAGCTTGAAGTAACGGCTTTTTGTCATTTCTCCAAACTTTTTATTTAAATATTTTAATCTTTTATAATCAAAAATTAAGCATTTTTGATAGCTGCATTAACAGCATCTTTTTCATCTTCAACCAAGTTAACCTTAGTCTCAATGATACTGATATCCATTGTGATTTCACGAGTCAATCCCGGTGTATTGATCTTAGGTTCAAAGAACTTCTTGAATTCTTCGAAACGTTCTGGTGTATGGAAGGCATATGATGTGACAGTGATAAATGTAGCAAATTCCATGTCACCACCAACAGTATCTTCCAACCATTGCCAGTCACTTCTGATCCAATCCCAAGCAGCCTGTTGACCTTCATCATTATTCAAAATACCACGATACCATGCACGTAGATCTTGAGGTTTGATAATATCAGCATCCTCGAACTTATCAACAATTTCACCAATCAACTTGCTGTCAGTTGTACTTGGAATAGCAACAGATAAATCGTTCTTGTAACTTGGATCTGAAGTTGTCTTGTATTCATTCAACAAACTATTGATTAGTTCCTCGCTACCATAGTTCTTAACTTCATTTCTAATTACTAAGAGACGAATATCAGCTGGTAATTCTGCCAAGTCATCCTTGTTAGCAACAAATAACTTATGAGCTTCAGAGATGGCTTTTTCATCCTTGGCATACAAAGCAGCACTCAAAGCGTATGGACGTGTCAATTGATCATCAATTGATTCTCCAGCCTTAGGTTCCCAGCCAAGACGAGCAACTTGTTTAGCACTCAATTTAGCATAGAGGGCTTGCAAAGCTTTTTCTTCATCAGTATTAGGTTTAACGAATTTCTTCAAGTTATTGGCAATACGATACATTGCAGCTGTAACTGTTGATGACTTGCTCTCTGAGAAATCTTCAAGCATTGGTACAACATCAGCATATGAAATTTGACGAGCATCAGCCAAAAGACGGAGATCTTGAAGCAATCCAAGTTGAGAAATAGTATCAACTGAATCGATATTATCGAAGATATCCTTTTGAAGTGTTTCGTCATACTTAACAACAAAGTGTGAGTTGTTTCCAACATTTAGACGGAATGGCTTACCATTTGCTTTACGTAGTTCTTCATAATCGCCTAAAGTAATTGTTTGATCAGCCATAATCTTAGGAGCAACATCATAATTGCTGTTCAAAGGAATCTGCCATTGACGACCAACTTCTTTACCTTCACCGATAAAGAATTGTTTTTGTGACAATGTAAGTTTGCCATCAACTACACTAGCTGAAACTACTGGGTAACCAGGTTGTTCTAGCCATGAGTTCATAATCTTACCAACATCCATACCTGAAGCTTCACCTAGAGCACTCCACAAGTCAGCACCCTTGGCATTACCATACTTATGAGCTTCGAAGTATAACTTCAAACCTTTACGTAAGTTGTCGTCACCAAGTAAAGCACGCACCATAACGAGCATTCTGGCACCCTTAGCGTAAACAATGGCTGAATCGAACAAAGCATCAATTTCAGCTGGATCTTGAACTTCAACGTGAACTGATTGAACACCATCAGTTGCATCACGTTGTAAGGCGGCAGGAACGTCAGATGTTTGGAACATTTCCCAAACATGCCAGTCAGGTTCAATAGCATCAACTGCAACGTATTCCATCATATTGGCAAAACTTTCATTTAACCAGAGATCATCCCACCACTTCATAGTTACAAGGTCACCGAACCATTGGTGAGCCAATTCATGAGTAACAACAGTAGCAACTAACATCTTTGTATCAATTGATGTGTTATCAGGATCAAGTAATAAGTATGCTTCACGATAAGTTACAAGTCCCCAGTTTTCCATAGCACCAGCTGAGAAATCAGGAAGTGCCAATTGCCATGAATGTGGAAGTGGATATGGTGTCTGATAGAAGTCTTCATAGAATTCAATTGCACGTTTAGCAATATCAAGAGTGAAGTCTAATTCCTTAGCCTTATGGGCCTTAGTAGCAAAGACACCAACTTCTACACCACTCTTAGTCTTAGTTTTCTTAGATTGAAGATCACCGAAGGCAAAGGCAATAAGATATGTTGACATACGTACAGTTGTATCGAAGTAGTGAACACCATCTTCGTTACGAATTTCTGGCATATTAGCCAAAATTGTTTCGCCAGGTTGTTCGTCAAATTTGATAGCGATATCAAATTTAGCCTTAGCTTCAGGTTCATCAACACATGGGAAGGCTTGACGAGCAAAAGTTGTTTCAAATTGTGTACCGATGATTTGTTTCTTTTCGCCATTCAATTCGTAATATGAAGGATAAATACCCATCATTGAATCAGTCAATTTAGCATCATAACTAATTGTTAAAGTAGTTTCACCTGTCTTTTCAAGATCGATGTGAATTCCTTCATTCTCGTCATCAACTTTGAAAGGTACAGTTTCGCCATCAGCTTCAACTGATTTGATATTCAAGTATTTTTGGTTAATTGAGACTGTCTTTTCTTTAGCATCACCATTAATCTTAGTTGTTCCGGAAATGGTCTTAGCATCACGATCGATATCTATAAAAATATCGTAGTGTGCTGGATGAAATGTTTCATAAAAATGTTTAATTTCAGACATGAGCTACCTCTAATTTATTTTTAATATTTTTCTAATTTACTATAATATTAACTTTATACGACTTTCTATAAAAATGAAACAATTATAACCGAATTTTGTCAAAAAAAATTGATTGCAACATTTTGATCCATATAAATTTATTTATATTATTATAGAAAGAGAAACATAATAAGGGAGTGTTGATATATGGAAACTGAAAAAATGATCCGTTCACGCAAGGCTGTTCGTCATTACACCGGTCAAATTACTGATGAACAGTTAAATAAAATTTTACTTGCCGCTAATGCTAGTCCCGTTGGTATGGGTGAATACAACAATTATCGTCTAACAGTCATTCAGGACTCAAGTATATTAAGTAAAATGAGTGGTATTTATGATGCTCCAACCGTTATTGTGGTTTCTGCTGAAGACCCTGATGCCATGGAGGATGTCTCAGCTGGGGCTATCGTTCACAACATGGAATTGGCCGCTGAAAATCAAGGATTAGGTGCTAATTACAATATGTCTAGTGTTGGTTCAATTCCTAACAACGTTCTACCTACTGGATTCAAAGGTGTTTTTGCACTAACTTTAGGACAAACTGATGAAGAATTTGTTCCACGTGAAATTCCTTTGGATCGTATTAAAATAAATATCGTTAAATAATATCAAAAAGATAGCTAATTTCAATCAGCTATCTTTTTTAGTATGTGCTGGCAACTTGATTAGTGATAATCCATTCGCCATTCTTTTTCTCATAGTACATTTTCATTTGTAGAGGCCAAGTGTTTACACCTCCACCCCAGATTTTAGCTTGAACCTGATTTTGACCCACTAAACTAGCCTTGCTACCATTAATCTCAATATTCTTGATGTCATCTTCTTTAGAAGATAAATACTGCATTTCGTCGTTTTGAATCTGATCGATCCATTCTAATTTTGGTTGCACGTAACCAGTCATATGAGTCAAAGTCATTGATGAAGCTAAGATTTCATTTAGACGGTTAATATCCTTTTTTACCATTGCCGTATTTTCATCACGATATAATTGCATAATTGTTTCTTTATCTGTCATTTCTATCACGCTTCCTTAACTTACAAAGAGCATGATACCAACATTTTTATATCTAAACTATTCTAAAACTAAGGCCTATTCATAAGTAAAAGTTATGCAAAACTTTGCTTCAATAAATCCGCAAACGTTTCGATATAATACCCAGAATTATCGGCTTGCCAATAGGCGTAATAATTTTGAATTAACTTGCGATCACCTTTTATTAAAGGAATCATCTTCACAATATCTTGATCCAATTGCTTACGCATTCGACGATTAATTATCAAGTACCCTTGATTAGAAGCAATCAACATCTGGGCTTCATCATAATTCTTAGCCACAACAAATTCACTTTTTACTCCTAAAATGTCTCGGTAATACTCTTCCTCGGCTTTTTGTTGATTACCATCTAGAATCAAGATACATGGTATATCAGCCAAATCGGCAATATCAATTTTTCTATCATCGACTGGCAAAGAATGATTTACCGCAACCATAAATTCACTAGACGTCAAAAATTCATTTTGATATTCATTCGATAAAGCTCGACGTTGATCTGAGAAATTCAAATCTAGTTTACCTGTACGCAACAGTTCATAGAGTTCTTCATGTGTCCCGCTGCTAATCTTGATTTTAACTTTAGGAAATTCTTGCGTAAATTTAGAAACTGTCTGTAAAAATTCGGTCGTTCCAAAACTTCTCAAATAACCAACATGAAGTTCTACTTCGTCATTCTTTTCAATCTTGACAGTATTTTTAATCAATTGATCCACATTGGCCAAAATATCTTGACTATGCGTATAAAAATACTGGCCGGCTTCAGTTACTTCAAAGCTACGCCCTTTCCGATTCAACAATTTCACGCCCAAACGACTCTCTAATTCTTTCATTTGTTGTGAAATGGCCGATTGCGAAATATTGCAATCAACCGCTGCTTGCGTAAAACTATGATTTTTTACAATTGATATAAGGTATTGCATCTGTTGAAACATTTTTACACCTCAACTTTTACTATTAATTTACATATTCCTAAACTATTATTAATATTATAAACAATTTCACTAAAAGGAAATGATAATATGCGTAAGTATACTTCTATCTTAACTACAGTGTTATGGGCTTTAATCATTGCATACGCTATAAAGAATGTTGCCATCAATCATGGAGTTTACAATTTCGATATCAGTCTTAATTTCAAAGATCCATTTGGATGGCTTTTCTCAATTACGTTATTAGTCACCGCTTTTGACTATATTTGTTACCATTTAATTTATCCTAAAAAAAAGTAGTCTCTGTCAAAGAGGCTACTTTTTCTTATTTTGTATTCAAACCAACACTATCGTGTGAATAGTAACTATCATCAGCAATCGCATTCTTTACAAAATCAGCAATTGAACTAATTGAAACGTCATGTCCACCAAAAGGTTCACCCTTCTTTGTAATTTCATAATCAACAGGTCCATTAGTAAACCATCCTGGGCGAATAACTGTGTAATTCAAATCAGAATCCTCAACCACATCAGCTGCTTCACGATATGAACGTAACATTGAATTACTACTCAAGTTACCACTAGCACCAACTGAGGCTGGTATTTCATCATAAATACCCATTGATGTAATGAACAACAAACGTGAAACATTATTGCGATCCATTGCTGCAACAATCTTTTTAGCAAATTGACCTAAATTACCGCTTAAAGCGACAAAGACGGCATCTTGACCAGCAATAGCTTTATCCAAATCGCTATCTTTCGTTACATCTCCAGCTAAAACTGTTTCGCGGTCACTAGTATTCAAACGACTAGCGCTTCTAGCAAACAAAGTTAATTGATTGTCAGTATCATTCAATAATGTTTGACGAACAGCACCGCCAATTGTACCAGTTGCTCCAATGATTAAAACTTTTTTCATTATTTTCTCCTATTTATCACTTACAACAATCAAAGATTTGATAGCCGTACGTTTATCCATTGCTTCATATGCATCTTGAATTTCATCAAGTGTAAATCTCTTAGTAAAGACTTTTCCGGGGTTGATCTTGCCACTCAAAACAGCATCCAACAATATATTCTTATCATCAGTTGTTACTGAGGCAATCCCTCCACGTAGACCAATGTTCTTCCAGAAAAGATTATTAGTATTCATTTCAGCTTTTTGAGGTACACCGACACGTCCAACGACAGCACCAGGACGGCCTACTTTAACAGCTGTATCAACAGACTGTTCTGTTCCAACACATTCAAGAACTGCATCTGCACCTGTACCAGTTAATTCCATAACTTTAGCAACTGCTTCATCTCCACGTTCAGGAATAATATCGGTTGCACCGAATTCTTTAGCTAACTTCTGTCTGTCTTCATGACGGCTCATGGCAATAATTCTCTTAGCACCCAATAGATGAGCTGAAAGAACACCACTCAAACCAACGGCACCGTCTCCCATAACGACGACAGTATCATCTTTTTTAACTTCGGCACTAGTTGCAGCATGGAAGCCTGTGGCCATAACGTCAGCTAAAGCTAGGAAATTATTAAGCATATCATCAGAGTAATCTTCTGGTTGACCAGGAATCTTAACTAAAGCCCAGTTAGCATTAGTGAATCTCAAGTATCCACCTTGATAACCACCATTGCCACCAGCTTCTTGATTCAAACAATCACCATCAAAACCAGCTAGACAAGCAGCACAATGACCACAGCCATGGGTGAATGGAGCAATCACAAAGTCGCCTACTTTAACATCTTTAACTTCTGAACCAACGGCTTCAATGATACCAATGGCTTCATGTCCGACAGTTGAACCTGGTTCACGTTTTGAAATACCACGATACCACCAAAGATCAGATCCACAAACACAAGCACGAACAATTTTAATAATTGCATCAGTTGATTCTTGAATTTCTGGTTTAGCATATTCTCTAATTTCCATTTTTCCTGGTTCTACAAAGGTCGCTGCTTTCATAATTAAAATCTCCTCAAAAATTTATTTTTGTGCTCCACTATTACGTACTTCTGAAACATTGCCGTACCAATATTGAGCGGTAATACCACCATCAGCCAAGAAATCACTCCCCGTAATAAAGGCACCACGACGATCCATTAATAATTCAGCTAAATTAGCAATTTCGTCTGGCGTACCTGGACGTTTCGTAACCATTGAATCAAACATTTGCTTGTAACCTGCACCACGTGGTCCGTTCAATTCATCAATGGCTAACGGCGTCATGATAATACCAGGACTAATTGCATTGATTCTAGCACCACGTTTTTGCCACTTAACTGATTCAGCGGCCACTCGTAAAACATTGGTCCGTTTAGCATATTGATAAGCTACCAATGAATCTTTGATAACATCTGGTTGTAAAATTGATAGATTTAATAGTTCTTCAGTTGGTGTCATTGCCAAAGCATGATTATCCTCTAGTGACAAAGCTGGCAAACGATGACCCGATTGTGATGAGATCACGATTCCTGCTCCGCCGGGAGCCATTACTTTACCAAATTCCTCCAATAAAACCGAAGTTCCATAAAGATTTACTCTCAAAACTTGTTCAGGACTAGCTTGTGAAGGTGAAACACCAGCTGCATTGACCAATCCCATAATATCGCCAAGAGATTGGGCCTTTGCAACTACTTCTTTAATAGACTCTCTGGAAGAAAGATCTGCCTTGATTGTTTCTACTACAAAGCCTGCTTCCGTTAAATGTTGTTTCATCTCGGTTAATTTATTTTCATTGTAATCAGCTAGTAATAACTTACGACCGGCCGAGACTCTTCTAACAATTGCTTCACCGATTGAACCGGCACCAAACAATACGATAACTTCATTATTCATTTATACAACTTACCTCTTACTTGCTTCATCAACTTAACTTACAAGTGATATCTTACAGGCAAACCGTATTTCAACCAATTTCAAATTTAAAGCCAATTGATAAGTTTAACTTATGAATGGTAATAAAAAAGAACGCTTATTAGCGTTCCTCCAATTTTCCAACTTCATTTAATTTTGCTAAAACAGAATGTTTATGTGGTGATTTCATAATAGCCTCAGACAAATCATTACCAGCAACGTTCCCATGATGTTTTCCACCTTGCCAAGGTTCCACATCAGTTACATCATAAACAACTCCATCGATAGCTACATAAGCTGGTTGGCCATTTTCACCATTATATTTTTTTAATTCCTCAAGTGTAAATTGCTTCATCTAATCAACCTCACTTTATAATTTGTCGAATCTAGCTTCATTATGCCATGGTTCAGGCGTAAAAGAACACTTTTATTGCTCGTAAAATTTAGCAAATTCAATATTCAAATCATTCTTGGCCTGCTCCATAGCTTTACTTACGTCAATACCATTAGTTTGTAACCCTTGAGCACGCACAATCAAAAAATTATCGAAGCCCATGAGTTCTTCGAAGATACCTTGCAAATACATTCTTGAGAACTCCAATGGCGTATAACGGTCATTGTTTGTATAAATCGAGCCACTAGCCTGAAGTAACATCACTCTATAATTGTCTGTCATCAAACCAACTGAACCTTCGGCTGTATATTTGAAAGTTTCATGTGCCACTAGAATATTGTCAATGTAATCCTTCATTTTAGAAGTCACGTTGAAGTTATGGAGCGGTGAGACAATAACAATACGATGATGGGATTTAAATTGTTGAATCAAATCCTGATTTATTTGAAAAATTCGTTTTTCTTCATTATTTAAAGTAATGTGATTAGCTTGTTTTTCCCAAATACCTAAAAGTTGATCCGTAGTTAATTGAGGAATCTCCATGTCATAAAGATTGATTAAATCGACCGTCTCTTTAGGGAAGGTTACTTGAAATTTTTTGAGAAATAATTGTTGAAGTTTAATTGAGTAATGATCTCCATTACGAAAATCTGGTTGAGCGTTAATAATTAATGTTTTCATTTTTAATTTGTCCTTGTCTTAATTGATAAGTTAATACTACAATTCAATGGTGACAATCTATGACACCATTAAGGAAATAAAAATGAATAAAGCTGAACGACTCAACCAAGAATTAATTTTTCTAAGCAACAAATCAATTTTTCATATCAATGACCTAGTAACCGAATTTCAAATCTCTAAACGAACGGCCTTGCGTGATATCACTGATCTCGAAAACATGGGCCTAAGTTTCTACACCGAAAATGGCCGCTATGGTGGTTTTCACATCGTTAATCGCCAACTATTGATCCCCGTAACCTTCAATCTCGAAGAGATCAATGCTATTTTCTTTGCTCTCAACGCCCTAAGTTCCCTCTCTGCCACCCCATTTGAGAAGCCTTATAATCATATCTCTGACAAACTGATGGCGACTCTAACTAAAATTCAGCAGCAGGCCGTCATCAAGTTACAAAAATCAGTTCAATATTATAAGATACCTTCTATTTCGGCTCCGCTGGATTTAAATATTATTTTGCAGTCAATTTTGGAAGAAACTGCTCTGAATTTAACCTTTCATAATAAAAAACAAACAATTCAAGTATCTGATTTGTTATATCGTCACGGAATTTGGTTCTGTAATATTTACAACTTTGAAAGTAAAAACTGGGCCACTTATCGTTGTGACCAAATGAAAAACTGTTCACCCAACTATACCCAAACAACTCTAACTCATACACAAATGCAAGAAATTCAGGATGATTATGAAAAAAACTACCATAACATCCCCTTTGAATGTAGTTTGACTCCGCTTGGTGTCGAATTATTTCAAAAGAATAACTACCCTAATATGAAACTGAAACAAGTTGACCGTCAATATTACCTCTATGGCGGTTACAATCAGGAAGAATTCAACTACATGATTCAATATCTTCTTTCATTAGGTAATAACGTCAAAATTAATTATCCTCAAGCTTTAAAAAATTCCTACTTGAATGAACTTCAAAAAATTATCAACCAATACTAAAAAAGAACCTCATCAACAAATTACGTTAACGAAGTTCCCTCTGTATTCAATATATTCAATTATTTACGATTAATTCTAACTGGAGACACTGCTGGAGTACTCTCCAATTTTTTAAAAATCAGTGTTAATAATACGATTGATGATAACCCCATGATTTGTAACATAATGTCATCCTTTCCATTAGCTCTTTAATTTATCTTAATTTGATAAATCATACTCTTTTGGAAATATAATTTACAACTATATTGTCTCACGAAATACGATTTTCTTTCACATATCTTGCTCATCAGATGTCAATTTTTCTTAATTTCTCTTTAATAAAGTTAAAAAATAAGTTGTACTCATTTAATATTTGAGTAATAATAAAAATTACGTTTTTCTTTTTTATTAGGGGGATTTTCATGAAAAATATTTTTAAAAAAGAAAGTGTTGAAAACTATGTCAAAGCCGATTCTCACTTGGTAAGAACTTTACACGCTAAAGACTTAGTTGCACTTGGAATTGGTGCCGTTATTGGTACAGGGATCTTCATCCTACCAGGGCACGAAGCAGCACTACATGCAGGACCAGCTGTTGTTATTGCTTTCTTGGTGGCAGCGCTAGTCTCTGGAATGGTCGGTATGGCTTACGCTGAATTCTCGTCCGCTATGCCAGTTGCCGGTTCAGCCTATTCCTTTGGTTCTGTTATCTATGGTGAATTCGTCGGTTGGTTACTCGGTTGGGCTTTAATTCTTGAATACTTTTTGGCAGTTTCAGCCGAGGCTACCGGTTTTGCCTCGTACTTTAATGACAACATTTTAGCTGCCTTTGGCATTACACTACCTAAAGCCTTACAAGCTGGACCTTTAGAAGGTGGCGTTATTAATTTAACTGCTGGTCTTATCGTTTTAATTGTTTCTTTCATTATTTTTCACGGTGTTGACTTATCTAAACGAATTGAAAATATTGCCGTAGTCGTTAAAGTGGCAATCATCATTCTCTTCATCGTAGTCGGTGTCTTTTATATTAAGACATCCAATTACGTACCATTCTATCCAGCTAAATTTCATTCATCACCATTTGGTCTGGGTGGTATTTCTACCGCTGCTGCTACTGTTTTCTTTGCTTTCATCGGCTTCGATGCTTTGGCAGCTAATTCAGCTGAAACTGTTGACCCCGGTAAGAACGTTGTCAAAGGTATTATTGGAACTGTTATTGTAGCAGTTGTACTGTACGTAGCTTTCTCTTTCGTTCTAACAGGAATCGTTCACTATACTAAATTAAATGTTGACGATCCCGCAGCCTATGCGTTGAAAGTTATTCATCTAGGCGCTTGGAATAAAATTATCACTTTAGGCGCTCTGATTGGTATTTTTACAGCCATGATCACTATGTTTTTCGGTGGTTCTAGATTAGTTTATGCGCTTGGACGTGACGGCCTACTACCTAAGTTCTTAGGTCATGTTAGTTCCAAACGCGCCGTACCAACCAACGCTATTATCATCGCAACCATTATTCAAACATTCTTCGCAGCTTTAGTACCACTAACACAATTAGCTTCCTTGATTAATGCTGGAACATTATTAGCATTCGCCTTTATCTCATTTGGCGTTATTCCTTTGAGACATCGTAAAGACATTCCAAATGACGGCTTCAAAATGCCACTTTATCCAGTGTTACCAATACTTTCAGGACTATTCAGTGTTTACTTCATTGTCATGTTACCAAACTTAACTAAAGTATCTGTTTCATTCTGGTTAATTTTAGGTGTGATTTTCTACTTTGCCTATGGAATCAGACATTCTAAACTACAACAGGATAATTAAAAGAACAGCCTCCATTAAGTATTCAAGATATATTCTTTACTTGAATCCCTTAATAGAGGCTGTTTTCATCTTATTAAATTAAATCATTTTACAAAATCACGTACTGAACATGCTTACTTCAAGAAAAATAATTGAAATGTTATTTATTCTGGAGTAAGAATTGGAAATGTGTTCAGCTATGACATTATTGTTGGCGGTTTTGCCGCTTACAATAAGGCTGATCTTGGAGATCCATAATTTTGCCGAAGGTGAAATTATTAGCTTCAAGTCATGCCCATAGCGTTCCAACACATTTCCAATTCTTGCGGAAGATGGGAATTTAAGCACAATCACGCTTTAACCCAATTTGAGTAAAAACTTATTTTAAGAAACGTTACTCTTTTTGCTTTTATTCAATTATGTCATTAACTATTCTAATAACATCAAAAAAGGTACTATCATCTAACTCTCCAATTTTATCAATCTTGCGAGCTTGATAATTAAAGGTATGTATCTGTAGAGGATTTATAAATCCATCTATTCCTGGAACTTCCGTAATGGGAATAAGCAAGCCTGTCATTCTTAAATGATTCTTCTTGGCATGAGTTATTGGGCAAATCAAAACCAAATTTGTAACCTTACTATATTCTTTATTACTCAAAACTAAGACCGGACGTCTTTTCCCAATTTCTTTACCTGATGATGGGTTGAAATTTAACCACACCACGTCCTGTTTTTCAGGAATATATTCAATCAATTTCTTCCTCTCCTATTGATTCATCGTTGAATTCTTCTTTTTGTTTAAGATCATGTTCTTTAAGGAACTTTTTATCTTTAAAAATATTGGTTTTCTTGGGGGAGAACACGATTGAACCATGACGACCTTGAAATACTTCATATTCTCCATCGGTCGGTTTTATATTTTGAGGTATAGTAAAAACTTTAGAATTACCTACTTTTCTTGCTTTAACACTCATATCATCGCCTCCGTATATACGAAGTATATATTGATATTAATTTGCAATCAACTCCCTATACTTATAAATACGAAAAAAAGTTTGGAATATGGTCTTTCCTGCTTAAAAAATAAAACAGATAATCAAAATACGATTACCTGCTATATTTATTCTTTATTTAGCCCATTTATTCAATATCAATTGACCAATTTCTCGCCAATGTGTTTCCAAAACAAAGTGACCACCATCTAACAAATGTACCTCTGCATTCTTATCATCTTTGGTAAAGGCTTGAGCACCTTGATAGACGAAACTAGGATCGTTTTTACCCCAAGCTGCGATGATCTCAGGTTGATAATCTTTAACATATTTTTGATACTTAGGATAATTAGCCACGTTACTTTGATAATCAAAAATCAAATCCGATTGTCTTTCAGCATAATCGGGAGATTCTGTGTAGTGAATGTCCAAAGTATAACCATCCGGAGATACGCTACTCTCTTTTTCACCACCAGTATATTGACCTTTAATCGTTGTTGGTTGGAATGCTGACTTATAACTCTCACGTAATTCTGGTGTAGGATTTTGCCAATAATCCTTACGGCCTTCCCATTTCTTACCTAATCCTTCTTGATAAATATTACCGTTTTGACTAACGATTCCCAAAATTCTTTCTGGATATTTAGCAGCAATATTAAAACCAATCGGTGCACCATAATCAAACACATAAAGATAAAATTTATCAATTTCCATAGCATCTAAGAATCCATCAACATAATTAGTTAAATTAGCAAAAGTATAATCAAATTTTGTATGTTCTGGTGCAGCTGATTGACCGAATCCGATGAAATCTGGAGCAATCACATGAAAATCATTCTCTAACATTGGCATCAAATTTCTAAACATATGACTGGCAGTTGGAAACCCATGTAATAACAAGAATGTTGGTTTACTGTTATCACCACTTTCACGATAAAAAACATCTAACCCGTTTACTTTGACTGTTGAAAATCTCATATTTAGCGACCTCATTTTTTGTTTGAATTAACTTACAAGAACAGTATATGGTCGCTTGGATATATAATAAACTATGACAACGAGAAACTAGCCGTACCAAAATTCATATATCAGGAGTTAACTATGAATACAAATACTCTACAAATGTTTATTACTATCGCTCAAAAAGGCAGTATCTCCGGTGCTGCCGCAGAAATGGGCTACGCGCAATCAAATATTTCTGCCAAATTACGACAATTGGAAAACGAATTGAATACTAAATTATTTTTTCGAACCAATCGTGGTATTACTCTGACTGACAATGGTAAAGACTTCTACGCCAAAGCTATTAAAATAGTCAACCTAACTGACGATGCTATCAATCAATTGCAACATCCCGAAGAGATCCATGGTAATTTGAAAATTGGCACTTTACAAACTGCGGCTTCGACTTTTCTGCCTCAAATACTGTCTAAATTCCATCAGCAGAATCCTCAAGTTGAACTCTCAATCGAGACTGGCACGACCTTGTTAAGTGCGCAAAGAGTTCTCAATTACGAACTAGATGGTGCAATTATTGGTGGTAAAGTTAGTGATCAAAAACTTGTTAGTCTACCTTTGATGGCTGAGAAGCTCTGTTTAGTGACCGCTAATACATCCGATATCGACGTTGAAAATTCTTCTTTATTGGTTTTTCCAGTCGGTTGCGCTTATCGCAAAACTTTGGAAAGTTGGCTAGATTCAAAGCAGATCATGATCCATCATCCTATCGAATTTAATTACCTAAATGCTATTATTGCCAGTGTTAGCGCTGGTTTAGGTATCAGTCTCCTACCGCAAAAAGTTGTCCAACCCTACTTCAATCAGGGAATTCTCAAGAAAGTCGAACTACCGGAACAATTTTCAACTTTGCCAATTTCTTTTATTTACCGAAAAGATTACATTATTACACACTCATTCAAGCAATTTTTGGAGAATTTAAAATAGCAGCCATCGGATTCCGTCTAATGACTGCCTTTAACAAAGCTAAGTAAAAATTATTATTTCTTTTGTAAAAATCTACTATCGTATAATATATATTGAATCTTAAATACAGAAAGAATTGAATAAAGTGGATAATACTGATCTTAAAATTTTAAAACATCTCAATCGAGATAGCCGCATTAAGAAAAACAAATTAGCTAAACTCGTTAATCTCACTCCACCAGCTGTTGCTGCTCGAATTGAACAACTTGAAGATGAAAAAATCATTAAAAAATATACCATTGAAGTTGATTTAGACAAAATGGGCTACAATTTTCAAGTCTTTATTCAAACTAAGATGGATTTCCGCAGTAATAAAAAATATCTCAATTTCGTTGATTCCAAACGAAACTTTATCCGTCATCACTACAAAATATCGGGCCAAATGAATTACATGATTCACGGTGCCTTTCACTCTAATTCTGAACTTGATGATTTTCTCACTGAATTGGGAAAATATGCCAATTATCAAGTTCTCAACGTGATTTCGGAATTAATTTAATTTCATAGAAAAAGGCTTCATCACACTCAACAATTGAATGTAATGAAGCCTTTTAGATTAACGGATCTAAATTAAATTTCTTCTTTAGCTGCCTTTGTTTCTGCTTCTGTTTCTTCAACTTTAGCAACTGTCTTTTGCATTTTACCTAATACTCCACGAGCAATTGGTCCAACAATCAATAGTTGTAGAGGTAAAGCAACAATCAAGTTAAAGATCCAAGTATGACCATAAGTAGCTAGAACATGTCCTTGAGATAGTTTGCCTTCAACGGCGATTCCGAAGAATGACATCAAAGTTACCATACCAAAAATCATCAAAACTGAGATTGTGATACCGATCAAAACAGTATTTTTCTTCATATAATCATTAATAATATATTTGAAAGCTAATCCTTTAGCGATTGGTCCAACAATTAGTAGATCCAATACGATAGCTACACCTAAACCTAGTGGATAGGCGCTTAAAATTGCCATTGGCAACCCACTGCTGAGCCCCTGAGCCATGGCAACATTATATCCCGTCATTACTAGCACCATCAATCCGGCCATAATGGCTGTGAATACAATTTCTTCTTTTAAATTACGTGGCATTTGCACACTCCTATATTTAATTACATATTTAACAACAGGTATTTAATATATCACGTTAAAAGTTTCTTCATAAGTTACAATTGTGTTACAAATTATGTAAACCGCTTGCATTCCAAACTAGGTAATGATAACTCCTTCAATTTGACAAAAGCTCTAAACGCACTCAAAATAACTTATACATAGATATTACAAATAAAATAGAAAATGCAGGTATAGCAATGGATAAACAAACTAAGTTTGTTAAATTATCAAATATTGGATTGGATAACTTAAAACTTTACAAAAAGGAAGCTACTGGTTACTTGGATAACGTTTGTTACTTATATACTAATAAGAATAGTAGTAGTACTTTTGTTGCCATGAACTCTACTGGAAAAGTTTTAGACTTTTACAAATTCCACACATCAATGGATAAAGCTGACATCATGAAGAAAATCATGGAACTTTTCAGCAATGATGAAGCCACTGATTTTAAGAAAGTCTTTGAAAGCGTAAAAGAATTCACTTTAACTGATAACGTTGTTGTTGAGTTACCATTCAATAATGGAGTTTTCGAAATATAATACTTAAAAAAGCTGGGAATATTATTCTCAGCTTTTTTCTACCTCACAATTAGCTATTTAAGGTCATTTGATAGTAAATGATATCAATTATTTTTAAGAATGGTAGATTGTAAGATTAAATAGAATTCTACCCAGACGAAAAATTTGGATAGAA